>NZ_VPFK02000015.1:0-205341 GCF_008634075.2 Saccharibacillus sp. WB 17 | reverse complement strand
CGCCTGCGCAGCGGCCGGCCGAGGCTCCCCGCGCAGCAGGCGGGGAGCCGGGGTCCGCGGCGGAAGGAGGCTTGGCCTCCGCCGTGGACCGCGTCCGCGCGGAGCGCGGCACCGGCCGTGCGCAGCCGGCCGAACGTTCCGCGGGCGAAGCCTCCCGCGGCGATCCGCCGTCCGGCCGCGCGAAGCCGCCGGACGAACCTGCGCCGCCGGATGACGGCGGCAGCGCCATGGACCGCCTGCTGGCCGCCAAGAAGCGAAGCGGCCGCTAGGCTCTCCAGCGTGTAAGACAGCGTAAGACAGCCGTCTTACACCGCTTTTCTTGAAGCCCGCCTCTCCGGCGGGCTTTTTTATATCCGCATCCTCGAACGTCTGCATCCTCAAACGTCTGCATCTTCGCGCTTCTGCATCCTCGCGCTGCAAGGCTCCCGCGCCCGCTTTTTCCATCTCCCGTCTCCGCACCATCGGGCTTCTGATCCAAACGCCAAAAAAGCCTTCGACCGAAAATCGGCCGAAGGCTTTTTCACCATATGAGGCTGTGGACATCCAATCTAACCGCCCTAACGTCGCAATTCGTAAAATTCGCAGCGGTGCCGGTCATAATAATCCAGATCGCTGACGCTTGATTGAACAGCGACCATGGACGAGTCGAACCGGATGATCAGGCCGCCCGCGTTCAGCATCTCGTCATCGCGGAACACCCGTACGGTCCGTTCCTGATCCATCGCTTCCTGAAAATCCGGCTCGGATTCAAGCCTGCGGTTGGTAGCCATATCGTTCCTCCTTCGTTAACCCTATGGAGTCAGTCTAACATAATTCGCGTGCAAACCGGAGCGGAAGCGAAGCGTGGCCTTTTTCTCGAAACCCCTTTCGAACTTTTCGCCAAAGCGTATAATAAAGCGGTAGACGAAGCGAATATGAGGAGGACGAAGCAATGAATCCTGTAATTTTATGGCCGGAAGGCGCACCGAATGCCGCCGGCACGACCGAGGAAGACGTACCCGCCATTTTCCCGTACCTAGTAAGCGGAGAGAATAAGGCGGCCGTCATCGTATGTCCGGGCGGCGGCTACGAGTTCCGCGCCGACCACGAAGGAGAACCGATCGCGCTCTGGCTGAACACGCTCGGCATATCCGCTTTCGTGATCCGCTACCGCGTGGCGCCGTACCGCTACCCGAGCGCGTTATCCGACGTGCAGCGCGCCGTGCGTACCGTTCGCGAACGCGCGGCCGAATTCGGCGTCGATCCGGGCCGGGTCGGCGTGCTCGGCTTTTCGGCGGGCGGCCATCTCGCGTCCACGGCGGGCACGCTGTTCGATGCCGGCAAGCCGGATGCCGAAGATCCGGTCGAGCGCCAATCAAGCCGCCCGGATCTGCTCATGCTGTGCTATCCGGTCATTACGCTCAGCGGACCGTACACGCATGACGGATCGCGTATCGCGCTGCTCGGCGCGGCCGCGGCCGAAGCCGAGATTCAGGCGCTGTGCAGCGAACGCAACGTAACGCCCGAGACGCCGCCGACTTTTCTGTGGCATACGTCGGAAGACGGCCTCGTTCCGGTCGAGAACAGCCTGCTGTTCGCTTCGGCGCTCGGACGCAGCGGAGTGCCGTTCGACCTGCATGTCTATGCGCTCGGCGGACACGGCATGGGCATGGCCGAAGGCGACGAACATGTACGGAATTGGACAGGGCAGGGAGCTTCGTGGTTGAGGCTAAACGGATTTGCCGATTGATCGATCGGGTTTATGGATTTGCACAGCCGAAGCGGCTCGTCCGCTTCGGTTTTTTTGGTTTGTCTGCCGCGCACGAAGAAGGTGAAAACGTATCGGAAAGTTGTGGTAACGTTTCCTATCAGACAAATGAAAGAATCACTTTGAATATTTTTGTCACACTTATTTGGGGCATAATCTCTTTATGCAACCGCTTACTATCTTAAATCCGCATAAGAAAGCGCATGTAACGCCGTTTTGGCTGGATAAGGTTGGAAGCGGTTCACAGAAAGCGGTTTTGTGATTCAAACATTTTATTAGAACTGTATTGACACTTCTAATATTGAGGTTTATGATGTGTATCGAAACGATTCGATTGGTAAAGGAAACGTTTCCTGCCCGATAGGAAACGTTTCCCACGATCATTCGGATATTTTGGGACAAGGGGTTTGAGCAGGCGTCAAAACCGATTTTGGAAGCGAGGTGAAGCGGCAGACGAGATGAATATCAAAGACATTGCGAAAATTTCCGGCGTGGGCATATCGACGGTATCGAGAGTGCTCAACAATAGCGGGGTCGTAAGCGATACCACTCGTGCCCGGGTGCTGTCCGTGGTGAAGCAGTACAACTACGTACCGAACAGCAACGCCCGCAACCTGAAGAAGCTTCGATCCAATACGATCGCGTTGATGGTCAAAGGGATCTCCAATCCTTTTTTCGCCAACATGATCAAGGAAGTGGAGCGTCAGGTCCATCTGAGGGGTTGTCCGCTGATGATTCAGCAGGTCGAAGACGGTGTCGACGAGATCGCCGCAGCGATGCAGCTGATCAAGGAGAAGAATCTGTACGGCGTCATTTTCATGGGCGGGACGTACGATCATTCCGAAGAAGAGTTCCGCCAGCTCGGCATTCCGTTCGTGCTGACGACGATCACCACGTTGAAAGATGTCGATCCGTCCGCGTTTTCGAGCGTATCGATCGACGACGTGCAGAGTGCCTACAAAGCGACGGATTACCTGATTTCGCTGGGGCACCGCAACATCTGTTTTCTGGCCCGGTTTCCTTTTAAGGAGAACACGATCGGCAGCCGCCGGCTCCTGGGTTACAAGAAAGCGCTTGAAGAGCACGGAATCGAATACGATCCGGCGCTCGTTGAAGACTGCGAGTACGCGCCAAGCTTCGGCTTCGCGGCCGCCAAACGTCTCCTGAACAAAAACCTGGGCGTCACGGCGATGTTCGCCGCCTCCGACGCTATCGCGATCGGCGCCGCCAAAGCGGTGCTGTCCTCGGGGCTGTCGATTCCCGGCGACGTTTCGATCGTCGGGTTCGACGGTATCGAAATGGCGGAGTATTACCATCCGTCGCTCGACACCGTCAGCCAGCCGGGCGTGGAGATGGCCCATGTCAGCGTCGAAATTTTGTTCGACCTGATCGCGGGAGACACGGCGAACCGACATGTGGTATTCGAGTCCATGCTCGTCAAGCGCGGCTCCAGCCGCAAAGTGACCTGAAGCGGCAGAGGATGCGTAGGATCGATATTTCGCATCCCCGCCGCGCACAAGGGATCGTTTTTCGAACGGCGTAACAAGTAAACGCTTGCTGAAACCGTTCACGCGGCGATCGCGGCTTTCTTTTCCGCCAATCGAAACGATTCACCTGCACGATGCGCGGTCCGCCGCCCGTTTTGCCCAAGCATCATAGAGACCCAAGAAGAGTGAGGAGATGTCATGTGAAACCTGCAGCTATATCCCCGGGCTCGGCCAAAGGGGAACCATCCAAATTCAAACGTCTGTTGTCCGAAGTCTGGAAGTACCGAATGACGTACACGCTGCTGATTCCCGGTTTGATCTGGCTGATCCTGTTCGCTTACCTGCCGATGGGCGGTCTGTCGCTCGCCTTCAAGGATTACCGTGCCAACGACGGCATCTGGGGCAGCGCCTGGATCGGATTCGAGAACTTCAAGTACGTGTTCCGCGACCCGGCGTTCGCCGACGCGGTATGGCGGACGCTGTACGTCAACATCATCAAATTGTTCATTACGTTCCCGTTCCCGATCCTGCTCGCGCTGCTGCTGAACGAGCTGCGGATGCGCCGCTACAAAAAGGTGCTGCAAACCGCGTTCACGTTCCCGCACTTCCTGTCGTGGATCATCGTATCGGGTATCATCATCAACGTTCTGGCCTATGACGGCCTGGTCAACAGTTTCTTGGCCCTGTTCGGACTTCCGACGATCAACTTCCTCGGTTCCGAGCAGAACTTCTATCCGATGATCATCCTGACGGATATCTGGAAATCGACCGGGTGGGGCGCGATCGTGTTCATGGCCGCCATCTCGGGGATCGACCAGGAGCAGTACGAGGCGGCGCAGATTGACGGCGCGACCCGGCTGCAGCAGATGTTCCGCGTTACGCTTCCGAACATCATGCCGACGATCACCATCATGTTCATCCTTTCGGTCGGCGGGCTTATGTCGTCCGGCTTCGATCAGATCTTCAACTTGGCAAATGCCGCGACGCAGAACGTATCGCAGGTACTCGACGTCTACATCTACCGGATCACCTTCCAGTCCTCGACGGACTTCTCGTTCTCGACCGCAGTCAGCTTGTTCCGCTCGATCGTGAACATGGTTCTGCTGCTGTTGGCCGACCGGGCTGCGAAATGGATGGGCGGAGACGGCCTGTTCCGATAAGAGAGGAGAACGCAACCGAATGAGTACATTGGCGAAAAAACACAAAAAAAGCAAATTCAACACCAGCCGGTTGACGGCGCTCGATATTTTCATCTTCTTGATCCTGACGCTCGGCGCGCTGTCGATTCTGATTCCGTTCTGGAACGTTATCATGATCTCCTTCGCGACCCAGCGCGAATATGCCGAAAATCCGCTGCTCATGTGGCCGAAAGAGCCGACGCTCTCGTCCTACAAAGCGCTGTTCGCGGACGGCAGCATCGGCACCGGTTACTGGAACACGATCAAGCTGATGGCCGCCGGCCTTCCGCTCAGCCTGTTCCTGACGGTTAGCATGGCGTACGGCCTCAGCCGTCCCAGCTTCCCGGGCAAAAAGCCGATCTTCTTCCTGGTACTGTTCACCATGATCTTCAGCGGCGGTATCGTTCCGCTGTACCTGGTCATGAAAGACTTGCATTTGACCGGTTCGCTCTGGGCCGTTATCCTGTCCGGCAGCTTCAGCGTATTCAACATGATCCTGATGATGAACTATTTCCAGGGCCTGCCGGAATCGCTGATGGAATCGGCAAGACTCGACGGCGCCGGCGAATGGAGAATCCTCCGTTCGGTCGTGCTGCCGCTGGCCGCGCCGATCATGGCGACGATCGCCCTGTTCTACGGGGTCGCCTTCTGGAACAGCTGGTACGACGCGATGATCTTCCTGCGAAAAGCCGAGCAGCTTCCGCTGCAAAACGTGCTGCGGGCGATCATCGTCGAATCGCAGACCAACGCCTCCAACGCCACAAGCGTCGGTCAGGGCACGGCCCAATCGTTCTCGACCGGGATGAAAATGGCGGCGGTATTCGTCACCATGCTGCCGATCATGGCTTTCTTCCCGCTGCTGCAAAAGCACTTCGCCAAAGGGGTATTGACAGGGGCTATCAAGACCTGATCATACGATAGACAAGCTGTACAAGGGGTCAACCGGATTGTCAAAATCCAAACAACAAATGGGGGTAAAACATGAAAACGCACAAAATGTTTTCGGTCAAAGGGCTCTTCCTGCTCGCGCTTTCCCTGGTCATGGTACTCGTTACCGCCTGCGGTTCGGGCGGCGATGCCAAAACGGGCACGGCGGACGAGAAAAACGAAGACGGCACGTACGCGAACAATCTGGAAATTTCCTATGCCAGCGTAACGGACGTTTCCAAAGCGAAAATGGACGACAAGTTCCACAAATTCTTCACGGACAAATTCAATATCACTTGGGATTACAACTATATCGACTGGGATTCGTGGCCGGAAAAAATGCGTCTCTGGATCAACTCCGGCGACCTTCCGGACTTCGCCAGCTGGAACTACGTGCAGGGCGACGCGATCAACTACATCGACCAGGGCTTGTTCTACAAGTTCCCGGACGACTGGAAAGAGCGTTGGCCGCAAACGGCAAAAGCTTACGCTTCGACGGGTCTCGGCGAACGTCTCGAAGAAAAAGTCGGCGGCACTTACGTTCTGCCCAAGCCGGTCTACTTCCAGAACCAGCCTGCCGATCCGCTGCTGAACCAAATCGGCGTTATCGCACTGCGCAAAGACTGGGCGGAAGCGGTCGGATTCGAACTGAAAGACGCGTACACCGTAACGGAACTGATGGAATACGCGAAACTGGTCAAAGAAAAAGATCCGGGTAAAGTGGGCAAACGCCTGATCCCGATGTCTTTCAACGCCGGCGACCTGCTGACAGGCTTCATGATGGCGAACAACGAACATTCCCGCGTCGAGTCCGCGTTCTACAAAGGCGAAGACGGCAAGTACACCTGGGGACCTGCCGACGAGTCCACGCTGACGGGCCTGAAGCTCGCTCAGCAAGCGTACAAAGACGGCCTGCTTGATCCGGAATTCTACACCTGGAAAAACAGCGAAGGCGGAGACGCGTTCAAAGTGACCGGCATTTCCGGCATGAGCGGTCTGGGCGGCCTCGCTTCCTACAGACAAGACATGGATACCGCAATGAAAAAGAACCTCAAGCTCGACAGCTCCGACGTGGTGCACGAAGCGCTGATTATCGGCGAAGACGGCAAATACCGCAACCTGGAGCAGGTTAACTTCTGGTCGTCGCTCGTATTCTCGCCGGACATTTCCCAAGAGAAATTCGAGCGCATCATGGACATGATCGAATACTCGGTGTCGGAAGACGCGCAGCGCATTCTGAACCTGGGCTTCGAAGGCGAAGACTGGAAAGAAGAAAACGGCGAACTGGTCAGCACGCTGCCGGAAGGCACGACGCTGGAAGACAAATACCCGGGCCGTTTCGAAGGACTGTATGTACTGGGCGATGACTTCAGCGTCATCAACCCGGCAATCAAAAAAGCGTTCCGCGAGCGTTCGGTGGAACTGTACAAAGAAAAAGCGGAGCTGAGCACGCAGGGCGGCGCCATGGCGACTTACGATTGGGACTTCCAGTTGTACACGTCGAGATCGAAAGACCAAGCCAACTTCGACTACGCGACCGAATACGCCAACCTGATTCTTCAGCCGGGCGATTTGGAGACGAACTGGAAGAAGTGGGTCGAAAGCAAACAATCCCTCGTCAAGCCGGTGCTCGACGAACTGAACAAAGAATTCGCACAGTAAGAGCTTCATAACGCTTCAATCCGGGTCCGGCAGGCTTAGCGCCGGCCGGCCCGGTCTTAGGACAAACCCGGTGCGCGCGGAGTTTCCGCACGGACCGGGTTTTCTTCTTCTAGGGCATGTACGCAAACGTTTGAATGTTTCCGGTTTGCGTACGCGCCGTAAATGAGGAAATTAGCGCGACCCATTATATTTTGAAGGCTTGGAGGACTCGGTATGGACAATCAGCAACTTCTCGGCCTGATCGACAAGATGACGCTCGAAGAAAAAATCGCTCAACTGGTCCAGCTGGCCGCTCCTTTCTACGAAGGTGCGGACGATGAAGGCCAAATTACCGGACCGATGCAGGCGATGGGAATCACCGATTCCATGGTTGCAAGCAGCGGCTCCATTCTCGGCTATGCGGGAGCGGCCGGCGCGATTGCCGTGCAGGAAGCGCATCTCGCCAAAAATCCGCACGGTATCCCGCTGCTGTTCATGGCGGATATCGTGCACGGATTCAAGACCATTTTCCCCGTGCCGCTTGCGATCGGCTGTTCGTGGGACACGGAACTGGCCGAACGCAGCGCGGAGATCGCGGCGCGCGAAGCGGCCGTCTCCGGTATCCACGTGACGTTCGCGCCGATGGTCGATCTGGTGCGCGATCCCCGCTGGGGCCGCGTGATGGAATCGACGGGCGAAGACCCGTACCTGAACAGCTTGTTCGCCCGCGCGTTCGTGCGCGGACTGCAGGGCGACGATTTGCAGGCCGAAGCCGAGCGCGTCGCCGCCTGCGTGAAGCATTTTGCCGCCTACGGCGCTTCGGAAGCCGGCCGCGACTATAACACGGTCGATCTGTCCGAACGCCAGCTGCGCGAATATTATTTGCCGGCTTACAAAGCGGCGCTCGACGAAGGCTGCGAAATGGTCATGACTTCGTTCAATACGATCGACGGCATTCCGGCCAGCGCCAACGAGAAATTGATGCGCGATCTGCTGCGCGAAGAATGGAAATTCGACGGCGTGCTGATCTCCGATTGGGGCGCCGTGAAGGAGCTCATTCCGCACGGCGTCGCCGAAGACGAACGCGAAGCGGCTTACCGGGCTATTCGCGCCGGCGTCGATATCGAGATGATGACGGCCTGCTACGTGCACGAACTGCCGGAACTGGTTCGCGGCGGACAAGTGGACGAAGCGCTGGTCGACGAATCGGTACTGCGCATTCTCCAGCTCAAGAACAAGCTGGGACTGTTCGAGCGTCCGCACCGCGGCGCGAATCCGGAACGCGAAGCGGAAGTGGTGTTCAGCCGCGAGCACCGCGACGCGGCTTACGAGCTGGCGACGAAATCGACCGTCCTGCTCAAGAACGACGGCGTGCTGCCGATCCGGCCGGAAGCCAAAGTCGCCCTGATCGGTCCGTTCGCCAGCAGCGGCGATATTCTCGGTCCGTGGTCGTGGAGCGGTTCGACCGAAGACGCGGTCCGGTTGGACGGCGCACTGGCCGATCGGCTCGGCGCCGGGAATCTGATCGTCGCCGAAGGCTGCGGCATCGAGAGCGGCACGGAGCAGCAGCTGCGCGAAGCGCTCGAAGCGGCCGTGCAGGCCGACGTGATCGTGCTTGCGCTCGGCGAAGCGTCCGAGATGAGCGGCGAAGCCGGCTGCCGGACAGATATCCGTCTGCCGCAGGCGCAGCTGGAACTCGTCGCGCTTATCGCCGAGCTGCGCAAGCCTACGGCGGCCGTCCTGTTCAACGGACGCCCGCTCGACCTGCACGGCGTCTACGACAAGCTCGGCGCCGTCGTCGAAGCGTGGTTCCCGGGCAGCGAAGGCGGCGCGGCGGTCGCGGACATTCTGATCGGTGCGGTCAACCCGTCCGCCCGTCTGAGCATGTCGTTCCCGCATTCCGTTGGTCAGGTGCCGGTGTATTACAACCATTTCAACACGGGACGTCCGCTCGGAGCGGACGATGCCCAGGTACGTTACGTGTCGCAGTATCTCGACGCACCGAACGACCCGCTGCTGCCGTTCGGCTTCGGCTTGTCGTACACGACGTTCGAGTACGGCAGCCTCAAGCTGTCGTCGGACAAGATGACGGGCGACTCGCACCTGACCGTCAGCGTCGAGGTGACCAATACCGGCGAACGCGCCGGCACCGAGACCGTACAGCTGTATATCCGCGACATCGCGGGCGAAGTGGTACGTCCGGTGCGCGAATTGAAAGGCTTCGTCAAGCTGGATCTGGCGCCGGGCGAAGTGGGGACCGCGGTCTTCACCCTCGGCGAAGAACAGCTGCGTTACCACCATGCGGACTTGAGCTTCAAAAGCGATCCCGGCCGGTTCGACGTCTTCGTCGGCCGCAGCAGTCTCGATACGCAGCAAGGTTCTTTCGTGCTGACGAACGCCTGACTTTCTTTTTACAGATAAAAAAACGATGGATATAGGAGTGAACTCATTCATGACGACTCTCGCAAACCCCAATTCGAAATTCAGCGTTCAGGCGGGAAGCCTGGACTTCACCTTCTGGCCGAGCGGCGACCTTTACCGGGCGCTCGGAGGCCAAACGATGCTCAACCAGCTGCTGTCGAGCCCGCTCGACGGTTCGCTCAATAATGTGTACCTGCGGTTCCACCGCGAATCCGGCATCTCGTTCTACCCGCTGCTCGGCATCGCTTCCGGCAGCTCCGTTAGCCGCGGTGCCAAGCGCGTCGTCTGGGAAGGACGCGCAGAGAACGTCGAATACACCGTCACCTTCGCCGTCACGGACCGCGACGTCTGGTTCTGGGACGTGCAGACGCGCGGCGAAGGCGTCAATATCGACGTCGTCTACGGCCAGGACGTCGGCAACGCCGATCCGGGCGCGGTGCGCAGCAACGAAGCGTATCTGTCGCAGTACATCGACCACACGGTGTTCGAAGACGAGAGCAAAGGCTACGTCGTCTGCTCGCGCCAGAACCAGCCGCAGGGCGGGGCTTTCCCGTACATGCAGCAGGGTTCGCTGACACGCGCGGCCGGCTACTCGACCGACGGCTTCCAGTTCTTCGGCAAATCGTACAAAGAAACCAATGTGCCGGAATCGCTGACGCAGGGCAAGCTTGCGAACCGGGTCTACCAATACGAATTCGCCTATACGGCGCTGCAATCCGAATTGGTCGCGTTGAGCGGCGAAGCGCGCTTCGTCTTCTACGGCCTGCACCGCACCGACCATCCGTCGGCGATCTCGGAGCTTGAATACGCGGGCGACGTGCAGTCGGCCTGGGAAGCGTATGAAGCCGAAGCGGCGGGCGAGCTTTCATCGCTCCCGCCGGTCTCGATCAAAGCGTCGATCGGCGAACCGCTGCAGACGCTCGACCTGACGGAAGACGAAGTGGCGAACCTGTTCCCGAACCGGTACCAGGAAGAACGCGAGAACGGCAAACTGCTCGCTTTCTTCACGGACACGTACGAACATATCGTCCTGAAGGAAAAAGAGCGCCTCGTCGAGCGTCCGCACGGCCATATCCTCATGAGCGGCGGCAACGTGGAATTCGGCGTGCCGGTGCTGGCGAGTACGTCTTACATGTACGGCGTGTTCAATTCGCAGGTCGTGCTCGGCAACACGAACTTCAACAAAATGATGAGCAATATGCGCAGCGCGCTTAACGTACCGAAAACGGCCGGCCAGCGCATCTACGTCGAAGTCGAAGGACAATATCGCCTGCTGACGATGCCGTCGCTGTTCGAGATCGGCTTCAACTACGTGCGCTGGACGTACAAGACCGAAGCCGACACGCTGATCGTCACGGCGTTCACGACCGTGGACAGCCCGGAAGTGCGCCTGAGCGTCAGCTCGCAGAGCGGCAATGCTTACCGCTACCTCGTCACGACGCAGATCACGATGAACGTGAACGAATACGAATTCCCGCTGCATATGACGGAGCAGGGCGGCGTGCTGACGTTTACGGCCGACGCATCTTCGCTCAGCGCGACTTCGTACCCGAACCTTGCGTTCCGCATGAAGGTCGACGGAGCGACCAGCACAATCGGCGACGAGACGATGCTGGCCGAAGGAATCGACCCGGGCGACGCTTCGCTCGTGACGCTTGCGATCGAGCCGAGCGCGAGCTGGACGCTGACGGTGCAAGGGTCGCTTGACGGCACGGAACTTCCTTTTGCCCAGCGTTCGGTAGAAGAAGAAACCGTCAAATACCGTGCTTTCTACAAAGACGTCATGAACGGGTTCAACCTGTCCAAAGACGGCAGCAGCACAAACGAAGAACTGTTCAAAGTCAACGCGCTCGCCTGGTGGTACACGCATAACATGCTCGTCCACTATTCGTCCCCGCACGGCCTGGAACAGTACGGCGGAGCGGCGTGGGGAACGCGCGACGTCTGCCAGGGACCGGTCGAATACTTCATGGCGACGCAGAAATACGGACAGGTCAAAGACATTCTGAAGACCGTCTATTCGCACCAGTACGAAGACGACGGCGCTTGGCCGCAGTGGTTCATGTTCGACAAGTATTTCGCGATCCAGCAGGAAGAAAGCCACGGCGACATCATCGTCTGGCCGCTTAAAGTGCTGGGCGATTATTTGAAAACGACGCGGGACTTCGGCATTTTGTCGGAAAAAGTGCCGTACACGGTCAAGCACGAGTTCGGCTTCACGGAAGACGAACATACGATTCTGGATCATGCCAAAAAGGAAATCGCCTATATCAAAAACAATTTCCTGCACGACACGTTCCTGTCTTCGTACGGCGACGGCGACTGGGACGATACGCTCCAGCCGGCGAACGCGCAGCTCAAGCAGTACATGGTGAGCAGCTGGACGGTCGCGCTGACGTATCAAACGGTCAACGTACTGTCTTCCGCGCTTGAAGGCGCCGATGCGGCGTTCGCGCAGGAATTGGCCGAGATGGCCGAAGGCATCCGCGCCGACTTCGGACGCTACATGCTGAACACGGACGTCATTCCGGGCTTCGTGTACATGGAAGAAGCGGACAAGCCCAAGCCGATGCTGCATCCGAGCGACACGGAAACGGGCATCTCCTACCGCCTGCTGCCGATGACTCGCAGCATGATCGGGGAACTGCTCACGCCCGAACAGGCGCAAGCGCATTATGAACTGATCAAGCGCGAGTTCTACTGCCCGGACGGCGTACGCCTCATGAACCGTCCGGCTCAATACGCGGGCGGCGTCAGCACCCACTTCAAGCGCGCCGAGCAGGCGTCGAACTTCGGCCGCGAGATCGGATTGCAGTACGTGCATGCCCATATCCGCTACGTGGAAGCGATGGCGAAGCTGGGACTTTCCGACGAGACGTGGAACGGCCTCGCGATCATCAATCCGATCGGCATTCAGGACGTCGTGCCGAACGCGGAGCTGCGCCAGAGCAACTCGTACTTCAGCAGCTCGGACGGCAAGTTCAACGACCGGTACGAAGCGCAGGAGCGCTTCGGCGAACTGAAAAGCGGCGACGTGGCCGTCAAGGGCGGATGGAGAATCTATTCCAGCGGTCCCGGAATCTACATGAACCAGCTGATCGGCAACGTGCTCGGCATCCGTCAGGAAGGCGGAGATCTGGTCGTCGATCCGGTTCTGCCGGCTTCGCTTGACGGAATGAACTTCGATTTCAGCTACGACGGCATTCCGGCGACGTTCGTGTACCGCATCGGTACGGACGTATCGGGTGTCGTGAAATTGAACGGCCGGGAAATCGGCGAGCGGGTAGGCGACAACCGCTACCGCGAAGGCGGAATCCGCATCGCGCGGGCCGATTTTGAAGCCGCGGCCGCCAAAGATCGCAACATTATCGAAATTTTCGTGTAATATTATAGAAAAACAACGGGGCGATCTTGACGGATCGCCTTTGTTGTCTGTTATATGGGTATAAGAAGTAAAAGGCAACCAGACAGGGGAGCGAGTGGATTGGTCAGTATCAAGGATATCGCCAAAAAGGCAGGAGTATCGATTTCAACGGTGTCTTACGCGTTAAACGGCAGCAGCAAGGTGACGGACGAGACCAGTTCGCGCATTCTGGCGATCGCCGAGGAACTGCATTACGTGCCGAACGCCGCGGCGCGCACGCTGAAGAAGCGAGAATCCCGCATCATTGGCGTATTCTTGACGGATTTCCGCGGCGACGTGTACGGCGATCTGCTGGACGGGGTCAAGCGCGTGCTCAATCGCGAAGGGTACGACATGATCGTGTGCAGCGGCATGCAATCGCACCGCATGCTGCCCGAGCGAATGATCGACGGCGCGATCATTCTCGATTCGGGATTCGGCAGCGAAGAGATTTTGCGGTACGCGGACCGCGGACACCGGATCGTAGTGCTGGACCGCGAATTGATTCATCCGAACATCAACCGCGTGCTGCTCGACAACCAGGCGGGCGCGGAAGCGGCGATGAACCATCTGCTGGAACGCGGACACCGCAATCTCTATGTCGTGACCGGCCCGGAAGATTCGTACGATTCGAATCAGCGCCTTGCGGCCGTGCGGCAGATGGCGGAAGCGCGGCCCGACGTCCGCCTGACCGAAATTCGCAGCAATTTCGAGAAGCAGGGCGGCGAAGTCGCGGCGCGGCAGATCGTCGACGAGTACGAAGGCCCGGTCGCGGTCTTCTGTCTCAACGACGAGATGGCGGTCGGTATCAGCAACGCGCTGAACGGTACCGAACTCAAAATCGGCGAACAGGTTCACCTGATCGGCTTCGACAATATCGAGCTCGCCAAATATTTGCAGCCGAGACTTGCGACCGTCGATTATTCGCGGCCCAAATGGGGCGCGGCGGCCGCCGAACATCTGCTCAACATCCTGTCCGGCGATTCCGTCGAACACGAACGGATGCAGGTCCGCCTGATCGAAGGCGGATCGGTCGGTCCGGCGCCGGAGCACCGCTCCGCCGACTGAACGTTTGTCCGGCGCCGCTTTTCGGCCGTGCGCCTGCCGTGCGTTGGCCATACGCCGATCCTGCGTTTCGGAACCCAAGCGTCTTTCCTCCCGGGGAAAGGCGCTTTTCGTTTGCCGGGATACGCAAAGCCGCAGCACGCGATTTGAATAGCCCGGCAGCGCTGTGTTTAAATGGAAGCAGCAGGTGAACCTCAGACGAGAGATGCGCGAAAGGCAGGAGAGACAATGGAATATACAGAGATCGTTACGCAACAAGGCACGCTTCGAGGCGCGGTCGTGAACGGGGCCCGCGCCTGGAAAGGCATTCCGTACGCCCGGCCGCCGGTAGGCGACCTTCGCTTCCGCGCTCCGCAGCCTGCGGAAGCCTGGGAAGGCGTGCGCGACGCGCTGGCCTTCGGTCCGCTATGCCCGCAGCCCGCTCCGCCGGAAACGTCGTTGTTCGGTTCGAACGCCGTAGAGATGTCGGAAGACTGCCTCTACCTGAACGTCTGGGCCCCGGAGCCTGCCGGCTCGGCGCTTCCGGTCATGGTCTGGATTCACGGAGGCGCTTTCGTATCCGGCGCTTCAAGCCTTCCGCTCTATGACGGCACGCAGCTTGCCCTGCGGGGAGACTGCATCGTCGTCTCCTTGAACTACCGATTGGGAGCGCTCGGCTTCCTGCACGTCTCCCCGCTCGGCGAAGAATTCGATTCCAATACGGGACTGCTCGATCAGGTATGCGCGCTGGAATGGGTGCGCGCCAACATCGCGGCCTTCGGCGGAGATCCGGACGCCGTGACGCTGTTCGGCGAGTCGGCCGGCGCGATGAGCATCGCCGCGCTGCTGGCGATGCCCGCCGCCCGCGGCCTGTTCCACCGGGCCGTACTGCAAAGCGGAGCCGCCCAATCGCTGCCGGCCGCCCAGGCCGAAAGCATCTCGGCCGGCTTCCTGCGCCGGCTCGGCGTGGACGGCGGCAATCTGGAGCGCCTCAAGACGCTCGGCGCCGAAGAACTGCTTGCGGCCGCCGCGCAAATGGGCAGCGAAGCCGAAAGCGCGGGCGTCGCGCTGCCGTTCCAGCCGACGGTCGAACCGGGCACGCTCCCGGTCGAGCCGCTGCAGGCCGTAGCCGAAGGGTCCGCGGCGGGCATTCCGCTGATCGTCGGGACGAATCGCGACGAAGGCGTATTCTTTTTCCATGACGAATCGCAGGTGATGGCGCCGGAAGCGCTGATCGATACGCTGCGCGCGATGACGGGCCAGGAAGACGTCACCGAATGGCTGAAAGAGTATCCGCCGACGCTTGCGGGACAGGCGGACATGATGACCGACCTGTACTTCTGGCGCTCCGCGCTGGCGTTCGCCGAGGCGCAGTCCCGGCATGCTCCGGTATGGATGTACCGCTTCGACTGGACGCTGCCGGGCCATCCGTTCTTCGGAGCCGCGATGCATGCCGTCGAGATTCCGTTCGTATTCGGCAATCTGGTGCTGCTGCCCCGCATGGGCGTGCGCCTCGAACCGGTTATGCAGAACCTGTCGGACGCGATGCGCGAAGCGTGGCAGAACTTTGCGAAGGCCGGCGATCCGTCGACCGGCGCGCTGCCGTGGGCGCCTTACGCCGAAGACGGCCGGACCACGATGGTGTTCGGCATGACGGCCGTCCCGGAGAACGATCCGCAGCGGGAGAAGCGCGAGCGGATCTTCGGAGCGGCCCTGTAGCGTTCTTGGGAAAAAGAGAGCCGTGCGGCGCAAAAAGGTTCGGCGCCGCGCGAATACGGGAGCGGCAGTCCGGGTAAAGGAAGATGTAGGCGGAGGGCGCGATCAAGCGTTTCTTTTTTCGCGGCGGCTTCAATTTCCGGCTTTGTGTCGAATCCTATGGAAATGAATATTTCAAAGTGATATACTGGACAACAGGAGTCTTCACAATCCGTCTCCGGTTCTGCCGGAAACGACCGAGGAGGATATTAGAACATGGCTAACAATATTAAAATCGACGATTTGTCGATTGCTACGGTACGGACCCTTTCGATCGACGCGATCGAGAAAGCGAACTCCGGTCATCCGGGCATGCCGATGGGATCGGCGCCGATGGGTTACCAGCTTTTCGCCAAGACGATGAACCACAACCCGTCCAACCCGAACTGGGTGAACCGGGACCGTTTCGTGCTGTCCGCAGGACACGGTTCGATGCTGCTCTACAGCCTGCTGCACCTGTCGGGTTACGATCTGCCGATGGAAGAGATCAAACAGTTCCGCCAATGGGGAAGCAAGACGCCGGGCCACCCGGAACACGGTCATACCGCGGGCGTTGACGCAACGACCGGACCTCTCGGTCAGGGCGTGGCAATGGCGGTCGGCATGGCAATCGCCGAAGCGCATACCGCTTCCGTCTACAACCAGGCCGATTTCAAGATCATCGACCACTACACGTACGCGATCTGCGGCGACGGCGACCTGATGGAAGGCGTCTCGCACGAAGCGGCTTCGATGGCCGGCCATATGCAGCTCGGCAAACTGATCATGCTGTACGATTCCAACGACATCACGCTGGACGGCGAAGCTTCCCTGTCGCTGACGGACAGCGTCATGAAGAGATTCGAAGGGTACGGCTGGCAGGTTCTGCGCGTCGAAGACGGCAACGACGTCGACGCTCTCGCGAAAGCGATCGAGCAGGGCAAAATGGATACGGGACGTCCGACGCTGATCGAAGTCAAAACGATCATCGGTTACGGCAGCCCGAATAAGCAGGGCAAAGGCGGCCACGCCGGTCCTCACGGATCGCCGCTCGGCTCCGACGAGACCAAGCTGACGAAAGAATTCTACAACTGGGTCTACGAAGAAAACTTCTACGTGCCGGACGAAGTTCGCGAGCATTTCGCCAAAGTCAAAGAAAAAGGCGAATTGGCGAACAAAATCTGGGACGACCAGTTCGAGCAATTCCAGAACCAGAACCCGGAACTTGCCGCTCAATTCCTGATGGCGTTCAATGCCGACCTTCCGATCGGCTGGGACGAAGAACTGCCTAAGTACGCGGCAGGCGACAAAGAAATGTCGACCCGCGTCGCTTCCGGCAAAGCGCTGAACGGCGTCGTGCACCGCATTCCGCAGTTGTTCGGCGGATCGGCCGACCTGGAAAGCTCCACGATGACCCACCTGAACGACATCACCGTGTTCACGCCGCAGGAACGCGCGGGACGCAACATCTACTACGGCGTGCGCGAATTCGGCATGGCCGGAGCGATGAACGGTATCGCCCTGCACGGCGGCATCAAAGTGTTCGGCGGCACGTTCTTCGTGTTCACCGACTACCTGCGTCCGGCGATCCGTCTGGCTTCCCTGATGGGACTGCCGGTCACTTACGTGCTGACGCACGACAGCATCGCCGTAGGCGAAGACGGCCCGACGCACGAACCGATCGAGCAGCTCGCTTCCGTACGCATCATTCCGGGCCTGACGGTGATCCGTCCTGCCGACGCCAACGAGACTTCGGCGGCATGGGCTTACTCGCTGCAAAACAAGAAAAACCCGGTGGCGCTCGTTCTCACCCGTCAAAACCTGCCGATTCTGGAAGGTTCGGTCGAAGGCGCATGGGAAGGCGTGGCGCGCGGCGCTTACGTCGTCTCCGACGCGAAGGACGGCAAGCCTGCCGCCCAGATTCTCGCGACCGGTTCTGAAGTGCAGTTGGCTGTCAAAGCGCAAGCCAAGCTTGCCGAAGAAGGCATCCAGGTTCGCGTCGTCAGCATGCCGAGCTGGGACCTGTTCGAACAGCAGGACAAAGCTTACCGCGATTCCGTCATCCTGCCGGAAGTCAAAGCCCGTCTGGCCGTTGAAATGGCGAGCCCGTTCGGTTGGGAACGTTATGTCGGCGATGCCGGCGCGATTCTTGGCATCAACACGTTCGGCGCTTCGGCTCCGGGCGGCAAAGTGATGGAAGAGTACGGATTCACGCCGGAGAACGTCGTGTCCAAAGTCAAGGAACTGCTTAACTAATACAGAGCGCATCTCCCGATCCGCCTGACGCTTTTTCGAAGCGGCAGGCAGGGAGTGCGAAGTTTATCGCCCCTGCGGCGTCCGTGCGAAAGAGCGCATCCGGTGATGGACTCCGGCCGGATGACGACAGGGGCTTTTTTATTCCATGATTTTGATTCGTCAAAACGGTTTGAAGCACGCAAATATTCGAGGAGGTTTTATACGATGGCCAAAAACGTTCATTTCGATTACAGCAAAGCACTGGGTTTCTTCGGACAGCATGAAATCGACTACTTCGCGGAACCGATCAAGCTCGCCCACGAACAGCTGCATAACAAAACGGGCGTAGGTTCGGATTACCTCGGCTGGATCGACCTGCCGAAAGCATACGACAAGGAAGAATTCGCCCGGATCAAAAAAGCGGCGGAGAAAATCCAGAGCGATTCCGAAGTGCTGATCGTAATCGGCATCGGCGGTTCGTACCTCGGCGCACGCGCCGCGATCGAAATGCTGACGAACTCCTTCTACAACGTACAGGACAAATCCCAGCGCAAGACGCCTCAGGTGTTCTTCGCCGGCAACAGCATCAGCTCGACGTACCTGTCGCATCTGCTGCAATTGGTCGAAGGCAAAGACTTTTCCGTCAACGTCATCTCCAAATCCGGCACGACGACGGAACCGGCGATCGCTTTCCGTATTTTCCGCGCGGCGCTTGAGAAAAAATACGGCAAAGAAGAAGCCCGCAAACGCATCTATGCGACAACGGATACCGCTCGCGGCGCGCTCAAGAAGCTGTCGACCGAAGAAGGCTACGAATCGTTCGTCATTCCGGACGACGTGGGCGGACGCTACTCCGTGCTGACAGCCGTCGGCCTGCTGCCGATCGCGGCTGCCGGCGTGGACATCGACGCCATGATGCAGGGCGCGGCAGACGCGTCGGACGAGTTCTCGAACCCGAACGTGGCCGAGAACGAAGCGTACCAGTACGCGGCTGTCCGCAACGCGCTGTACCGCAAAGGCAAAGGTACGGAAATCCTCGTGAACTACGAGCCTTCGCTGCACTTCGTGTCGGAATGGTGGAAGCAGCTGTTCGGCGAAAGCGAAGGCAAAGACTTCAAGGGGATCTACCCGTCTTCCGTCGATTTCTCGACCGACCTGCACTCGATGGGCCAATTCATTCAAGAAGGCAGCCGCAACATCTTCGAGACGGTCATTCAGGTAGAGAACGTGTCCGAGCAGATCACGATCGAAGAAGATGCGGACGATCTGGACGGTCTGAACTTCCTCGCAGGCCAAACGATGGATTTCGTCAACAAAAAAGCGTTCCAGGGCACGATGCTTGCGCATACGGACGGACAGGTACCGAACCTGATCGTCAACATCAAAGATTTCAGCCCGTATACGTTCGGCTACCTCGTCTACTTCTTCGAGAAAGCGTGCGGCATCAGCGGCTACCTGCTGGGCGTGAACCCGTTCGATCAGCCGGGTGTCGAAGCGTACAAGAAAAACATGTTCGCGCTGCTCGGCAAACCGGGCTTCGAAAAAGAAAAAGCGGAATTGGAATCGCGCCTGTCCGAATAATTATGCGGAATAATTCTGACATCAATCTTTACGGCAACGTGAATTCCTGTTTTAATAAGAGAATAACCACCGGTTAATTCGCTTCGGCGGTTCACCGGAACCCACAGAGGAAAGCAGTTCACCCGCGTGCATCGCGTTTATGGCGTATGCAGAAGATGGGGAACTGCTTTCTACTATAAGGAAGGTTCGAATCATCCATGTTGGAACGCTACAAAACGGTCAGACAAGAAGGGCAGCAAGAAATCGTGATTCGCAAGTCGCGTTTTATCGGTCATATTCGTCCTGTCGAGAATGAAGAAGAAGCGAACGCTTTTATTAACGAAATCAAAAAGCTTCATCGCGGCGCTACCCACAACTGCTCGGCTTACCTGCTCGGCGAGCGCGATGAAATTCAAAAGCAGTCCGACGACGGAGAACCGAGCGGAACGGCGGGCAAGCCTATTTTGGAAGTGCTCAAAAACCGGGGACTGAAAAACGTGGTTGTCGTCGTTACCCGTTACTTCGGCGGCATCATGCTCGGCGCCGGAGGCTTGATCCGGGCTTATGCGGACGGTGCCGTGGCGGCGGTCGAAGCCGGCGACGAGATTACGCGCGTGCTGCATACGCAGGTATTCGTCACGCTGGACTATACGTGGCACGGCAAAGTCGAGAACGAACTGCGAAGCCGTGAAGTGCGGACAGGCGAGACGCAGTTCACGGATAAAGTGACCGTTCTTTGTTTGCCGCCTGCGGGCGAAGCCGAGCCGTTCGTCTCCTGGATGACGGATCTGACGCAGGGTCAGGCCGACATCGCGAAAGGGGACTCCGTTTACTACATCGAAGGGGAATAACGACTATGGCGAGAAGAGCAGTAGAGCAGGAGTTGTCGCGGGAGCGAATCCTTGAGGCGGCCAGACATTTGTTCATCACCAAAGGATACCGGGCCATTTCCATGCGCAGTATCGGACAGCATCTGGGCTACAGCCACGGTTCGCTTTACTATCATTTCAAAGAAAAAGCGGAACTGTTTTACGCCATCGTGATCGAAGATTTCGGGTATTTGTCAAGCTGCCTGAACGGCGTGATGAGCGGGCCGGAGATCGACGAATTCACGCGCACCGAGCTTTTGCTGCTGGAATTTATCCGTTTCGGGCTGGATCATCCGCACCAGTACGAGATCATGTTCATGACGCGCGACGAAGAACTGCTGGCTTACTGCCGCAGCGAACAGAGCCGGTGTCTGGACTTGTTCGCTTCCATCGTCCGCGGACACTTGAGCGAAGGGCTGCATACGGAAGACTCGCTCAAAAGCATTCCGCTCAGCCTGTTCCTGTCCGCGCACGGGTTCGTCTCGTACTACATTCAGGAAAAAGCGACCTTCGAAGAAATCCGGCCGGCAGCCGTCAATCATGTGCGCAATTTGTGCGCCCACCTGCATCTGCCTGCTTCAAGGCTGTGAACAATTAACAAAAGAACGCTTCGCTGCGTCGTTGCGAAAAAGAAAGAGCCTTTATCCCTTGGATAAAGGCTCTTTTTGTTTGCCAAATCGCAGTAGTAGGCGCCGTGTCGTTACGGCTCGTTTCGCAGGCGCTCGACCTGTTCGAGCGTCAAACCTGTCGCTTCGGCCGCTTCCGCCGGCTGCAGTCCCATTTTGAGCAGCCGCCGGGCCGTGTCTTCGATGCCTTTTTGCACACCCTGCTCGATACCTTGCTCGATGCCTTTTTGCACGCCCTGCTCGATGCCCTGCTCAATGCCCTGCTCTATGCCTTTTGCCATTCCCGCCTTGAATCCGTAGATCTCCGCATTTTTGGCCGCATCCATCATGGATGCCTGATCGCGCAGAAACTTCTGGCGGTCTTCGTACTCCATTCTCAACTTCTTATCCTGACTCAGAAACTCCAGAGCCGTCATCGCTTTTTTCAATTTCGGTTCGTTCATGGCCACAGCAGGATTTCGCGCAGCGGAGGCTGTCCGGATTCGGTAAACGTTCGATTGAGAAAAGCAAGCAGCACGTCCCGGTTCTCTTCGCTTCCGAAAATACGTTTGAACAAAAAATCGTTGCGCGGATCGAGCAGTTCCAAAGGCATCAGCTCCGTTTTCTTTTTATTATAAAAGAAAGTGCGGGGCAGGGATATGGAGAGTTTGAGGCTAACCTTCCATAATTTTCACTTTGAACGTGCGCGAGCGGGGACCGTCGAATTCGCAGAAATAGATGCCCTGCCACGTGCCGAGCAGCAGCCTGCCTTTTTCCACGATGATCGTCTGCGACGAACCGCACGTAATCGCTTTGAGATGCGCGGCGGTATTGCCTTCGGCGTGGCGGTATTTGGGATGTTCCCACGGATACACTTCGTCGAGGATCATCAGGATGTCGCGCTTCACGTCGGGATCGGCGTTTTCGTTAATGGCGATGCCGGCGGTCGTGTGCGGGCAGTAGACCATGGCGATCCCGTTCGTTACGCCGCTTTGGCGCACCAATTCTTTGACCCGCGGCGTAATATCGACGATCTCGTCCCGGCGGGATGTGGACAGTTCAAATGTATGCAGCATAACGATAACCTCCTTGGATAAGCGGATTTGCGCCGTCGCGCTTCGTTTACTCTTTATATACCCGGCAATCGTTTGCCTGTTTGCCCTGGCGTTTATTTCCTTTTGGTAAAAAGGTGATTGACGCTGGTCGTTAACCCTGTTACATTATGCAGTAAGTTAAACCGAGTAGACTAATGGGAATAATGCGATGAAGCTTTTCCGGCGTACGAGATCTCTAGGGCGCCGGCCGCTTCCAAATGGAGGAATATCCGGTGCAAACGTCATGGCTGCGTCACAAAGGCTGGACCTACGGTTTTCGCACGACGGTCCTGCTGTATTTCGTCGTATTGATCGTGCTTCCCATCGCGGGCGTCTACGTCTATGCGTTCACCGACGGCTGGGCGCCGTTCTGGGAAAGCATCGCCGATCCAATCGCCTGGAAAGCGGTGCTGCTCACGCTGGGACTCGCGCTGATCGCGACGATCATCAACGTGCTGTTGGGCACGATGATCGCCTGGGTGCTCGTCCGCTACCGGTTCCACGGACGGGCGATCCTGAACAGTCTCGTCGACCTGCCGTTCGCGCTGCCGACCGCGGTCGGCGGACTGATGATCCTGCTGCTGCTCGGTCCGAACAGTTGGGTCGGCGGCATCGCGGAGAAGCTGGGCTTTACGATCGTATTTCACCAGCCGGCAATCGTAATCGCGATGGTGTTCGTGACGTTTCCGTTCGTGATCCGCGCGATTCAGCCGCTGCTCGAAGAGATGGACGCTTCGGCCGAAGAAGCTTCGTATACGCTCGGAGCGTCGCGCGCGGCGACCTTTTTCCGGGTCATCCTGCCGCAGATCGCGCCGGGCATCGTGGGAGGCGCCATGCTGGCCTTCTCGCGCGCCTTGGCCGAGTTCGGAGCCGTCGTGCTCGTTGCGGGCAATATTCCGGCCAAGACGCTCACCGCTTCCGTGTTCATCTACGGGGAAGTCGAGAGCGACAACAATCTCGGCGCGGCCGCCGTATCGGTGCTGCTGCTGACGCTGTCGCTGCTCATCCTTTGGTTCATTAACAGGGTGCAGCGTCGGGGAGGGAGAGCGTGACGATGAGAAAATTGTGGATCCTACTGACTTATCTCGTGTTCGCCGTCCTGTTGGTCGCACCGCTGGCCAAAATGGTGCAAAGCGCGTTCTCGAACGGCTGGACAGGCTTCGTCGAATCGATCAGCCGGCCCGAAGCGCTGCACGCGCTCATGATGACCGGTCTCGTCGTGCTCTGCGTGACGGTGCTAAACGGCCTCTTCGGCATCATGACCGCGCTCTATCTCGTGCGGGGCAAATGGCTCGGCCGGCGGCTGCGCGGCATCATGAACAGCATCGTCGATCTGCCTTATGCGGTATCTCCCGTGATCGGCGGCCTGATGATCGTGCTGCTGGTCGGACCGGATACGGCGATCGGCGCTTTTTTTGCCAACATCGGGGTCAATATCGTCTATGCTTTCCCGGGCATGGTCATCGCGACGCTGTTCGTGACGTTTCCGCTCATGGTGCGCGAAATTATGCCGGTGCTCGAAGAAATCGGCGACGACCAGGAGCAGGCTTCGGCCACGCTCGGCGCCTACGGCTGGACGACGTTCCGCCGCGTGACCTGGCCGTCGATCCGCTGGGGCGTCGCTTACGGCGCGGTGCTGACGGTCGCGCGTTCGATGGGCGAATTCGGCGCGGTGCTCGTCGTCTCGGGCAATATCATCAACCGGACGCAGACGGCGACGACGCTCGTGTACCAGGACGTGGAAAACTTCAATATCGCGGCGGCCGGCGGAGTGGCGCTGATCTTGGCGGCGTTCTCGGCGGGTCTGCTGCTGCTTATGGAATGGACGAAGAAAAGAAGGGAAGTGCATTAGGATGCAGCATGTGGAGGTTCGCGGGCTGGACAAGCATTTCGGCAGTTTTCACGCGGTAAAAGACGTCTCGTTCGATATTCAAAAAGGACATTTGATCGGGCTGCTCGGTCCGAGCGGCGGCGGCAAAACGTCTATCCTGCGCATGCTGGCGGGACTGGAAAGCCCCGATGCCGGCGAGATTCTGTTCCACGGCAAAAAGGTCAACGCCCTGCCGCCGCAGGAGCGCGGGATCGGCTTCGTGTTCCAGAACTACGCGCTGTTCAAACATATGACGGTGCAGGAAAATATCGCGTACGGCCTCAAGGTGCAAAAAGCGTCCAAAGCGCAAATCCGCGAGCGGGTCGCGGAATTGGTCGAGCTGACCGGACTCAAAGGCTTCGAGCAGCGGTATCCGCAGCAGCTGTCGGGCGGACAGCGCCAACGGGTCGCTTTTGCACGGGCGCTTGCGCCGGAGCCCCAGCTGCTGCTGCTCGACGAGCCGTTCGCGGCGATCGACGCCAAGATCCGTCAGGAGCTGCGTTCGTGGCTGCGCGAGCTGATCGAGCGCGTCGGCATCACGTCGATCTTCGTCACGCACGACCAGGACGAAGCGATCGAAGTCGCGGACGAGATCATGGTCATCAGCCAGGGGCAGGTCGAGCAAAAAGGCACGCCGTGGGACATCTACAAAGAGCCGGCCACGCCGTTCGTCGCGTCGTTCATCGGCGAATCGACGCAGATCGAACATGCGGTCAGGCTGCACGGATTCGATCTGGCCGCCCAAACCGACGGCACGCGCGCGCTGATCCGTCCCGAATACGTCGAAGTCGGCCGTCCGAGCGAGTTTGCGCTGCTGTCGGCGACGGAAGAAGGCGTCGTGCGCCATTTGCATTTCCGCGGCAGCCAGTGGCTGGTCGAGGTGCAGGTCGGCGAGCAGCGCCTGATCACGTACCGTTCGCTGGAGAAGGAGCCGCTGCAAATCGGCGATCCCGTGCGCGTCATGGTGCACCGCGCCTACCTGTACAACGAGCAGCGCAGCTGGATCGCCGAGAACCGGTACAAAGCCGACCCGATGTCGATGATGATCTGACGGGTCCGGAAGACCATAACGGGCGGCGCAAGCGGAGATCGGGGCCGAAGCCGCATCTTAGACAAGGGTGTGAAGCGGATGAAACGCGAACTTGGACGTGGACAGGGCAGGAACATCCTGCGTGAAAAACTTGCGGCCGGAGGTACGGCGGCGAGCGGGTTCGGCGCAGCGGCGATAGAGAGCGGCGGCGAGGCGTCGGCGGCGAGCGAAGCCGGCGCAGCGGAGAATCGGCGCGGACAGAGTGCGGCGGCGGCGAACGGCGCAGGGCCGCCGGAAGCGAACGCAAGCGGCCCGGCCGGCGTCAAGCGCCGCTTGGGCGGCCTGCGCAAGCAGCTGCCGGCGCTTGCGGCGTCGCTTGCCCTGCTGGGCGGCCTGCTGGCCGGCTGCGGGGCGCAGAGCCCTTCGGCCGAAGCCGGAGACGGCGGAGCGCCGCAGGGCGACGTGACGCTCGTGATCGGCGCCTACAGCGTCGTCAAAGATTCCGTGCAGGACATCATTCCGCTGTTTCAGCAAAAATGGAAAGCGCAAACGGGGCAGACGGTCACGTTCGAGGAATCGTACGAAGCGTCGGGTACTCAGGCGCGCGCGATCGTCGGCGGGTTCGAAGCCGACGTCACGCTGCTGTCGCTCGAAGGCGATATCGACAAGCTGACGAAAGCCGGCCTCGTCAGCGAGAATTGGAAGGACAAGCCGGCAAAAGGGATGATTACCCGTTCCGTCGCCGTCATCGGCACGCGGGAAGGCAATCCGCTCGGCATTCGCAGCTTCGCCGATCTGGCGAAGCCCGGCGTCAAAGTACTGTATCCGAACCCGAAGACGTCGGGCGGCGCCCAATGGGACATCAACGCGATCTACGGCGCGGGCCTCAAAGAGTCGGAGCGCGAGACGGGCCGGAAAGATCCGGCTTTTGCCAAAGCGTTCCTGCAGTCGGTCCACGCGAATATCGAATCGCTCGACAAAAGCGGCCGCGCCTCGATGGCGGCGTTCGAATACGGCGTCGGCGACGCGCTCGTCACCTACGAGAACGAGCTGGTCGCCCGCATCAAGCAGGGTGCGACCTACGAAGTGGTCGTGCCGGACGACACGATCCTGATCGAGAACCCGGCCACCGTCGTCGACGAGAACGTCGACAAGCACGGCACACGCGACGTCGCCGAAGCGTTCCTCGACTTCCTCTGGTCGCCTCAGGCACAGCGCGTGTTCGCCGAGAACGGCTTCCGGCCGACGGAACCTTCCGTCTATGCGGAGTTCAAAGCGGATTACCCGGAGCCGCCGGGACTGTTCGATATCGGCTATCTCGGCGGTTGGAGCGAAGTGAGAGAGAAGCTGTATTCGAAGCGCGGGGTTTGGTATGAGGTATTGGCGGGGGTTCGCTGATTTCGATTGTCGCTCCGGGTCGTTTTCCTCCTCTTTGATTGGAATAAGGAATTAGAGGAAGAGGAGGAAAGCCGAAAGTCGCTCCAATTCGAAATCAGCTCACCCGTTTCGGGGAGGGCGGAAGGCAAGTTCAAGAGCCCGAGTTCAAAGGAGGGCTGGCGTGCCGCAGCGCCAAGGGCAAGTTCAAGGGCCCGAGTTCAAGGGAGGGCTGGCGTGCCGCAGCGCCAAGGGCAAGTTCAACGGCGGAGTGGAGCCTAACGAACCCTTGTATCGCTAATTAGGCGTTTACGGCCTTTTTCGGATTGTAACGAATCCTCATAGCGTTATTCGGCTCATTTGGAGGCAAAAGTGACGATGGAGCGCGATTAGCGATATGACGATTCGTTGGATTTTGAAAAAGGCTGAAAAATCCGGAATAGCGTGCTCAGGATTCGTTAGACGGGCCGAAGCAGGGTTGACGCGGGTCCGTTGGGTTTGGCGGCTCCGTTACGTGCGGGCATCCGGCTTATGTTGGGTATCGTGGGCAGCGTCTGACTTCGGCAGCGCCTCTTTTCAGCAAACGACGATACCGCGAACAGACCCTAAAGTCGTATTCATGCCAAAAAGCGCCAGGCTCGGGAAAGATCCCGGGTCTGGCGCTTTTGCGTACATGCGGAGGCCCGGCGGCGCGTAACCGTGCGCTTTTTATTTCCTGCCCCGGCGCATGCCGCTGAGTTCGAACATCAGGTAGATGACGCCGCCGATCACGACGCCCGCGATGACGGCGGCGACGAGGGAAGAGGTGAGGACGGATACCGGACTTGCGCCGGAGTTGTAATTTTGCACAAGGCCGAGGACCAGAACGAGTGCGAACGGAATCCAGACGGCTTTGGATGTGACGAATTTTTTCATGGAGTCTCCTTCATAGCGAAAATGGATACTTCCTATTATACCGGAGTGAGGCTTGGGCGTCTGCTGCGGATTGTTTTTGAAGCCGGAAAATCGGGGTATAATCCAAGGGAGAAGCGGCGCGAAGCCGGGACAGACAAGGAAGGTGAGCACAATGGCGGAAGATCGGTTGGTATTTTGGGGAACGGGCGACGCGATGGGCGTGCCGCGCGTGTACTGCGACTGCGGCGTCTGCGAAGAAGCGAGAACGACAGGCGTCAATCGCCGGCTGCGGTCGATGGTCGCGGTGGAAGAAAGCGGCGGCAGCCGGTTCCTGATCGACTGCGGGCCGGATTGGCGGGTGCAGATGGAAGCGCGGGGCATCCGTACGGTGGAGACCGTTCTGGTGACGCATCCGCATTTCGATCATATCGGCGGGCTGTGGGAATGGGCCGACCAATGCCGATGGACAGGAACGCGGGGGATTTTGTATGCGCCGGGCGAAGTGCTGGAAGCGATTCGGGACCGTTACCCGTGGCTGGACCGGAATTTGGACCTGCGGGAGATCGGGGACGGATTGACGCTCGGAGGGTGGAACATTTTCGGTTGGCGGGTCAATCACGGCAAGAACGGGTATTCGTATGCATACCGTCTTGAAAAAGACAGCTTCGCCTGGGTCTACTGCCCCGACTCGATCGGACTGTCCCGCGAGGAGATCGAACCGATGCGCAGCGCCGATCTGCTGGTGCTGGGAACGAGTTTCGTGCAGGAAGACGCCGACTATTCGACCCGTTCCGTGTACGATATGCGCGAAGCGGCCGAGCTGATCCGCGAAGTTCGCCCGGCTCGGACGCTGTATACGCATATGTCGCACGATGTCGATTTGAACCGGCTGCCGGAGCTGCCTCCGAACGTCTCGGCGGCAAGCACGGGAACGGTCGCGGAACTGAAGCGGTAGCGGCCGGCGGAAGACGGGAAGCCGGTCGGCGCCAGGCCGCGCAGCGAGCATCCAGACGAAAAATTCAAATTATGGAGGGATTTTATCATGTTGGAACCGAATGAAGAAAAAGGACAAAGAAACCACGAATCGCCCGATCCGACCGCAGACGAGACGACCAATCTGCGAGACGACGGATCGATGGAAGAACGCACGATCGAAGCCGAGACGCCGAGCGAAGAACGTCCGGACGCCCACGTCGGCAACGTGCCGGGAGAAGTTGATCCCCGCATGGCCCAGGCGGCCGCGGATATTCAGGAAGATCATGCCGGAACGCAGTCGCCAAGCGCGATCGACGAACCGGGTCTGGACAAGTTGAATCATGAGAAAAAAGCGGAGCATACGGAAGAGTAGGCGCTGCGCCTGCCGTACGTTGAGCGAACGGTTTCGTATTTGTTTATGAGCTGTTCTTCGCAAAAAAAGACGAACAAAAAGCCCGGGAGCGGAAGCTCCCGGGCTTTTTTTATATACGCATATAGATTCTGATCCATCCTGCAAGGCGAAGCCGCCTGTTATTTGCCGAACACGAACTTGTCGATCACGACTTTGACGCCGTCTTCGTTGTTGCCGAGCGAGATGAAATCGGCGATCGCTTTGAGCGGTTCGATCGCATTGCCCATCGCGACGCCGAGGCCGGCGGCTTCGAGCATCTCGTGGTCGTTCCAGGAGTCGCCGATCGCGATCGTTTCTTCCAGCGAGCAGCCGAAGTAGTCGGCGAGGAAAGCGAGCGCGTGGCCTTTGGTGCCTTCGTGGTGCATAATTTCCAGGAAATGCGGCTTGGACTTGGTAATATGCACCTGGTCGCCGAGCAGTTCGTGCAGCTTGGGAGCCAGCTCGTCGAGGAAGTCGGGATCGTCGATGATGAGCATTTTCGGCGTCGGCTGGGAGAACAGTTTTTCAAAATCCGGCTCCAGGTAGAAGCGCGTATTGTTCAGCTGCGAATAAGCGATCAGCTTTTCGTTTTCTTCGCGCGCGTACAGTTTGTCGTCGATGTACGTTTGCAGGTGCAGATTGTGGTCCAGGCAGTATTTGCCGAGCTTGAGCGCCGCTTCGACCGGCACATGGCGTTCCAGCAGCACTTTGCCGTCGATCAGGTTTTTGACCAGCGCGCCCTGATACGTAATGATCGGCACGTTGAGCCCCGTCTGGGCGGCGAGCTGCTTGGCGGACGCGTAAGCGCGGCCCGTCGCGAGCGTGACGACCACGCCGGCGGCTACCGCTTCCTCCAGCGAAGCCTGGGTAGCAGGGGTGACCTGTTTGTCGTCGTTGATCAGGGTGTCGTCGATATCGATCGCAATCAATTTGTAAGTCATGGTTTCTCTCCCGTCTCTGTCTGTTTATGCTGTTGATCTGTGTGGTCTATGATACAGTCTGGATTCCGTGCCTGTTCAGTCCTGCAAAAAGACGAGCCCGACAAAGTCGTCCATCTCGATGCTGCCGAAGTAATGCTTCAGGTCCACGCCTTCGAGCGCCGCGCGAACGTCCGATTCTTCGTACCGTTTGCCGCGCAGCAGGGCTGCCACTTCGGACGCGTCGCCTACACCGAAAAAGTCGCCGAAGATCGTAATGTCTTCGATATGACCGTTGTTGACGTCCATGCGCAGGTCGATGATGCCGACCGGGAATTTCTTCGCGTGCTTGACGTTGTAGGCCGGCGACTGGCCGTAGTTCCAATCCCAGTTCCGATAGCGTTCTTCGGAAATCTCATGGATCTTTTTCCAGTCTTCTTCGGTCAGTTTGTACTCCGGTACTTCATTTGGCTCCACGTTGAAAATATGGCGCAAAATGCTGTCGCGGAACTGCTGCATCGTCAGCTTCTCGTTCATGAACTCCGAGATGTTGGCGACGCGGCTGCGGACCGACTTGGTGCTTTTCGATTTGAACTTTTCGGGATTGGCTTTGAGCGCCGAATGCACGTTGTCCAGTTCGGAATCGAACATGAGCGTACCGTGGCTGAACATGCGTCCGCGCGTCGAAAACTGGGCGTTGCCCGAAATTTTCTGTTCGCCGACCTGAAGATCGTTGCGGCCGGACAGCTGGGCTTCGACGCCCATATCGTGCAGCGCTTCGACCATCGGTTCGGTGAATTTGCGGAAATTGTGGAACGATTGGCCGTCGTCCTGGGTCAGGAAGCTGAAATTCAGGTTGCCGAGGTCATGGTAGACCGCGCCGCCGCCGGACAAACGGCGCACGACGTGCAGATCGTTCGCTTTGACGTACTCGGCATTGATCTCTTCGACCGTATTTTGGTGCTTGCCGATAATGATCGACGGTTCGTTGATGTAGAACAGCAAATAGCTGTCGCCGTCCATCGGCAGATGACGCAGCACGAATTCTTCGATCGCCAGGTTGATTCGCGGATCGTGAATGCCCTGATTGTCGATAAAAAGCATGGTATGGCCTCCCGTTTCGAGTCGATTTCGCCTCTCATTTTAACCTCTCTTATTGTAAACCAAACAAATCGTCCAAGACCAGTCTTTGCGACCGATTGAGGACGGGGAAAAAACACTTTTTTCGTTTGATGCGGCAGGTGGCGGGTAATACATACGTATCCCGACCCAACGCCAAACAGCGGCGGACGCGCAAGCGGCCGGCGGATGAAGGAGGTTGAACAGGATGGATGACAAAGCCAAAAGCCTGTTGGATCACAAAAAAGATCATGATCACAGCGGCGAATTGAAGCATTTTGTCGAGAATCAGGTCGAAACGGCGGAGTCCGCGGGACCAAGCCGGGTAGAAGCGACCAAAGACCAGCGCATGGATCAACAGAACAGGCTCAAAGACCAGCAAAATATGCGCAGGTAAGCAGCGACCGCAAACGCGAGCGACGACGAACAGAACCCAACTACTGAAATGCAGCCAGGAGGTTGACCGACATGGACGACAAAGCCAAAGAACTGCTCGAACAGAAAAAAGCGAACGATCAGGGCGGCGAGTTGAAAAAGTTTGTGGAGAACCAAGTGGAAGGCAGCGGCAGAAACGTTCCTTCGGACATCGAAGCGACCAAAGGCCAGGTCCTCGACCAGCAGAATCGCCTCAAAGACCAGGAGAACCGCACGGCCAGCCATACCGGCGACCGCGGCGCGGATCCCAAAGTCTAAACCGTATACGCGGGCAGCCCGAAAAGGCCCGCGACGATTTCACCCATACAGCAGCCCAAACGGCTCCGGCCTCGCTCCCCAGGGAGAGAAGCCGGGGCTTTTTCGTCGTTTTTATTCATCGCTGCGGTTGTCACGGTGCCGGCCTATCCCCTATAATCGAAAGGCGATAACTGCAACAGTACAGCTGCCGAGGTCCTGCGAGGCACATCTGACGGAACGTTTCCGGTCAGGCGAAGCCCGCGGGTTAAAAGGGAAGCCGGTGCAAGTCCGGCACGGTCCCGCCACTGTAACACGGGAGGAATCCACAACGCCATTGCGATCATACGTGAGAAGGCGGATTCCGCGCTGCCCCCCGCGAGTCAGGAGACCTGCCCGGCAGACCCGATTGCGGGTCCCGTCTTCGAGGAAAGACGCTCCTTGCACGTACGCCCGAGACTCCGATTCCCCGCGCGCCGTTTTTTGAGGCCCGCGCTCCGGGGTCTTTTGGCGTGCGTCCCTGAAGCCCTTTCCGCCCAACCGGCCGGATCGGGCTTTTTGTTTGGGTACATGCAGAACACGCCGAACAGACATTCAAGGGGGAACCACCATGACACACGAAAACAACGACACACAGACCCGCCCACTCTTGATCCGCGGCCGCAGAATTCTGCTGACCGGCGTCTCCGCGCTGCTGTTGGCTGTCGGCCTTGCCGCGTGCGGCGGCCGGACGGCGGAAGCGCCGCAGCCCGCGCCGAGCGAGAGTCAGGCTGCCGGACAAGCCGCGGCGCCGGCCGATTCGTCGCAGGCGGCCGACGCCGCGCAGCAGACCTCTTATCCGCTCACGCTTACAGACGCGACCGGCACGGAAGTGACGTTCGAGTCCGCGCCCAAGCGGATCGTCTCGCTGGCGCCGTCCGAGACGGAATCGCTGTTCGCGCTCGGCCTGGACGAGCAGATCGTCGGCGTCTCGGACAACGACGATTACCCGGAAGCGGCGCAAAGCAAGCCCAAAATGGGCGGCTTCGAACTGAACACCGAAGCGATCGTGGCTGCGCAGCCGGACATCGTGTTCACGGCGGATCTCACCGACGACGCGACGGTCGAATCGCTGCGCGGGCTCGGACTGACCGTGTTCAAGTTCAATCCGGATACGCTGGAAGACGTCATGACCGATATCGCGACGTACGGCGAGATCGTCGATCGCCAAAGCGCAGCCAAAGCGGTAACCGACAAGATGCGCGCCGGGATCGAACAGGTGCGCACGGCGGCCGCTTCCATTGCGGAAGACGAGCGCAAAACGGTGTATCTGGAATTTTCGCCGGGCTGGACGGTCGGCACCGGCGAATTCATGCACGAGCTGATCGAGACGTCCGGTGCGGTCAACGCCGCCGCGGATACGCAGGGCTGGAGCGAAGTGGATGCCGAAGCGATCATCGCGGCGAATCCCGACGTCGTGCTCTACAGCAAGCTGTCGGTCGACCCCAAGACGATCAAAGAGCGGAGCGGCTGGCAGCAGTTGACGGCGATCCGGGAAAACCGACTGGTCGCGATCGACGACAATCTGGTCAGCCGTCCCGGACCCCGCTTGTCCGAAGGGCTGATTGCGGTGTTCGACGCGATCTATCCGGATAAGCGGCAATGATCCGCCGGCTGGGCGGATACGGACTGCTTGCCGTCGCCCTGCTGCTGACAAGCCTCGTGCTGACGCTGCGGATCGGTTCGGTCAACCTGCCCGCCGGCCAGATCGCGGGCATTCTGCTGCACGAACTGCCGGGTATCGGCAGCGCCGTTGCGCAGACGTGGGACGAGGCTTCGGCGCAGATCGTGCTGCGGGTACGGCTGCCGCGCATCGTGCTGTCGATGCTCGTCGGCGCGGCGTTGGCGCTTGCCGGCGCCGCTTTTCAGGGCGTGCTGCGCAATCCGCTCGCCGATCCGTTCACGCTTGGCGTCTCGTCCGGTTCTTCGATCGGTGCGGCGCTCCTGATCTTCTTCGGGCTGCGCACGGCCTGGATCGGGCAGTGGACGCTTCCGCTGACCGCGTTCGTGACGGGCGCGGCGACGCTGTTTGCCGTGCTGGCGCTGGCCCGGGACCGGGGCAGGCTTCCCGTGCACGGGCTGCTGCTGGCCGGGGTCGTCATGCAGTCGTTTCTCGGCGCGGCGGTGACGTTTCTGTCGGCGCTGTCCGACCGTCCGGTGAACGAGATTCTGTTCTGGACGATGGGCAGCCTGAACCTGCGGGGCTGGAGCTATTCGGCGCTGCTGCTGCCGTACGTGCTGATCGGCGGGCTGTTTCTGTGGGCGAACGCGGGCGCGATGAATCTGTTCGCGCTCGGCGAGCGCAGGGCGGCGCAGCTCGGCTTGAACACCGAGCGCACCAAAACGTCCGTGCTGCTGGCAGCTACGCTGGTCGCGGCCGCCGCCGTATCGGTGTCCGGCGTGATCGGCTTCGTCGGCCTCGTCGTGCCGCATATGATCCGGCTGATCGCCGGACCGGATTACCGGCTGCTCGTGCCGCTGTCCGCGCTCGGCGGAGCGCTGTTCCTGATGTGGGCCGACACGCTGGCCCGCTCGCTGCTCGGCGGATCGGAGATTCCGCTCGGCGTCGTGACGGCGTTCGCCGGCGCGCCGTTCTTCGCGCTTCTGCTGCAGCGGGGCAAGCGCGGCAAAGGAGGGATCGGATGAAGCGGAGAAACGTATTCGCGGCATGGGCGTACCGGCGGGTGGCCGGTCCGGATCGGCATTCGACCGGGTCGGCCGCCGGAGCCGAGAACGGCGCCGCATCGGCGGCGGACGCCGGATCGCCGCGCGCCCGCGCGGACGAAAGCGTCCCGCCGGCGATCGAGCTGCGCGGCGCGGCGTGCGCTTACGGCGAGTGCGAAGCCGTCCGTCCGCTGGACTGGACGGTACGGCGCGGCGAATGGTGGGCCGTGCTCGGGCCCAACGGCAGCGGCAAGACCAGCCTGCTCGGGCTGGTCTCCGGCGCGGAGCGCCCGTCGGCCGGCGAAGTCCGCCTGGACGGCCGGCCGCTTGCGGCATACAGCCGCCGCGAACAGGCTCGCCGCCTGGCCGTGCTGCCGCAGGAAGGCCTGCCGCCGCTCGGCCTGACGGTACGGGACGCGCTGGAGATGGGGCGCTTCCCGTACCGCGACCGCTTCGGCCGCGATCCCGACCCCTATGCGCCGGAGCGGCTCGCCCGCATTGCGCGGCGGCTGGAACTGACGGCGCTGCTGCCGCGCCGCCTCGACGAACTGAGCGGCGGGCAGCGGCAGCGCGCCGCGCTCGGACAGGTCATGGCGCAGCAGCCCGAGATTCTGCTGCTGGACGAGCCGACCGCGTACCTGGACATTTATTATCAGCTCGACGTCATGGAGCTGGTGCGGGAGTGGCGCGAGGAAGAAGGGCTGACGGTCGTGGCCGTGCTGCACGACCTGAACCTGGCCGCCCAGTATGCCGGGCGGCTGCTGCTGCTGCGCGAAGGCAGCCGGGCGGCCGAAGGCACGCCGGAAGAAGTGCTGGCGCCGGACATCGTCGGCGGCGTATTCGGCGTCGCCCCGCCGCTCGTCGTGCGGCGCGAAGAGATCGGCGCGCCGCAGCTGCTGTTCCGGGCGGACGGTCCGCCGCGGAGCGCGAAGTAACGTTCCGCCGCTTCGATTCCCGGTTCGATGGGTCCCGAACAGCATTCAAAGCTCGACAAAAAGGCCGGAGAATGACTCTCCGGCCTTTTTGCGTTCGATGATTTGATTATTGGATGGGATGAAGATGTATACCGTTTCCGCCGGATGATATCCGCTGCACGGCTGGGCGGACAGCTGCATGCCGCTTTTTTTGCTCAGATCGCTCAGATCGGTCAGGTCGCTCAAATCGTTCAGCCCCGTCAGCCCGGTCAGCCCGGTCAGATCTTGAAGCGCCGCACGGTGTCTTCGAGTTCTTCCGCCTGCCGGGTCAATTCGCCGACGGTACGTGCATACAGTTCCATTTCTTCCAGCTGCCGGGCGCTGCCGCTCGATACGTCCGCGACCCGCGCCTGAACGCGTTCCGTAATGCGGGCCGTTTCCTCGACCGAAGCGCTGACCTGCTGGCTGCCGGCCGATACCTGCTGCGTCGACGACGATACGTCCTGCACAGACTGGCTNGCGCGCTGAGGGAATGTTCGATCTGGCCGGTCGCTTCGCGGGACTGGTCGGACAGCTTGCGCACTTCTTCCGCGACGACAGCGAAGCCCCGGCCGTGTTCGCCGGCGCGCGCCGCTTCGATCGAAGCATTGAGCGACAGCATCTGGATCTGTTTGGAGATGCTCGTGATCGCTTCGAGCACTTCCGTGATCTCGTCGGAACTCGAACCCATCGTTTCGATGTAGGCCCGGGCCTGCACGGTTGTCGCCTGCACACGGTTCATCTGTTCGACGGCCTGCTGCGCAAGGGCGTTGCCGGAGACGGCTTCTTCCGAAGCGCGGGAGATCTGATGGTTGACTTCGGCGGCGGATTCGGCGATATGCTGGATGCCGCCGCTGATCTCTTCCATCGCTTTGGCGTTCTCGGCCGTACCGCTTGCGACTGTCTCGCTGCTCTTGGCGATTTCGCTGGCCGACGACGAAGATTGTTCGCCGATTTCGTACAGTACGACGATACCGCGGGACAATTCGAGCGAGTCGTTTTTGACCCGGTCCGTCGCTTCGAGCACCTGGCCGATCATGCCGCGAAGATTGGTCGTCATCTGCTGGAACGCCGAAGCGAGCTGCGCGATCTCGTCGCGGCCTTTCACTTCGATATTCGCCTGCAGGTCGCCTTCGGCGACGAGCTGCGCGTGTTTGACCAGGCGGCCGAGCGGCTTCGTCATTTGGCGGCTGACCGCCGCCGCGACAAGCGCGCCGAGCACGATCACGACGACCGTGATACCGAGGCTCGTCAGCAGGATGGCCTGCGTCACCTGCGTTACGAAGTTGGCGTCAAGCGTGGCGCCTACGAGCAGCGTGCCGCCCGGAACGGACAGATAGCCCTGCAGGTCGGCGTCATCGTCGTTTTGGTTGAGCGGCGTAATCACCGCGTCTTTGCCGCTTTTGAGCGCCTGCTGCATGTAAGGCGAGACGGACATTTTCTGTCCGACTTCGATTTCGGAATCCGTGCTGGCCATCACGACCGTCGCTTCTTCGCCCTGCACGTTCAGGATATACACGTTTTCGAGCCGGAATTCGGACTTGGAATCGTTGAGGTACGTCTGAAGCTTCATCGAAGCGGCGGCGTTCGCTTTGGCGGCCATGCCGGCCTGCGTCGAATCGATGCCGCCCGCAATTTCGGAGATGCTCAGATCCAGCGTTTTGCTGAATTCGGGAATGATCCGGGTATGGAGCGTATTATTGAATATAAAGAAAAAACTCCCGCAAAGAAGCAGGCTTACCGCGAGTATGATCGCTCCCGACAGGGTAATGATTTTACGGCTGATAGAACGGTTTAACATGATGTGCTCTCCCTTCATTGTAAAACGACTGCAATTCAGCATGCACGACAGGTCCTTTTCAAAAAGTCGAGACTTGGTGTGCAGATTCATGAAGTGTAAAACCGGGACAAAAGTCGGGTAACCGAGAATTAAATCAGGAACAAAGAACGAAGTTAGCAAGCAAAAAGCCGGAAACTCCAACAAATTATTCTTCCACATCATACATGAGAAGAGTGAAATTTGACCATATTTATGTAAGCTCTTTATGAAAATTTTGCAAACTCCAAAAAAGTATATCAAAAGCATCGGAATAGTGGTATTATAAATCACAGATTATAAAAGGACTTACATACACGGACAGTTGACCGCTGTTCGAATACAGACAAAGAGAGGGATTGAACGAATGGAAACCTTTTTCGTAATTTTGAACATCGCCGTGCTGGCGGGGCTTGCGGTGCTGCTCTACATCATGCAGAAGCGCCACGTCTCTTTTAGCAAACGGGTCTTTACCGCGCTTGGCCTGGGCATCCTGCTTGGCGGCGCCCTGCAATGGATCTACACTTCCGAATCGGAAGTCGTCTCGCGTTCGATGGATTGGTACAGCCTGCTCGGCAGCGGCTACGTCGGACTGCTGCAGATGATCGTCATTCCGCTGATCATGGTGTCGATTATCACGGCGATCATGAACATCAAAGGCGGCAAGAAGCTCGGCAAGATCAGCGCTTCCGTCCTGATTACGCTCGTGCTGACGACAGCGATCGCCGCAGCGGTCGGCATCGCCTCCGCGATGGCTTTCGGCCTGAACGCGGAAGATCTGCTGGCCGGACAGGGCGAAGCCGAGATCGCGCGCGGCGAATCGCTGGAATCGCGGCTGGGTGACGTAGAAGGCGTCTCGCTGCCGGAACAGATCCTGTCCTTCATCCCGACCAATCCGTTCGCGGACATGACGGGAGCCCGTCCTTCCTCGACGCTTGCCGTCGTCATCTTCTCGGCCTTTATCGGTCTGGCCGTATTGGGCCTGGACCGCAAAAACGCGCAGCAGGCGGAGACGTTCCGCGGCATGATCAATGCGGTACACGGCGTCGTCATGCGCATCGTGACGATGATTCTGCGCCTGACGCCGTACGGCATCCTGGCGCTGATCGCCAAGATGATGGCCACAACCGACCCGGCCGGCATCGCCAGGCTGGCCGAATTCGTTGTCGCTTCGTACGTGGCGCTGATCGTCATGTTCGTTATTCACCTGGTGATCCTGCTGCTGTTCGGCATGAACCCGGTCACGTATGCGAAAAAGGTCGTCTCGACGCTTATCTTCGCGTTCACTTCGCGTTCGAGCGCGGCGACGATTCCGCTTAATATCGAGACGCAGACCAAAAAGCTCGGCGTGTCCGAAGGCGTAGCGAATCTGTCCGCAAGCTTCGGCGCGACGATCGGCCAGAACGGCTGCGCGGGCATCTATCCGGCCATGCTGGCCGTCATGATCGCTCCGGCGGCAGGCGTGGAAGTCAATCTCTCGTTCATTCTCACCCTGATCGCCGTTGTAGCCATCAGCTCGTTCGGTGTAGCGGGCGTAGGCGGCGGCGCGACGTTCGCGGCGCTGATCGTGCTCTCGACGATGAACCTGCCGGTCGCGCTGGCCGGACTGCTGATCGCCGTCGAGCCGCTGATCGATATGGGCCGTACCGCCCTGAACGTCAACGATTCGATGGTGGCCGGCGTCGTCACAGGCAAAGTGACCGGCGAGATCGACAAGAAAACGTTCGATTCCGCCGAGACGCCGGAACTCGAAACGGCGAGCGCGTAAGCAGGGATCTTCGATCCGCGGCAGCTGCCGCACCGGAAACGGCCTTCGGGCCGTTTTTTTGTTTGCCCGCATTTGTCGAGCCGTATTCACAACGTTCAAAAAACAGTGGTATAAAAACGGCCGCCATGTTAAAGTGATACAGGACTTCGGGCCCCGCAGCGGTGCGCGTCGCTTTTTGGCGTGCTTTCGCAGCGGGCGCGAAAATCATATCACGCGGTTCGTAACCATCCCGCGATACCAAAACTAGGGGGCTTATCCGGTGTTCAACTTTACTTGGGGCGTCTTTTTCGTCCTGGTCAACTTTGCGTTCTTCCTGCTCTGCTTCAAATTTTTCGGCAAAAAAGGGCTGTATGCCTGGGTCGGGGTAGCAANGCCGCGCGCCGCGCGGTCTGGTTCGGCTTTTTCATGCTGATCATGACGACGGTCATCATGCAGATGGTACTGCGTTTCGTACCTTCGGAAGTCGATTTTGCGCAGGGACCGATGGAGGCGCTGTTCGGCCTGCTGCCGAGACTCGCGCTCGGCAGCCTGGCGGCTTACCTGGTCAGCCAACTGCTGGACGTCTACTTGTACGCCGCGATCCGCCGCAAGTTCGCTTCCGCCAATCAACTGTGGATTCGCAACAACGGCAGCGGCTTCGTCAGTTCCTTCGTCGATACGCTGATCTTCTGCGCGATCGCATTCACCGGTCCCGAATACGGCGGATTCTCCGTCTGGATTCAGCTGTTCGTCTCGACCTACGTGTTCAAGTTCATTCTGACCGCGGCCGGCACTCCGGTACTGTATTGGGCGCGCGGCATGAAAGTGCCCGCCGAAGAAGCCGATTCCGGCCTGCCGACCGTTCCGGCCGAGCACGCGGCAGTCAAATAGGAACCGGGCGTATCGCCCGTTCGATCAGCGAAGACTTCGACGGTCCGGCCGACTCGCGCGCGGATCATCGATCCCTAATTATGAAAAAGCGGCTCCCGATAGATTCGGGAGCCGCTTTTTTGCGAGCTTTTTGATCGGATTTGGCATTTCCGGACTCCGCCGTGCCCGATCAGCCGATGACCGTCAGCTGTTTGGGGAACGTCGTGAGCACGTCCACGCCGCTTGGCGTCACGATCACGTCGTCTTCGATCCGCACGCCGCATTCGCCGGCGACGTAGATGCCCGGCTCGACGGTGAAGCAGAGGCCTTCGGTCACGAGTTGTTCGTTCGCTCCGTGCACGGACGGATATTCATGCACGTCCATGCCGAGTCCGTGTCCGAGCCGGTGCATAAAGTACGGGCCGTAACCGGCTTCCGTGATCACTTCGCGCGCGGCGGCGTCGACCGAAGCGAGGGTGACGCCCGGCCGGGCATGCGCGATCGCGGCCAGATTGGCGGCCAGCACCGTCTCGTAGATCTTGGTTGCTTCGTCGCTCGGACGCTCGGCCACGGCGAAGGTGCGCGTAATGTCCGATGCATAGCCGTCGAGGTACACGCCCATATCGAACATGAGCATATCGCCGGCCGCGATTCGGCGTGAGCCCGGAGTGCCGTGCGGCAGCGCCGTTTTGTCGCCGGTCAGCACCATCGTGTCGAACGAAGGGCCCTGCGCGCCGAGTTTCTTCATTTGATATTCCAGTTCGGCCACGATCTCGATCTCGGTGACGCCGACGCGGACATGCTTGAGTCCTTCGGTCAGTACGGCTTCGATCAGATGGACCGCCCGGCGCAGCTTCTCGATTTCTTCCGGCGTTTTGGCCGCGCGCAGCGCGCTGAGCACGCCGCCCACGTCCGCATAGCGGTCAGCGCCGAGCGCGGCGCTGAGCCGTTCGAAGCGCGAGACCGACAGATGGTCTTTTTCGATGCCGAACGCGCCCGGCACGCTGCCGATCCAACCTTGCAGCAGAGCGTACGCATCGTCGGTATCGCCGTGGGTACGGATCAGCGGAACGGAAGAATGCGCTTTGGCGTCTTCAAGGTCGAGTGCGGGGACGACCAGAAACGGTTCGTCATGCTTCGGAATCGCCAGGCCGAGAAAGCGTTCATGCGGATCGGAGAAGAAGCCGGTCAGATAGCCGACATGCTTCGGATCGGTAATAAGCAGGCCTTCGAGTGCCTGTTCGTCCATATGGGTTCTGAGCTGCTTCCAGCGTTGATCGTTCATCAATCGTTCACTCCCGTAAATTATCTTGTAGTCAGGCGCCGCAGTTCGCCGCGTACGTCGCCTTCGAACAGTCCGCCGTGGTAGCACAGTACCCGGTCGATCTCAAGGTCGAGCAGCTGCTTCAGCGAAGCGACAGCCTGATCCATATCCTGCGTATAACGCGGCTCGGCCAGTTCCAGTTCGCCGTTCGACACGCGCATCGCGTCGCCCGCGAGCAGCAGCTTCTCGCCCGGCACGTAGAGGCTGATATGGCCCGGCGTATGGCCGGGCGTATGCAGCACGCGGATGCCGCCCTGCAGCGGCAGAAGTTCCCCGTGCGCGAGCACTCTCGTCACGCGGCCGGGAACGAGCGTGTCCAGCATACGCTGCAGCGGTTCGCGCCGCTGCGGCGGCATGTCGATCAGCGTCTGCGGCGGCAGCTTGATCAGCGGTTTCTCGCCTTCGAGGTAAGGGCGTTCGTCCGCATGCGCCCAAATTTCGACGTGCGGCAGCCGCTGCAGCAGATCGGGCAGCGTGCCGATATGATCGGCGTCCTGATGCGTGAACAGGATGCGTCTGATCGATTCCGGCTGCAGGCCGGCCTGCACAATGCGGTCTTCGAGCTGTTCGTACATGCCGGGCAGCCCCGTGTCGACCAGCGTCAATCCGTCTTCGTCTTCAAGCAGAGCCGCATGGAACGCATGCGCCGCTCCGCCGCCGTCGGGCGTCAAGGCCAAGTCCGTTATTCCTGCCGTGATTTTCATGAATATCGCCGGATTCCCGGCCCACCTCCCGTAAATTTCGGTTAGGCCGCCGCATGCGTTCGCGCGGCGCTTCCGCTGTCCATTATAAACCAAGAAGCGGGCAGGAGCCAAAAAAGAAGCGCGGCTTCCAGTATTAGGGTTGACAGTAATCGCCGGAACAGGCTATGATGAATTTACTATTTGACAAAGGAGGATGGCAGCAATGATCGTCGTTAACCGTTTGAGAACCTATTTGACAACCGAACAACAGCCTTTCGTTCTGCCTGTCCTCGACGGGTACGGCCTGGCTTGAATGATCCCGAAGCACGGTCCTTTTCCCGCGAATCTTTCGTTTTCGCGCGAACATCGGACCCTGCGACGCGGCCCTTCTTCGTTTTCCCGCTTTCATGCGGCGAGGACGTATAGAAGCGGAGGGACGGTCCCGATCATTCAGGCGACGCCGGCATAGCCGCGGACGAGACGTCCGCGGCTTTTTGTTATGCTTTTTTACCCCGACTCCCAACGCTTTGTCCAAATAGAGAGGAATGAATTTTACTTTTATGCCAAGTTACTCCGAATCGAATCTTTATCCAACCGGACTTCAACCGAACGAATCGTTTTACCGCGAAGTGGAGCTTCCCGCCGGCAGCGTCCACGTCTACGCGGACGAGGAGATGTATGCCGGACTCGATCCCCGCATCTTCGATATGGCCGGGCACAATTTGCAAATTCCCGGCATCCGCTATATGGGCTACACGCCCGACGTGCATGTAGGCGTCGGCACGTGCATCGGCACGACGGCGGTCTGGAACCGGGAGGGCGGCATGGTCTCCCCGTCGATCGTCGGCAGCGATATCGGCTGCGGCATGCGGGTGCATCTGACCAATCTGCATCGCAGCGACGTCCAGGACCTGCGCCTGCGCCGCAAGCTCGTGAACCGGATCGAAAAATATCTGCCGATGGAGGCGCATCAGCGGGGCGCGTTCTCCGATCTGCGGATGGACCATATCGTACAAAAAGGACTCAAAGGACTGCCGAATAAATATTTGCCGGAGAGCGTCTCCGCCAAACGTTCGCCTTCGCTGACCCATGTGGAGCATGCACGGTTCGCGTTCGATCCGGAAGAATTGAACGCGGTGGCCGATACGTACTGGGTCAAAGGACTGCGCCAGCTCGGCACGCTCGGCGGCGGCAATCATTTTGCGGAAATTCAATATATCGAAATCGCGGAAGAAAACCGGCAGCTGGCCGAGCGATGGGGCATGCGCGACGGGCAGGTGGTCGTCATGATCCATTCCGGCTCGCGGGCCTGGGGAGCGATGGTCAGCCAGCATTATACGTCGATGGCGGCGCGGGCGATGAAACGGCTCGATCTGCGTACCGACGATCCGAGGCTGATCTTCGCGCCGCTGGATTCGCCGGAAGGACGCCGCTATACGGACATGATGGCTTCGGCGCTCAACGTCGCGGTCGTCAACCGCCATCTGATCGCCTACGCGATCCGCGAAGCGTTCCTCGACATCTTCGGCTCCAAGTTCCAAATGGATATTTTATACGACCTGATGCACAACTACGCCTGGGAAGAAAGCCACGGCGGGGAAGACTGGTTCGTGCACCGCAAAGGCGCCACCCGCGCCCTGCCGGCCGGCCACCCCGACAATCCCGATGCCTACGCGCAGACCGGCCATCCGGCGCTTATTCCGGGCTCGATGGGCACCTCTTCGTACATCATGGCGGGACTGCCGAGCGGGGCGGGCAATTACCATTCGATCTGCCACGGCGCCGGCCGGATCCGTTCGCGCACCGCGACGAAAAAGCTCGTGACGGTGGACGAATTCGCCGCCGCGCTCAAAGTCGGCACCGAAGAAGAAGTGATCGTCAACCACAATGCGCTGGGCGTGATTCTGGACGAATCGCCGCAGGCGTACAAGGACGTCGATCGGATCATCCACAGCGTCGCCGGAGCGGGACTCGCTTCCGTCGTCGCCAAATGCAAGCCGCTTGCGGCAGTGAAGGGAGCAAAAACCTGAGATGGAACAAAAAGTACGCCAAGATAACGAACATCAAGATCACGAACATCAGAATCATGAACGTCAGGATCACAAGCAAAGCGGCGGAGGAACCCCGATTTCCGCCGGCGAAGAACGCACGATCGTCGCTTACGAACCGGGCAATCCCAATATGGCGGAATACGAATCGTATGCCCGCGTGACGAGAGGCATCGAAGCGATGCTGAAAGAAAAATACGGCATGACCTACTCGCTGTACGCAAGCGACGACGGCAACCACGATTATTGGGAGCTGCTTGAAGAAGACGTCAAAAACGGCGCGCCGGAAGTGGAATGCGCCGGCCGGATCTACGAAGGGATCGAAGGGCGTACGTTCGCGTACGACGAAGACAGCAGCACGCCGGAGTATACGATTCACCCGGCTATTCGCAACAACGTGTTCGTGTACGCGGAGCAGGGCGTCGCGCTTGCGCGTATTCCGATGTTCCGCCAGCACGGCATTTACAGCGAAGATTTCGTGTTTGCGACAGGCGACGCCGCGATCAGCGCTTTTCTGAGCGGCGTTCGTACCCGTCAGCGCAATCGCGATCAAGGCCGGATTACCGTGTTCACGGATACGAACAACGGCATGCAGCGCGAAAGCGAGCCGATCACGCGGGCCGTCTCGCGCGACGACGTTATTTTGCCCGAACCGCTCAAAAAAGAAATTTATCGGTCGCTTGACCAGTTTTTCGCGTCGGACCGGAGTTTCTACCGCAAGCATAACCTGCCGTTCAAACGGGGCATCCTGCTGTACGGCCGTCCCGGCAACGGCAAGACGACGCTCGTCAAATCGATCGCCGGCAGCGTGCAGGGACCGGCCGCTTATTGGCAGATCACCGAATACACGTCCAGCGTATCGGTGCACGAAGTGTTCGAGACGGCGGCCCGGCTCGCGCCGATGGTGCTCGTCATCGAAGACATCGACTCCATGCCGCAGGGCGTGCGTTCGTTCTTCCTGAACACGCTGGACGGCGCGACGTCCAAAGAAGGCATTTTCCTGATCGGTACGACCAACTATCCGGACAAGATCGATCCGGGTCTCATGAACCGCGCCGGCCGGTTCGACCGTTCGTACGAGATCATGCTGCCGGACGCGGACCTGCGCCGGACGTTCCTGCAGCGCCGCGGCCTGCTGGAGTTCGTGTCGCCGGACGACATGGAACGCGCCGTATCGCTGACCAAAGGCTTCAGCATGGCGCAGCTCGGCGAACTGTACGTCTCGGCCGCGCTCGATTGGAACGAACGGGGCGAGGCGGATATCGCCGCGGTCGTTCGTTCGATGAACGGCGAGCTGAGCAAAGAGAAGCGCGGAAATTGGCTGGACGGCCATCACGGCGGTATCGGGTTCCAGTTGTAAAGACATGCAGAAAGCGCCCCGGATGATCCGGGGCGCTTTTTTTTAGGGCAAAAAAAAGAAGCGAATCTTGGGCAGATTCGCCTCTTTTGGAGGTGCGGTTCCGGGATGCGGCGCGGAAGTGCCGAACATCGATTAGATGATACGGCGGCGGAGCCAGCCGGAGATCAGGTCGATGATAATGACCAGCACGACGATGCCGAGCAGGATCACGCCGACGCGGCTCCAGTTCCGGGTCTGGAGCGCGAAGATCAGCGGAGTGCCGATGCCGCCCGCGCCGACGAGGCCGAGCACGGTCGCGGAACGGATATTGATCTCGAACCGGTACAGCGCGTACGAGATGAACTGCGGAATGACCTGCGGCAGGACGGCGAAGCGCAGCACCTGCAGCTTGCTTGCGCCGCACGCTTGCAGCGCTTCGCGCGGGCCGTCGTCAACCGCTTCGATCGTCTCGGAGTACAGCTTCGCGAGCATGCCGATCGAGTGGACGCCGAGCGCCAGGACGCCGGCGAATGCGCCGGGACCGACCGCGACGATGAACAGGATCGCCATGATGATCTCCGGGAAGACCCGGATAACCGTCAGGACGAACTTGCCGCTGCCGGAGATGATCTGCAGGCGGCTCATGTTGGCCGAAGCCCAGAACGCGAACGGGATACAGAGGAAGGCCGAGATGAACGTGCCGAGAATGGAGATGGTCAGCGTCTCCAGCAGGCCGCGCAGCAAATCTTCGCCTTCCGGCATGTAGACATAGCCCCAGTCCGGATGGGTGAAGCCGTCCCAGATCGATTTCATGACGGTGCTTCCGTATTCCTGGAAGCCTTCGAACTTGAGGCCCGACAGCGACCAGATGAACAGGAGGATCAATACGACGCCGATCAGCCAGTTGCGGATAATCGGACTGCGCGTTTTGGAAGGAACGGTTTGATTCATAGCAATTTCCTCCGTAGATAGGTACTGGCGTAATCGATCAACAGGACGATTACAAGCGTAAGCAAAATAATGATCGAAGCGCGATCATAACGCAGCGAGTTCAGCTGCTGGTCCAGATGCAGGCCGATACCGCCGGCGCCCACGAAGCCGAGCACGGCAGCCGCCCGCACGTTCACTTCGAACGCGTACAGCACGTACGAGAAGAAGTACGGCAGCGCCTGCGGGATGACGCCGAATACGATCAATTGAATTTTGTTGGCGCCTACGGAAGTCATCGCTTCGAGCGGGCCCGGATCGATCGCTTCGATCGCTTCGTACGTCAGTTTGGCCACGAGGCCGAACGAGAAGAAGACGAGAGCGAGCATGCCCGCGAAAGCGCCGATACCGAACACGGCAACGAAGATGGCGGCGAACAGCAGGTCGGGAATGGTCCGAACCAGGTTCAGCACCATGCGGACCGGAATGCTGACGATTTTCTTCGGAATGACGTTGGTGGCGGCCAGCAGCGCGACAGGGACGGCCAGGATCGAGCCGATGACGGTCGCCGCGATCGCGATTTGCACCGTTTCGACCATCGGTTCCCAGATGTCTTCGGCGTAACTCCAATCCGGTCGCATCATTTCGCCGAGAATCCGGCCCATGTTGGAACGGGCGCCGTCGCTGAACAGGCTCAGGAAGTTCGCGTCGACCTGATAGAAGCAGGCTACGAGCACGATGATGAAGAGCAGCCAGGTTGCCAGCATCTTGTAGCGCTGCGGCCCTTTGGAGTCCAGGGTCGGCGCCGGCTTTTTGGAAGGCGGAGGAGGCGGTGCGCCCACTTCCGCCGATTCCGGCGTAGGAGCAGGCGTCATACGGTTACGCCTCCTTTTGCAGCCTCGGCCGCCAGCAGCTCGTCTTCATTGATCGGACGGCCGTAGATTTCGGCAAATTTGGCATCGGTCGCCTCGGCGACCGGACCGTCGAATACGACTTCGCCGGCGCGCAGGCCGATGATGCGGGTCGCGTATTCGCGCGCCAGGTCGATAAAGTGCAAGTTGACGATCGTCGTGATCTTCAGCTCGCGGTTGATGCGTTGCAAGTCGTCCATGACCTGACGGGTCGTCAGCGGATCGAGCGAAGCGACCGGTTCGTCGGCCAGGATGACTTTTGGCTTCTGGGCCAGGGCGCGGGCGATCGAGACGCGCTGCTGCTGTCCGCCGGACAGCTGATCGGCGCGGATATACGCTTTCTCGCGAATATTGACGCGGCTGAGCGCGTCGAGCGCGATCTCGGTATCTTCTTTCGGGAAGTAACCGAACATCGTGCTGAACGTCGAATGGTAACCGACGCGTCCGGACAGGACGTTGCGCAGCACGGTGGCGCGCTTGACCAGATTGAAGCTCTGGAAGATCATGCCGATATCGCGGCGGATCCGGCGCAGCTGCTTGCCGCTCGCTTTGGTGACGGACTTGCCGTCGACGGTAATCTCGCCGGAACTGATATCGTGCAGGCGGTTGACGGAACGCAGCAGCGTCGATTTGCCGGCGCCCGACAGACCGACGATCACGACAAATTCGCCTTCGTGGATCTTCAGGTTGATATTGTTGAGGCCGATCGTGCCGTTGGGATACTGCTTGACTACATTTTTGAATTCAATCATCATTGCCCGCTTTCTCCGGTTGTGACCTTCCGCGATGCGGGAAGAACCGGTTAGATTTGCGCGTGCTCCAAACGCCGCACAGCGCCGCTTGCGGCTGTGAAAACCGCAAGCGGCGCTGCATGGAGAACCCGGATGAACGCGTTCAGATCGATTTTACCAAAATTATACCATAATGCCGAGTGAACGGTGAAGATTCAAACCTATTCGATCTTTTGGCCAACCGCTTCGGCGGATTCGCGAACGATTGCGAAGTTGGCGTCGTCGCCTTTTACGTAACCGACATGCGTGTACACGTCGTTGATAATTTTTTGGCCTTCCGGATCGTTGCCCAGCGCGATGAACGCGTCGGAAATTTTCGTTTTCCACTCGTCTGTCATATCGCTGCGCACGCTGACCGTATCGTTCGGGATCGGGTCGGTCGAGAACAGGATTTCCGTTTGATCGAACACGTCCGGCACGTCGCCTTTGACGGTGTTGCGAGCGTCCTGGAAGACGGCAACCGCGTCAACTTGTCCGTTCAGCAGAGCCAGTACCGCTTGGTCGTGGCCTTTGAGCGTAACGCCTTGAACGTCTTTGCCCGGGTCGATGCCGGCTTTGATCATCGCTGCCGCAGGGAAGACGTAACCGGCGGAAGACGTAACGTCCTGCCAGCCTACTTTTTTGCCTTTCAGATCTTCCAGGCTTTTGATGCCCGAATCTTTTTTCACGAGGATCAGGGACTTGTAGAAGTCGACTTTCTCTTCGGTCGGTGCGCCTGTTGCTTCTTCAACGCCGTAACGCTGCGCTTGCAGCAGCAGGTCGGCCGATTTTCTTACGTCGTGAGCCAGTACGTAAGCGTTCGGAGGCAGGAAGCCTACGTCGACTTGCTTGGCGGTCATGGCTTCGATGATGGTGTTATAGTTAGGAGAAACGCTGACTTTTACAGGAATGCCCAGTTCGTCGCCAAGCAGCTTCTCAAGCGGTTTCGCTTTGGCTTCGAGTGTCTCCGCATTTTGCGAAGGAACGAACTGCACGGTGAGTTCTTTCGGCGTGTAACCGGCTGCTGCCGCGTCGCCGCCTTCAGCCGACGTTCCGCCCGATGCGTTATTGCTGCTTCCACATGCTGCCAAACTTGCCGTAACGGCTACCGACATGCAGATCGTAAGTACTTTCTTGAACAAAATCTTTTCCCCCTCAGGTTTGGTTGGTTATGTGCGTTGCACTCTCGCGGCCCGAAGCCGACAAACAGAAGTGTACCAGCAATTTCCTGGGCATGAGTAAAGTTGGAACGCGATTTTTGTTAAACGCATGTAAAAATCTCGGACCGTCTCTTGCGGAAAACACCGTTAAGTGGCATCCTAATCAAGCCGGGAAAAATGGGAACTCCACGTTTTATCGCTCCAAGAAGCGAACATTCGAACCCTTTGTGTCAGTTAATGTTTTGTTTTTTCACTAACTACCACTGGTAAATTAAGCTTCATACAAGATAGTACCACAAATAACGAAAATTGCACGAGTTTTATCTGAAAAAGTCACGGAAAATTTTTGCAAAAATATCCATTCAAAAAAGCGTGGAATGAAATCTTACATAATGGAGGAGAGTAAACTGAGTATTAAAGCGAGCCTTAGAGTACTGGAAACGACGGATCTGCATGTGCATATGATGAACTACGATTATTACGGGGATCGCCCGGTTTTGGAATACGGTTTCGCGCAGACGGCGGCCCTGATTCGCCAGGCGAGAGCGGAACGCGGCAACGTGCTGCTGTTCGACAACGGCGATCTGCTGCAGGGCAATCCGATGGGCGATTACGTGGCGTCGGGCGGCATTCTGGACGAACCGGGCCGGATTCATCCGGTCTATGAAGCGATGAACGCTCTCGGTTACGACGCGGCGACGCTCGGCAATCACGAATTCAATTACGGGCTGGCGTATCTGGACCGCGCGCTGCAGGGCGCCGCTTTTCCGTACACGAACGCGAACCTGTACCTCGACGGGGAGAACGTGCCGCCGGGGTCGCATTATTTGCCGCCGTATCTGCTGCTTGAGCGCACGATCGAAGACGAGGACGGAGCTGTCCACCCGCTCAAAGTCGGCGTAATCGGCCTCGTCACCCCGCAGATTATGAACTGGGACAAAGCGAATCTCGAAGGACGTCTCCAAGCGGAAGACATGGTCGAAGCGGCCAAAACGTATGTGCCCAAGCTCAAGGAGGAAGGCGCCGACCTGATCGTGCTGCTGGCGCACTGCGGCTACGAAGACGTTCCGGAAGCGCCGATGACGGAAAACGCGGTGCTGCACCTCAGCCGTGTGCCCGGCGTGGACGTCATCTTGTTCGGCCATGCGCACAAAGTGTTTCCGGGCGCGGCGTTCGAAGGCAAGACCGGCGTCGATCTCACGCGCGGAACGATCAACGGCATTCCGGCGGTTGAAGCGGGCTACGCGGGCGATCATCTCGGCGTCGTCGATCTCGAACTCGAGCTGACCGGCAAAGGCTGGACCGTGACCGGCAGCCGCGCCGAAGCGCGTCCGGTGTACAATCTGTCGCAGGCCGCGGCGCTTGTGCGCACGGACGAAGACGTGGCAGAGTCGATCCGCGAAGCGCATGAAGGCACGCTGTCGTATATCCGCGCGGCGGTCGGAGAGACGACGGAGCCGATCGACAGCTTCTTCGCGCTCGTGCGCGATAGCGTCTCGGTGCAGATCGTCAACGACGCGCAGCGTTGGTATTTGCGCAAGCAGATGCAGGGGACGCCGTACGAGAATCTGCCGATACTGGCGGCCGGCGCGCCGTTCAAGACGGGCGGCCGCTACGGTCCCGCCTATTACACGCATATCCCGGCCGGCCCGCTTGCGGTCAAGCATATCGCGGATCTGTACAATTATCCGAATACGCTGTGCGCGCTGCTGCTGACGGGCGCCGAACTGCGGGAATGGCTGGAATGGGCCGCGGGCCTGTTCCTGACGATCGATCCGCGCGGCGGAGACGGCCAGAGTCTGATCGACCGGGATTTCCCTTCGTTCAATTTCGATATTATCGACGGCGTCACATACACGATCGACGTGACGCAGCCGGCCAAATATTCGGCTTCGTGCGAATCGCTGCATCCGGAATCGGCGCGAATCGGCGATCTTCGCTTCGAAGGCCGTCCGGTGTCGGCGGACGAACGCTTCGTCGTCGCGACGAACAATTACCGCGCTTTCTCCACGCCGGTCGCCAATCCCGACGGGCAGCGGATCATTCTATCTTCGGCGGACGAGAACCGGCAGATTCTGACCGATTATATCCGCAGCTGCGGCCGCATGTCGCCGCAGGCGGACAATAATTGGAGTCTGACGGGCGTGCCGGCCGGACTCAAGGTCGAACTGCTCTCGTCGCCGGACGCGCGCGAAGGCGGGCTGCCGGACGGTATCTCGTTCGCCGGCATGGGCGAAGGCGGATTTGCCCGGTTCGAAGTGGAACTGTCCGCCCTGGGCGGAAACCAAAAGTAACAGACGAAAAGGTTAGCAAGCTTGTGGTAAATTGAGAGCAGGCAGACAAGCGGGGAGGCGCAGCGGCGCTTCCCCGCTTTTTGCCGGCGAATCACGGCGCCCGCCAACGGCGCATCGACATCTGGGACTTGGACCCGACGGAGGAATGAAGGAAGAATGGACAAGACGACGGAAATGATCTGGAAACGCAACAAAGTGATCGTGTGGATTTTGTGGTCGGTACTGGCGATTGCCATTGTACAGGCTTTTTTTGACGCTTCGCTGTGGGTAACGAATATCGCCGGGGTGGTGCTCTGCGCAGCGATCGACTTGATGAATCGAAGACAAATCGGCATCCGCGTCATTCCGTGGGTGATCACCGCCATTTTGGCGGCATTCAGCATTTATTTCAATTTTGGCAAAATCGAAACGTCGACGGCGCTTATCTTCTGCATCGTGCTGTTGATCTATCCGCACTACAAATATTTTGCGGTCGCTTTCGGGCTTGTCCTGATCAATATGCCGATCCAGATCATGAACGGCGCGCAGGTCGCGGCCGAGACGTCCAAGACCGATCTGTACGCGGACGTGTTCGCGATGTTTCTGCTGACGGGAGCCGCGCTCGTAAGCGTCGCGTTCCTCAACCTGCACATGTATCGCAGCAGCGAGCGGCAGCGGGAAGCCAGCGAAACGGCCGGGCGGCAGGTGGAGTTCCTGCTGGAACGCGTGCAGCAGTCCGCCGAAGGGCTGAAGCGTTTCTCGGAACAGACGAAGCTTGAAGTGAACGAGGTCGGCAGCATCACGAACGAAGTGATTCTGGCTTTCCGCGAAGTAGCCCGGGGCATGGAAGAACAGGCCGGAAGCGTGACGCGAATCAACGATGCGCTCTCGGTGTCCGACAGCCATATCGAGGACGTGACGAAATACGCCGGCGAGATGCAGCGCTTGTCTGAAGAGACCGCCGCGGCGGGCGACGAAGGCGATTCGCAGATGGAAACGTTGGTCGGACGGATCGACGAGCTGGACGAGACGATGCTCCGGACGTCGCGGCAGATGCAGGACTTTACGCAGGCGAGCCGTTCCATGTCCGATATTTTGACGCAGATCGACCAGATTTCCCGTCAGACGCATCTGCTGTCGCTGAACGCTTCGATCGAAGCGGCGCGTGCGGGCGATCACGGCAAGGGCTTCGCGGTCGTGGCGGGCGAAGTGGGCGCGCTTGCCGGCCACTCCAGCGAATCGGCCGGACAGATCGGCGAGATCCTGAACGGACTCCAACAGCAGATCGAAGCGCTGGACCGCCGGCTCGAAGAAGGATTGCAGACGCTTGAGCAGAGCAAATCGTCCACGCGAAAAACGGGCGAAGTGTTCGCGGCCGTACGCCGCAGCGCGCACAGCGTGCTGGAACAGGCGCAGCGCGTGCAGCAGACGTCGTCCGGCCTGCGCGATTTCTCCGGCCGGATGGTCGGGGAGATGTCGGAAGTGGCCGGCATTACCGAACAGTCCAGCGCCGCTTCCGAGCAGATTCTGGCCAGCATGGAAGAGCAGCGCAGTATGACCGGGCGGATGACCGACAGCTTCGGCGAACTTGAAGCGCTGATCGTCAGCCTGAACCGGCTCGTGATCCAGGAGCCGGCCAAAGGGTAATCGCCTTTTGGCCCAAAGATCCGAACGCTGCCCGTCGATCATGCAAAAAACCTCGAACCTTTCGCTCCGCGGCGAAAAGTTCGAGGTTTTTTGGTTTTTTTAAAAGAGAAGAAAACGTTGGACAATCAGCAAAGCGGTTAATCGCCCGCCATCCGGTAGAGCGCCGAACTGAGCATGATCCGGTCTCGGAGCCCCTGCGTCGCATGGATGGCATTGTCGTCCGTGACGAAAAACGCTTCGACGCCGGGCTGCCGCTCGATATACGCCATGCCGTCTTCAAGTCCCATAACGAAAGCGGCGGTGGAGAGGGCATCGGCGTCCGTCGCGTTTTCGCTGACGATCGTGATGCTTTTCAAGCCGTTCTGCGTCGGGTAACCGGTCCGCGGATCGAGGATATGGTGGTAGCGGACGCCGCCCTGGATAAAGAAGCGTTCGTACACGCCGGAAGAGTCGATCGTCTCGTCGTTGATCCGGATCGTGCCCAGCTGGCTGCCGCGGCTCTGATCGGGGTCCTGCAGACCGACGTTCCAATTCGCTCCGCCCGGCTTGGCGCCGACGGCCACGATGCTGCTTCCGCCGAGGTTGATCAGCGCGCTGTCCAATCCGTGCTCGCGCAGATAGAGCGACACCTGGTCCGCCGCATAGCCTTTGCCGATCGAACCGAGGTCGAGCACCATGCCGGGCCGCTCCAGCTTGATCGTCCGTTTGGCTTCATCGAACGTGATCCGGCGGTAATCGGTCAGCCGGCGCGCCGCTTCAAGCTGCGCCTTATCCGGCACTTTGGCGTTCTCGTGTCCGATATTCCACAGATTGATCAGCGGACCGATCGACGGATCGAGCAGGCCGCCGGTCTCTTTCGCGTAGCGAACCGCCATTTTGACGACGTCGAACGTTCCCTGCGACACGGGGACCGCCGCCCGGCCGGCCTCGGCATTGACTTGGTACAGGTCGCTGTCTTCGTTGGTGCGGCTCAGTTCCAGATCGATTTTGCCGAGCAGGTCGCGAATATCGTCCAGATGGCGTTCGGTCGCTTTCGGATCGTAAATTTTGATCGTGGCCACCGTGTCATACACGTAGAACGTGGCCGACACCGGCTCGACCGCTGCTGCCTGCGCCGTACCGGTACGTTCGTCCGCTTCCGAACCGCAGCCGCCGAGCATCGACGCAAGGACCAGCAGAGCCCCTGTCATTCTTATCGTTTTTCCCGCATGCTTCCACATCGTTGAAGTCACCGTCCTGTCAGAATCGGTCTTCCCCGGACTGCCGAAGCAGTCGAACTTTGTGAAAGACCTCACATTCATCATACTCCAGGCAAGGACAGATGCGGCAGCGAAAATTAGTCCAATTTTTGATTATTTTTTGGCCGACAGTTCTTTGTCTCTCAGCGCGGCGGCGTCCAGCATCGCTTTGTATTCCGCCAAGACGCGTTTCTCGCGCTTGCGGTTCTCCCGGTCTTCTTCCGACAGCGCTTTGTACAGCGAGAAGCACATGCCGATGATGATAACCGCAAAAGGCAGCGCGACGACGATCGAAGCGGTCTGCAGCGCGGTCAGCCCGCCGCTGATCAGCAGTACGACCGCGATCGACGACTGTACCAATCCCCACGTAATCTTGATTTTGGCGGAAGGGTCCAGCGTGCCGTTCGACGACAGCATGCCGAGCACGAACGTGGCGGAGTCGGCGGACGTGATGAAGAACATCGCGATCAGCAGCAGCGCGACGAAGGAGACGATCATGCCGAGCGGCAGGTTTTGCAGCATGAGGAACAGCGCAGAAGTCACGTCTTCTTCGACGGCTGCCGCAAGGCCGCTGCCTTCAAAGCGCGCGGAGTAGATGCCCGAACCGCCGAACACGGCGAACCAGAAGCAGCCGAACAGGCTGGGCACGAGCATGACGCCGAGTATAAATTCGCGAATGGTGCGTCCGCGCGATACCCGGGCGATAAAGGTGCCGACGAACGGCGCCCAGGAGATCCACCACGCCCAGTAGAAGAGCGTCCAGGCCGATACCCATGTGCTGTCGGAGAACGGGGTCATGCGCAGGCTCATCTGGACGATGTTCTGCACGTAGCCGCCGAGCGTCACGGTGAACGTATCGAAGATGAACGCCGTAGGGCCGACGAACAGAACGAACAGCAGCAGCGCGGCGGCCGCGACCATGTTCACGTTGCTCAGGATGCGGATACCTTTGTCGAGTCCGGTCGTGGACGAGATCAGGTAGATGACGGTCACGACCGCGATGATCAGCACCTGCACCAGAATGGTACTGGAATAGCCAAAGATCTGCTGGATGCCGCCCGCGATTTGCAGCGTGCCGAGTCCGAGCGAGGTGGCGACGCCGAACGCGGTAGCGATGACGGCCAGAATGTCGATCGCTTTGCCGATCGGGCCGTTGACCCGGTCGCCGAGCAGCGGCACGAACGTCGAGCTGATCAGCCCTTTATACCCTTTGCGGAACTGGAAGTAGGCGAGAGCCAGCGAGATGACCGAGTAGATCGCCCAAGGATGCAGTCCCCAGTGGAAAAAAGAATAACGCATCGCGACCTGGGCCGCCTGCGCCGTGCCGGGTTCCGTGCCTTCCGGCGGATCGATATAATGCGAGACCGGTTCCGCTACGCCCCAGAAAACGAGCCCGATGCCCATGCCGGCGCTGAACAGCATCGCGAACCAGGTCGGCGTGGAGTATTCGGGTTCGTCGTCGTCCTGTCCCAGCTTGATCTTGCCGAAGCGGCTGAACGCGAGATAGACGGCGAAGATGAGAAACCCGAACGCGGCGATCAGGTAGAACCAGCCGAACTTTTCTGTGGAAAAGTCCAAAGCCGCCTGCGCGGAAGTGCCCAGTTGGTCGGGAAACAGAGCCCCCCATAAAACAAAAGCGAGTATGATCGCCAGAGCGACGGCGAAAACCATAAATTTAACCCCTTCCCAAGTATACATATTCATTGTTGAGCATCGGCCGAACGGCCTCACTGAACATGAATTACCCAGTAAGGGACCAAACGAAAAAAAAGCCGATCAGAGATCGGCGGGGTAGAGTAGTCCGAACTGCTTGCGCGCTTCTTCCATCACTTCAGCGGCGGCCAGCGAACAGTCCCGGGAATTGACGGAAGACTCGGAGTCGCCGGAGCGGACGACGTCGACGAATTCCTGGATTTCGTAGCTCATGACCGGCTTGCCGGCCGGCTCGCTGATATCCTCGATGCTGCCGTCGCGGTAGCGGATCTGTACGCTGCCCGGTTCGCTGATCTTGTCGATCAGGATGCTGCCGAGTTCGCCCTGGATTTCCGAAGGCACGAGCGAATCGGTAATTTTGGAAAACATCACGACCGCGTCCATGTCCGCGTAGCGGGCGAGCAGGCTGCCTTCGCCGTCGACGCCCGACTCCAGCATGTACGCCGTCGCTTTGACTTCTTCCGGCCTGCCGAACAGCAGCACCATCGGATAGATGCAGTACAGCCCGAGGTCCATCAGCGCCCCGTTTGAGAACTCCGGCCGGAACGCGTTGAGCACCATGCCTTCCTTATACGCATCGTAGCGTGAAGAATACTGGCCGTAATTTGCGAAGTAACGGCGGATCGGCCCGATTTTGTGCAGATTTTGCCGCAGCAGCGCGAACGAGGGAAGCAGCGTCGTCTTCACCGCTTCCATAAGCACGGCGCCGCCTTCTTCCGCGGCCGCGAACATGTCGCGCACCTCGCGGGCGTTGGAAGCCATGGGCTTTTCGCAGAGCACGTGCTTGCCGCTCTTGAGCAGCAGGATCGATTGCTCCGCATGCAGGGAGTTGGGACTTGCGATATACACGGCGTCGATCCGGTCGGAAGCGGCCATCTCATCCAGGTCCGTAAACGTAAGTTCGATCCCGTAACGGTCCGCGAATTCGCGCGCGCGTCCTTCCGTGCGCGAGTAGACCGCGGCGAGTTCCAGCCCTTCGGCCTGCCGCGCCGCGTCGATAAAACGTTCCGTAATAAAATTCGTGCCGATCATCCCGAATCGAATCATGAATAAATCCACTCCCAGTCCACGTATTGAAGATACCGATAACATTCTCGTTCATCATAACATGAATCGTCAAGTTAGCATTCGATGTTTTTGACGCTGGGCAGGCCACTCTCTCCGATTGGGGTAATAGAAAACAGGCATCAGGCAGGACCCCTGTACAGGAAAAAGAAAACGGAAGGTGTGACGATGTATGAACGAGAATACGCCCTGGGATTATACGATTCGCGAATTCGTGGAGCGCGCCGGCAGTGCCAAAGCGACGCCGGGCGGAGGCAGCACGTCGGCGCTGGCCGCGGCGCTCGGCTCGGCCATGACGTCGATGGCGGCCCATCTGTCGCATCGGGAACGCACGCCGGAGCAGCGGGCCCGTATCGACGAAGCGGAACGGGAGATGCAGGAAGTCGCTTCGGCCTGCGAGCGTCTGATGAGCGAAGACATACGCGGCTTCGCCGCGTATCTGGAAGCGAGCGAAGCGGCCGAGAGCGAAGACGACGAAGCGGTGGTCGCCGCGACGCTGCGCACGATCGAAGTGCCGCTGGACCTGATGAAAGTCTGTATCCGCGGTCTGCGCGGCGCGCGTGGCATCGCCGAAGCGACGAGGTCGCATGTGCTGTCGGATCTTGGGATCGGGATCGTTATGTTCGAAGCGGCCGCGCGTTCCGCCCATCTGACCGTGCGGATCAATCTGCCGGCGTGCCGCGACGCTATCAAGCGCGAAGCGTACGGCGACGAAGCCGACGTGCTGCTGCTCGAAGCGCAGCGGCTCAAGGAGCTGGCGCTGAACGAAGTGACACGCGCGATCGAAAGCGGCGCGAGCGGCGCGGAGCCGGGCGGGCCGGACGGGCGATAAGCTCCTGCGGAGCGCAAGGCAGCGAACGGCAGCGGACGATGGCGGATGGCGCGCATGGCGCAGGAATGGCATAATGAAGACACGGGACCGGAACGATCGCGGCTGCGCGGCGTCCGGTCTTTGGTATGCGGGCGGGCGCTTTCACGGCGGCCGCCCGTAATACGGACAATGCGCGGGGGAGATGACAGGATGGAAGGCGGACAGCCGGATGAAATCATAAGCGAGAGCCAGACTCCCGCACATTGGAGACGGCGCCGGGCCGAGCTGGAACGCTGGGCGGATCGGGACAAAATAAGCAGGGGCGCCAAACGCGTCGCGCTGCTGCAAGGCGTCGAAGTGGATGCCGAGCTGCTGGAAGCGCTGCGTCTGCTGAACGAAGCCGGCGTGGGCACGGAATTTTCGTGCGCCGGCGTCAGTCCGCTGGACGAACCGGAAGATCATTCGCTGTATGCGTACGTGACGCTCGTCGACAGCGAAGCGGCGCGTTCGTTCGTCGAATACGCGTCCGCGCGGATGCGGCGGCGCCTGCTCGTATCGTACGAGCCGGAGCGCCGCCGCTACGACCTGTCTTCGTTCATGCTGGGACAGAATCGTTCGTTCTGCCTGCTGCTGGAAGCGTGCGCCCGGGAGTTTGCGCGAAGCGCGCACCGACAACGAGAGGAGTAGATCCACATGTTGAGTCTGGAAAAAAGAAGCCGGCAGGTCGTAGGCAAAGTGGCCGCGCAGGCGGCCGCCCGCGAACTTCTGCCGAGCGGATTGTGGTCTCATGACGATATTCGCGACAATTTCTATTACGCTTCGTATTTGTACGCCGCGGCGGAAGATCCGGAGATCCGGGTTCGTTTTGACCGCGACGAAGCCCGCGCGACGGCGATCGGCGTCTTCGGCCGCGTGCTCGAGCTTCAGGACCGCCGGGCCGGCAGCGGCACTTACGGCCATTGGCCGCTTGAACTGGGCGACGATCCGCAGTCGGCGGAGCCCGATCCGCTGCCGATCGAACTGATGGGCAGCCTGATGCTGTATTTCGTCGAACGCTGCGGCGATTCGCTGCCGCAGGAGCTGCAGACGTCGTTCGAGGCGGCGCTGCAAGCCGTCTGCGACAGCCGGTTCTACGACCGGCCGCTGCACAAATACGACCATCAAGAAGCGAAGCATACCGCGGCCAAGCTGCTGTTCGGCGCGTATTACGGCGACGCGGAGCTGCTTGAAGACGGACGCCGGTCGCTCAAGGCGCTGCTTGCGCATGTCGAAGCGCGCGGCCTGCACGAGTACGGTTCACAGCCGTGGTTCTGGCATTGGGTGCAGGCGTTCACCTGCGTTCGGCTGCTGCTGAGCGACGCAGACATTACCGACGACCTGAACCGGATGCTCGACCTGTTGTGGAGCGAGCGTTCGCTGCATTACATCGGCGGGGCCTGGGCCGGGCCGCATGCCCGCCAGCGAAGCGAAGACACGCCCAAAGACGCCGGCGTGGCGTTCGATTATTTGCAGTACGGTGATTTCCGCCTGCCGCCGCAGCTCAAGCGCGCCGAGTATGCGGGCTTCCTGTTCTACGAAGCGCCGGAAGCTTCGAGAATCGCGGCGATGGACCGCCTCGTGCCGGTCGAAGTGAAGAAGAAGATTCTGAAGCCGCAGCCGGACGGCCCGGACCGCGAGCTGCACAGTTATACGTATCTCACCGACAGCTATGCGGTCGGCGGCATGTGGGAACGCTCGGAAGAGTTCGACAACGAGCAGCACCGCTGGGACGTAACGCTGCCGCTGTCTTACGAGCTGGGCAGCGCCGCGAACCAGGCGTACTTCATCCATCCGGCGCCCGGCCAGGCCGAAGGCGACCTGCGTCATTCGAGTCCGTTCGAAGCGATCCTGCCGGACCGGGGCGCCGTATTGGCGCTGTATCCCGTGCCGGAAGGCCAAGACCCGTCGATCGTTGGCGTGCTGCCGAAAGGAGAATGGATTCGCGAAGAGCGGGCGCTGTTCGGCCAGGCCGGAGGCGCTTATCTGGCCGTCTACCTGCGGCACGGCTACGAGGCCGAAGAAAGCGACGACCGCTTCACGGTGCGCAGCGCGGGACCGGGCGGAGCCGTCGTGATCGAAGCGTCGGGCATCGAGGAAGCGGAGAGCCTGGACGCCGAAGACCTGGAAGGCTTCGCCGACCTGATGCGCGGCCGCGCGCCTGATTTCGGCGCGGACGGCCGCAGCGTCGCCTACCGCAGCCTGCACAGCCGGCGCCTGGAACTTGCGCTCGGCGCGGACGGGGCGCCGCAGGCGAAGATCGACGGCACGGCGGCGTCGTTCGGCGATTACGCGAAGTAAGGCGCGAAATCGGCGGACCCGTGCAGACCGGGGGCGGAACCCGGGTGCCCAATCCGAAGGTCGAACAGCAATCCAAACGCCGAACGCGAAAAAAGTCACGCCCCGGAATCGGGGCGTGACTTTTTGATTGCGACGGTTATCGCGGCCGCCGCGGCAGAATGCGCCGAACGCAGCCGGATGCTTGTACCTCGGCAGACGCAAGCGGAGCGGCGCGGAAGGAATCCTGCGCAGCCGCCGCCTTGCCGTCCGTCAGGCTTGCGGTTCTTCGTTGAACGGCGCCAGGAAAGCTTTGGGCGTGTCCGCTCCGAACGTCTCCGTTTTGCCGGTCGTCGGATGGACGAAGCTCAGCTCGTGCACGTGCAGGCCGAGGCGGCCGAGAATGCGCAGCGCGGAGCCGTATTTTTTGTCGCCGACGATCGGGTGTCCGATGTCTTCGAACTGGGCGCGGATCTGGTTCTTGCGGTTGGTCTCGGTCGTGACTTCGAGCAGCGACGCCTGGCCGTTGGCCTGAAGGCGCTTGTAGTGCAGCACCGCGCGCAGTCCGTCGCCTTCTTTTTGGCTGGCATACATCTTGAGCGTCTTCGTCTCGCGCAGCCAGGACGTGATCGTGTCCGATTCGGCCCGGACTTTGCCTTCGACGAGCACGGTGTAGGCCTGCTTGGCCGTGCCGGTGTTCCACTGCTCGATCAGCGCTTCCTTGGCCGCTTCGCTGCGGGCGAGCAGCATGACGCCGGAAGCGTCTTTTTCGAGCAGCTGGAGTGCATACAGCCGTCCCTGCTGATCGGTCTGGCGGATATGGCCCATCAGCTGGCGATAGACGGTATTGCTCTCTTCGCGCGAAGCGGACATGGACAGCAGGCCCGCTTCCTTGCGGATCACGATAACGTCGGCGTCTTCGTGCAGAATGCGCAGGCCGGTCAATTTCGTTTTGGGCTTGGCGCGTTCTTTGCCGATGACGACCGTCTGGCCCGGCTGCAGCGGATGGTTGTACAGCGTGACGACGGTGCCGTCGACGCGGACCTGTCCGTGCGCGAGCACCGATTTGATCGAGTTGCGTCCCATGCCGTTCAGATGCTCCAGCAGGAACGCGAGCAGTTCGGCCGGTTCTTTGACCGCCAAGCTGCGCGACTGCGCTTCGTTTTTCTCGCGGCGGGCGTCTTCGCGGGCCGCGTAGGAATTATCTTTTTTGATACCGGGAGGACGTTTTTTGCCGCCCGGCCGTTTATTCGTATAAGCCATGATCGGATAAGCTCCATTCTGGTAAGAGGATCGTAGCGTATTCGGCTCGTGCGGACAGTTGGAAATGCGCTGTCCGGGCCGGGATTCGCCGCATTCACTATACCAGAGCCGCCGCCAAAAGGCTAGGGACAAGGGCGATGCCGGAGCGGCTTCCGGAAATGGCCGGCAGGCCTTCTGCTTCACGGAGGAGAAGGGAGCGGATGGCGAATCCGGCGTTTTTTCAAAAAAAGAATATTTGTTCGCCCCGTGCGGTTGCCCGAAGCGTGCCGGCCCGGTAAAATATAGGAAGAACGCATCCACGACGCTTGGCCGAAGACCCTTACAACGTGCGCCCCCGACAGGTGCCTGAAGAGCGGTAATTATACGGGAATGCCGACCGAGGCATTCCCTTTAAGGAGTTTTGCATAATGGCGATTGAAGAAACGAAGATGATGGAGCAGGCCGGGGAACTGCTGCAGAAATATTACGGCTACCCCGATTTTCGCGAAGGTCAGAAGAAGATCGTCGAGAGCCTGCTGACGCGCAGCGATACGCTGGGCATCATGCCGACCGGCGGAGGTAAATCGATCTGCTACCAGATTCCCGCGCTGATGATGGAAGGCTTGACGCTGGTCGTCTCGCCGCTGATCTCGCTCATGAAAGACCAGGTGGACGCGCTCGTGACCAACGGCATCGCCGCGGCCTACATCAACAGCACGCTCAGCGGCCGCGAAGTGAACGACCGGATTCGCGCGGCGCAGCGCGGCGAGCTGAAGCTGCTGTACGTGGCGCCGGAGCGTCTTGAACTGGACTGGTTCCGCGAAGAAATGTCCAATCTGCGTATCGACTGCGTCGCGGTCGACGAAGCGCACTGCGTCTCGCAGTGGGGACACGATTTCCGGACAAGTTACCTCGCGGTCGCGCCGTTCGTCGATTCGCTGCCGCACCGTCCGACCGTGGCCGCTTTTACCGCGACGGCGACGCCGCAGGTCATGGACGATATCGTGCGGCTGCTGGAGCTTCAGGGAGCCAATACGTTCGTCACCGGACTCGGACGCGACAACCTGGCGTTCTCCGTGCTGCGGGGCGAGAGCAAGAAGGACTACATTTTCGATTTTGCCAAAACGCATGCGAGCGAAGCGGGAATCGTATACGCCGCAACGCGCAAAGAAGTGGACGAGCTGTATTCCAAGCTGTCGATGCAGGGTTTGTCCGCGGGCCGCTACCATGCGGGTATGAGCGACGTGGAGCGCGAAAGCGCGCAGGAAGCTTTTCTGTACGACGACGTGCGCGTCATGGTCGCCACCAATGCGTTCGGCATGGGGATCGACAAATCGAACGTCCGCTACGTTATCCACTACAATATGCCTAAAAATATGGAAGCGTACGTGCAGGAAGCGGGCCGGGCGGGCCGGGACGGCGAGCCGAGCGAATGTATCCTGCTGTTCAGCGCCCAGGATATCGTAGTCCAGAAATTCCTGATCGAGCAGAACGGGCAGGAAGAAGAACGCCGCCGCAACGAATACCGCAAGCTTCAGCAGATGGTCGATTACTGCTATACGACCCGATGCCTGCGCAGCGCCCAGCTGGACTATTTTGGCGAAGAACACGCGGACGAGCCGTGCGGAACGTGCAGCTCGTGCCGCGACGATCGCGAAGTGATCGACATTACGGTGGACGCGCAAAAAATCTTCTCCTGCATCTACCGGATGAGAGAGCGGTTCGGCGCTTCGATGGTAGCCGGCGTGCTCAAAGGCTCGCGCAACAAAAAAGTGCTTCAGTACAAGTTCGACCAGCTGTCCACGTACGGCATGATGAACGGCAAGACGGAAAAAGAAATCGTCGACATGATCAACGTACTCGCTTCCGAAGGTTATCTGGAGCTGACCGAAGGGCAGTATCCCGTCGTCAAGCTGCGGCAGCTCGCCACCGAAGTGCTCAAGGGCGGCCGCCAGGTGTTCCAGCGCGAAGCGCGCAAAGCGTCGTTCGCAGCGTCTTCCGGTTCGCGCAGCAGCCGTCCGCGCGCGGACGAGAAGTTGTCGGCGGTCGAGATCACGATCTTCGAGCAGCTGCGCCTGATCCGGCGCGAGCTGGCGGAGAAAGAACATGTGCCGTCCTATATCATCTTCAACGATGCGACGCTGAGCGAGATGAGTATCCACAAGCCGAGAACCGAGTTCGAGATGCTGCGGATCAAAGGCGTCGGCGAAGTCAAATACCGCAAATACGGCCGTCCGTTCCTGGAATTTTTCCAGAACCGGGAAGGCGACGCCGGAGGCGGCAGTTCCGAAGCGGACGACGTCGGCTATTACGACATGGAAGCTCCGCCGGAAGACGATTCCAACCTGTTCGCCTACTACGAAGATCACGATCCGTCGAACCCTTCGTAAGACGGGTTGCGGAGCGATCCGCGCGGTGACCTGTGAACGGGGCGCCGGGGACAAGAAGGATTGGCCTCGTTCGAATAGAGATTGATATGGAAAAGAAGCTTTCCGCCCTGAGCCAAAGGGAGGGAAGCTTCTTTTTGTGCGGTCTATGTTGAGCGCGTTGATTTCGAACGTTTTATTTTTGGCGTCCGGCCGACGGAAAATGCCCGTCGAGCCAGACAATCCAGTCGGCGATCACTTCGTCCCGATTGGTCTCGAAGACAAGTTCATGCCGCGCTTCGGGATACAGCCGGCATTCCAGATCTTCCAGGCCGGCTTGTTCGTAGACGCTTCTGAGATGATCCAGGCCGCTGGCTCCGCCGACCGGATCGAACTCGCCGCAGCAGAGCAGGACCGGCTTGGACCGGTCCAGCCGCCGCGCCAGGCCGGGCTGCTGGAGTTCCAGCAGCAGCTGGAAAAAGTCGCGGTAAAATCCGCAGCTGAACAAGGTGCGCCCGTACAGCCGCGCGAATTCGTCGACCGCGTCTTCGTCCCGCGACAGCCAGTCGAAGCGGGTACGGCGCGGCTTGAAGCCTCTGCCGAACGGGCCGAACACGAGCGCGTTCAGCGCCGGCGACGAGAAAGCCGGCGACAGCAGCCGCGCCTCCGCGGCGGCCAGCGCCGCTCCGAGCTTGAGCGGCAGTTCGGCGCGCTCCCCGCCGCTGCCCGTCAGCATGAAGCCGGCATATTCCGCCGGACGGTCGGCCATCAGCTTGCGGGCGAGAAACGAGCCCATGCTGTGGCCAAGCAGCACGACCGGCGCGCCCGGATGGCGCCGGCGAATCTCCGCCGTCACCTTCAGCAGGTCGCGGCACATGCCGTTCAGCGCATCGGGCCCGGCGTAGCCCTGGCGCAGCGGTCCGGCCGGCGTATCGCCGACCGTACGGCCGTGGCCGCGATGATCGCCGGCGTACACGGCATAGCCCGCCGCGTTCAGCGCCGCGGCGAGCCCGGCGTAGCGGCCGCCGTTCTCGCCCATGCCGTGCGAAATCTGCACGACGGCCCGGGGGCGTTCCAGCGGCCAGGCGCTGACGCACACCGATACTCCGTCCGCGCCTTCGAGCATGAACGAAGGCGCGGACGGAGCCGCCTGCTCGCGTCGTTCACGCGACGGTTCGCGCACAGGGCGGGCTGCGCCGTCGAGCCGCTGCTCGCGTTCTTTTGGCGCTTCGCTGCCGCTGCGCCGCTCGCGCGCAAGCGCGGCGGAGAACCAGGTTCGCCCCGGCGTACGGGCCGTTCGCGCTTTCGACGGCCTGGATGGCGCGGCCGGGCGCGCCTCGGCCTTATGCGGTCGATTGAGCATAAGAAGGTCACTCCTTTCATGAGTTGATGATTGAATAATTCTATTCTTCGCTTGTTCGCCGGATACCGTGTTCAAGTGATGATTTTTCGTCCTTTATCTGTCTGTCATCTGTCCGTTATCTGCTGTTAGCTGCCGTCATCTGTCTGCCATCCGCCCGCTATTTTCAACATGAGCCAAAATAGCCTTCTGTTCAAAATAGCCTTCTGTTGAGGTATACCCATTTTTATAGGTATTCGATTGCGAACCGCCCGAATAGGCGCACGGAAAAACGCGAAAAAAACACAAACCAAAAAAACCGGAAGAGATTCTCTCCCGGTTTTTCGGCTGCGCAAGATCGGGCCCGCACGCCGCGCCGCATGTCTGCGCCTCGACGCCTGCACCTGCACCTTCCCGCGGTTTAACGTTCCAGTGCCGCGCCGCCGGCGTCAGACTTTTTCGACCGCGATCAGATAAGGCGCGGCCGGCCGCTGCGGCTGGCGGTACGAGATGACCCGCGCCTGCGCGCCCGGCAGTTCGCCTGCCCAGCGCTCGACGGCCGCCGCTTCGACGCTGCCCCCGTCATGGGCCGGGTACAGCACCGCGGTCAGGATGCCTTTGGGCCGCAGCAGCGACAGCGCCGCTTCAAGCGCGGGCAGCGTCGACGCCGGCGTCGTCATGACGCGGGAATCTTCGGCACCCGGCAGGTAGCCGAGATTGAACATGACGGCTCCGACCCGGCCGCGGCAGTCCGGCGGCAGCGCCTCCGCCATCTCCGCGTGGCTGCGCAGCAGCAGCTCCACGGAAGCGAGCTTCGCGCCCGCTTTGCGGGAGCGCCGGTCCGGGCCTTCGTCCGCTTCGCGCTCGCGGTCGAGCCGCTCCCGCGCCCGGTCCAGCGCGGCCTGCTGGACGTCGAAGCCGTACACGCGGCCGCGCGTTTTGGCCAGCCGGGCGAGAAAGACCAGGTCCGCGCCCGTGCCGACCGTGGCGTCGATCGCGATCTCGCCGGGCTGGAGCCTTTTTTGGATCAGCTGTTGGGTGAAGTTGAGCACCGATACGAATCCCATCGGATTACCCTCTCCAGTATTTGCCCTGCCAAGTGCCTCGGTGCTCCAGCTCGGCGTCGATGCCGTTGAGCACTTCCCACTTTTTGAGGCTCCACATCGGACCGACGAGCAGATCGCGCGGCGCGTCGCCCGTCAGGCGATGCACGATCATGTCCGGCGGCAGAATCTCCAGCGTGTCGGCGATCAGACCGATATATTCGTCCCGCTCCAGGAACCGGAGCAGACCGGCTTCGTACTGCTTGACCATCGGCGTTTTGCGCATCAGGTGCAGCAGATGGATCTTGATGCCCTGCACGTCCATGTTCGCCACGGCGCGCCCGGTGTCCAGCATCATTTCGTGCGTTTCCTGCGGCAGGCCGTAGATAATATGCGCGCATACCCGGATGCCCCGCGCCCGCAGTTTCGACACCGCTTCTTCGTAGCAGGCCGTATCGTGCGCCCGGTTGATCAGCGTGGACGTCGATTCGTGGATCGTCTGCAGGCCCATTTCGACCCACAGATACGTCCGTTCGTTCAGTTCCGCCAAATAATCGATCACGTCGTCCGGCAGGCAGTCCGGCCGCGTGGCGATCGCAAGGCCGACCACGCCCGGCTGCTTGAGGATTTCTTCATAATATTCGCGCAGCGTCTCAAGCGGCGCGTACGTATTCGTATAAGCCTGGAAATACCCGATATATTTGGCGCTCGGCCATTTCAGGTGCTGGCGGTCGCGAATATTGTTGAACTGCGTGACCAGATCGTCGCGTCGGCTGCCGGCGAAGTCGCCCGATCCGCGCGCGCTGCAGAACGTGCAGCCGCCCGTGGCAATGGAGCCGTCGCGGTTGGGGCAGGAGAAGCCGGCGTCAAGCATGACCTTGAACACTTTGTCGCCGAATTGGTCGTGCATTTCGGTGTTCCACGTATGAAACCGTTTGTCGCTCCACAGCAGCGGCGTTTCCGGTTCGATGATCGAAGTAGAGGAAAACATGGGTCGAACTCCTTTCGGGATGGACCACATTCACGGAAAATGAACGGGTTGTCAGTCAATCCTTAATTCTAGCAAAACCCGGCCGAAGAAAAAAGAAAAAGATCGGTGAACACGGAAAAAAGGGCCAAAATAAAAAGTAAAAATATTTAATTTTGCGCTTGATATATATTACATGGATGTGTTATATTTATCTCAAGATCGGATTACCGGAAAAACAGCGTCGTATCAACGATGGTAACGCTATCTTTTATTCCGGCGCACGCCGATTATTTTAGAGAAATGAAGAGGTGATTGACGATGACGACTCAATTTGCAGCGAATCATTCGGACGAGAAGATCGCAGTCGAGCTGACCCGTGAAGAAGCGCTGGCACTGACCGGCGTACGTTTCAACAACGGACACAAGATTGAAGTGGATGCCCGTAAGAAAATTCGCAGCGCTTTTGAAAAGGCATTCGATATTGCCGCGGATCCTGCGGAATAAACGAGCACGAGGCGCGAACCTGCGTCTTTTCGGTTAACCGGATTACCCATCCCGGCATAGATGCGCGGCGGCAGACGAGAGTTTGGCCGCAAGACGCGCAAGAAGCCCTTCCTCGCGGAAGGGCTTTTTTTCGTTTCCGAAACGGGAAGGAGCGGCGCCCGGCCTGCTTGATCGTGCTTTTGATCTTTACTTTTCGCGGGAACTTCGGCACAATAAGGCGGAGGCTGGCCGGGAAGCGCAGCGATTTGGCGACCGCCGAGCCGAGATTTTTATAGCGGAGGAATGACATGCGTTTACGCGGAAGAAAAGGAATCCGGGAAAACCTGGAGGCACAGCCGGAATTGGTTGTCCTCGAACCGGAACAGTATAAGGGACGTTGGGCCGAGTTGTTCGGCAACGACCGTCCGATCTACGTGGAACTCGGAATGGGCAAGGGACGTTTCATCAGCGGCACGAGCGTGCGCAATCCCGAAGCGAACTTTATCGGCATCGACATGTACGACGAACTCGTTCGCCGGGCCAGCGAAAAAGCGAGAGCCGCCTGGTCGGAGCTCGGTCACGAGACGCCGCCGAGCCTGATGCTCGCGCGCGCCAACGTCGAGAAGCTCGAAGATATTTTTGCGCCGGGCGAACTGGAACGCATTTATTTGAACTTTAGCGATCCGTGGCCGAAAAAGAAACATGCCCGCCGCCGCCTGACGCATCCCCGTTTTCTGGAGATGTACAAGCGCGTGCTCAACACCGACGGACAGATCCATTTCAAGACCGATTCGGAGACGCTGTTCGAATTCTCGCTGAACTCTTTTGCGGACTCCGGCCTGCAGATGACCAACATCAGCTTGAACCTGCACCGCGACGGCATCAACGAAGAACACGTCATGACGGAATACGAGCATAAATTTATGGGCAAAGGCATGAACATCCATCGCTGCGAAGTCGTGATCGGCGAGCGTGCGCTGGAGCGCTACGACGAGATCCGCATGGAGCCTTACCGCATCTCGCCCGACGAGCGAGCCGCCCTCGCCGCCGAAGAAGCCGAGGAGCGGTTACAAGCTTCCGCAAGCGAGAAGTCCGAGAGCGAAGACTGATCTTTGCTCTGCGCCGTACAATCAAGGGCAGACCGTTCACGGGAAGAATGATTCCCGAACGGCCTGCCCTTTTTCCTGCTGCCTTTTCCCTTACACCCATAAAAACGGCCGAAGCAGCCGGCATTTTCGGCATTCGCGCAGCCTAGGCATCTCGATCCGTTGTTGGACGGCCCACAGGCATAGGGGAAGTTTCAGTGAAGGAACGATAGTGTTCGCCTTTGCAATCGGGAAGTCTCCGCCTGAGTCTGATCCGGCTTCCCGATTGAAACAGCGACCGAAACGGATCTTCCCCGGCGCCGCTCCGGCTTTTTCAAAACGCATAGGACCGTTCTTCTTGCCGCAAAAAAAGGCGTCTTCCCTGAGCCCGAATCGCTCAGAGAGACACCTTATTTGTCGTTTCCAAAATCTCGATGATTCGCTTGGCGCTCTGCATCGGGCGCAGCTTCTCGATGTTCAGCCGGCTTTCCGCGCGGCGTCTCGCCAGTTCCGCATATTCGTCCTCGTCGATCAGCCTGGACATCCATTTGCCGACGACCTCAAGCGAAGACAGCCGTTCTCCCCAGCCTTTGCTGGTGAAGTACTCGCAGTTTTCTTCTTCCTGGCCGGGCAGCGGATTGTGGAACAGCATCGGGATCGCTTTGGCAAGCCCTTCGGTGCACGTCATGCCGCCCGGCTTCGTAATGAGCAGGTCGGACGCTTCCATCAGCTTGTCGATTTCTTTGGTATATCCGATCACGTGTACGTTCTCGTGCTGGAAGCGCGGATCTTTTTTGAGTTTGCGCATTCCTTTTTCGTTGCTGCCGACGCAGAAGACGAGCTGGATGTCCTGGCGCCAGCGCGTGAGATAAGGATTGAGCACGTCTCCGTTCATCAAGCCCCAACCTCCGCTCATGACGAGCACGGTCGGCATGTCCTTGAGGCCCATGTCCTGCAAAATGCCGGCTTTGACCGGATGTTCCCAGAAGCTAGGATGGACGGGTATGCCGGTCACGTCGATACGAAACGGCGATACGCCGCGGTGCAGCACCTTGTTCTTGACTTCCTGCGTAGAGACGAGATAGTGGTCGACGCCCGAGCTGATCCACGTGCCGTGCGCGTCGTAATCGGTAATGACGGTGCACAGCGGCACGCGAAGCCCGAGACGCTTGAGCCGGGAAATGACCGCGCTCGGAATCGGATGCGTGCAGACGACGAGATCCGGCTTGAGCTGCTCGATGACTTCGCGCGCGTGCGCGTAGAACAGCCGGTGCAGCGCGAGCGTCGTCAGGCGGTTGAGCGACTTCTTGTACTGCTGTTTATACATCATGCTTACGAAACGGGGCTGCGTCACGACCGTTTTCTTGTAGGCGTTGATGAACAGCGGCGCGACTTTCGGGTTCAGAAAGCTTCCGAGTTCCAGCACCCGGGTCTGAACGTCGGGAGAAAGCTTGCGGAGGCTGCCGGACAGGGCGTAGGCGGCCCGCGTATGTCCGGTGCCGAAACCTTCCGACAGGATCAGCACTCTGTATTTGGACACGTTTTTCGTCACCTTTTTCGGAAAAGCCCGCCGCCTGCGCCGAAGGACGCGGGAAGACGGGCCGATTTTTCGATTCGCCTGTGCAGACAGGCTTCTTCTCCTTCTACGATAGCCGCTTTAAGGCCATAATGCAACCGTAAGCCAAGCGGTCAGGGAGCCGATTACGCCTCCCGCGAGCACGTCCGACGGGTAGTGCAGGCCGAGGTACATGCGGGACGTTCCTACAATTAAGGCGACGGGAAGCAGGATGACCGTGGTCCACGGGATCAGGATCATGAGCGGAACCGTTACGGAAAAGACGGCGGTCGTGTGTCCGGACGGAAAAGAATGGTCCACGAGCGGATTGCGAAACGTGTTCGTCTCCGGCAGCGCCAGATGCGGACGCACGCGCGGATACAGCTTTTTGGCGATCGCGACCGGGATATGGCTCACGGCAAGCGCGACGAGCGAATGCAGAGCCGCGGAATTCCACGGAGCCGGAGCCAGCCAGGAGGCGAGGACGGTCGCCGAAATGGTGAAAGTGGCGCCGCCCAGATGCGTCAGGTAATAAAGCACGATACTGAGAACGCGATGGTGCAGACGTCCGTTTACCCATTTGAAAATGCGCTGGTCCAATTGGCTCAGCTTGATCAGCAGGCTACGCATGACATACCTCCGGAGAAAGAGCCCGGCGATTACAGAAGGCGACGGGACTATCTTTTTTTGCTGCCGGGGCTCGCCGGCTTGGGCGCGTTTCGTTCCGTGACGGCGCCGAAGCCGAATGCGAGCAAAACGGCAGTTCGTACGTGCGGCAACAATTTTGACTCTATCAACCCCGAATTATACAATGATTCAAGGCAATTATAATAGGGTTAAAAAAAATTAACCGAATTTGCCCAACTTTTATCAGGCAACTCGCGTTTATTATTCGAAGGCAGGGAGAACGGGAGGTGGGCCGGTTCCGAAAAGGCGGTACGCCACGGGACCAAAAGCTCGAAAGTCGGCGATATCCGCACCTAAACGGCGATGCGGAAGCGAACCGACCACCCGCCGCGGCGAATTCGGGCGCAAATGCTCGCTTTTTTGCCCCGCAGCGCGAATTCACGGTTTTGACAAATGGTCGCAAAATCGCCAGAATCGAAAAGAACGATTTCCTAAAAGTTTAAAAACAAAAATGGGTCATTCAAAGTCGCTATGGAACGCAAGGCACAGAGAATACACACACACAAAATCTTTCTGTGTACATAGGGGTAACAAAAAGGGGGTTCAACCAACCATGCTGCAAGCATTATTCATGACGCTCCAGGTGCTGCTGGCCGTAATCGGGGTCTACCAATTCGGCTTCGCACTGTTCGGACTGTACAAAAAGAAACGGGAGAAGTCGTTCGATCCGCAAAAGTCGTTCGCCATTTTGGTTGCGGCGCACAACGAAGAAGAGGTCATCGGGGCGCTGATGGAAAACCTGAAGCACCTGAAATACCCGCGTGAGCTGTACGACGTATTCGTAATCTGCGACAACTGCACGGACAAGACGGCCGATATCGTGCGCGAGCACGGTTGGAACGCCTGCGTTCGCGTCAACCCGAATCTGCGCGGCAAAGGCTACGCGATCGAGTGGATGCTGGAAGAGCTCTGGAAGCTTGACCGCGAGTATGACGGCATCGTCATGCTGGACGCCGACAACCTGGCGCACCGCGATTTCCTGATCGGCATGAACGACGATCTGTGCAAGGGCGCCAAAGTCATTCAGGGTTATATCGACACGAAGAACCCGAACGACTCGTGGATCACGGCCGCTTACGGCATCTCGTACTGGTACATCAACCGGTTGTGGCAGCTGTCGCGTCACAATCTGAACATGGCCAACTTCCTCGGCGGCACGGGCATGTGCTTCGACAACAAGCTGCTCAAGGAAATGGGCTGGGGCGCAACGAGCCTCGTGGAAGATCTGGAGTTCACGATGCGCTGCGTCGAACGCGGCGTGTATCCGAAGTTCAACTACTACGCGAAGATTTACGACGAGAAGCCTTTGACGTTCAAAGCGTCTTCCGTTCAACGCCTGCGCTGGATGCAGGGACACTTCACCGTGGCGCGGAAATACTTTTTCCCGCTGCTGTGGAAGAGCATCCGCGATTTCAGCATCGTCAAGTTCGACATGGCGCTGTACGCGGTTAACGTGTACATCGTGCTGCTGACGCTGATGCTGACGGTCGTGCTGTACGGCGACATCGCGCTGTTCGGCGGTCCGCACCTGCTGACCATGTACGACTATTTGCCGCTGTGGGTAGCCGCAGGCGCCATTGTCGCACAGGTTGCCGTGTTCTTCGTCGCCATGATCCTGGAAAAGGTCAAATCGTGGAAAGTGTACGCCTACATGCTGCTCTTCCCGATCTACCTGCTGTCGTGGTTCCCGATTACGTTCTACGCGTTCTTCACGCAGAACAACAAGCAGTGGAGCCACACCAAGCATACCCGGGTCGTGCGCATCGACGAGATGCAGAGCGAACAGAGCTAAGCAGCCCGGCACGCTTCCGAATAATTCGGCAGATAAAAGTTTTGAAAAAGACTTTACATTCTGCCGAATATCCGGTATAGTAGTCAAAGTGTTGTTTAACCATTACTTTTCAATAAGGATTCAAAAGCAGAAGCTCCGCTTCTCACCTGCCCGGCACCGTCGGCTGGTTCCCGATCCGATCGTTTATGAAGATTACTCTCATGAAGATTGAAGATCACCGGGATGCGGACAGTTTGTCCGTATCCCTTTTATTATGGGCAAATAAGCCCTTGCAACAAACTCGATTCGGAGGTGGACGGTTATTAGTAAGGACCATATGATCAATGAGGAAATCCGGGCGCGCGAAGTACGCCTGGTAGGCGCAGAAGGCGAACAAATCGGAATCAAGCCGATTCGTGAAGCGCTTCAGATGGCAGCAGACCTGAATTTGGATTTGGTGAACATGGCGCCACAAGCGAAACCGCCGGTTTGCCGGATCATGGATTACGGCAAGTTCCGTTATGAGCAGCAGAAGAAAGACAAGGAAGCCCGCAAGAATCAGAAGATCGTCGAGCTCAAAGAAGTTCGCTTCAGCGCGAATATCGAAGAGCACGATTATCAGACGAAACTTCGCAACGTGGTGAAATTCCTCGAAGCCGGCGACAAAGTGAAATGCTCCGTGCGTTTCCGCGGCCGCGAGATCACGCACGCTTCGCTCGGCCAAAGAGTGCTCGAACGCGTTCGGAACGAAGTGGCGGAACTGTCCGTCGTCGACCGTCAGCCTAAGCTCGAAGGCCGCAGCATGATTATGATTTTGGGTCCGAAAAACCAATAGGGGGAAAGTACAATGCCTAAAATGAAAACACACAGCAGTCTGAAAGGCCGGTTCAAAATTACGGGTACCGGCAAAGTCACTCGTTACAGCTCGCACAAAAACCACCTGCTTTCGCACAAATCCAAGCGCGCAAAGCGTAACCTCAAAGCCGATCATTTGATGGCTCCAGGTGACGTTAAGCGTCTGGCACAAGGACTCAAGCAACTGAAATAGTCTCACACATAACCGACTGGGAGGTCTTTAGATATGGCAAGAGTGAAGGGCGGATTTGTAACACGTCGTCGTCATAAAAAAGTATTGAAGCTGGCAAAGGGTTATTTCGGTTCGAAACACCGCATTTTCAAAACCGCGAAAGAGCAAGTCAACAAATCGTTGGTGTACGCTTACCGCGACCGTCGTCAGACGAAACGCAACTTCCGCAAACTGTGGATCGTTCGTATCAACGCGGCAGCACGCCAAAGCGGACTTTCGTACAGCAAAATGATGCACGGCCTCAAACTGGCAGGCATCGACGTGAACCGCAAAATGCTGGCTGACCTGGCTGTAAACGACCTTACGGCGTTCAACACCCTGGCATCCGCAGCAAAAGAAAAAATCAACGCGTAACACGAGCGTCGACAAGGCTCCTTTCCCGAAATTCATATTTCGCGGCAGGGGCCTTTTTCTATGCGTAAAAAAAGATGGATTTAGGCCGCTTTATTTAGTCCTTTAACGCGTTTAGACGATGGTTCCTTAAATGAAGAAAGGGATTGTTCGTTATTAAGTCACAACGCATGTAAAGTTTGACAAAGGTAAGCGGTATCATATCTGGAAATACGAATTTTATTTTTGAAACGCCTTTTTAACAGTAGATTTTGTCCGGTCCTGAATGTATAATCTGTAAAGCGAAAGCATACCTGATGAGAGAGACGGTTGCGGTCCGGGAACTCCGGAACATACGACAAGCGCTCGCCTTACGCAGGCAAAGATCCTAAGGGGGAACTATCCAAAATGAAAAAAGCTGTAAAATTCTCGATCTTCATGCTGTTGGCCTTCTCGCTCGTCTTGGCCGCATGCGGCAACAATAACAGCGGCGGCGGAACGGCTGCGACAGGCAGCGAAGGCGAAGCGGGCACGGCAGCCAAAAGCGATATCAAAATCGCGATGGTTACCGACACCGGCGGCGTAAACGACAAGTCGTTCAACCAAACTTCGTGGGAAGCTCTGCAAGCGCTTGAGAAAGAACAAGGCATTACGGTCAAGTACCTGCAAAGTAAAAGCGAAGCGGACTATCAGCCTAACCTCAACCAATTCGTCAAAGACGGATATAACCTCACTTGGGGCATCGGTTTCGCCCTTGAAAGCGCACTGAAAGATATCGCCGGCCAAAACCCGGATTCCAATTTCGCGATCATCGACGCGGCTGTTGACGCGCCGAACGTCGAATCCGTTCTGTTCTCCGAAAACGAAGGCGCGTTCCTCGTCGGCGTAGTTGCAGGCAAAATGACGAAAACGAACAAAATCGGCTTCGTCGGCGGTATGGATTCCCCGACGATCAAAAAGTTCGAAGTCGGCTTCAAAGCCGGAATCGAAGCTTCGAATCCTGAAGCGCAATTCACTTCCGTATACGCAAGCGGATTCGACAAGCCGGACGAAGGCAAATCGGCTGCGGCAACTCTGTACAACGACGGCGCGGACATCGTGTTCCAAGCGGCCGGCGGCACAGGAACAGGCGTATTCAACGAAGCACTGGACCGCAAGAACCAAGGCCAGGAAGTATGGGTTATCGGCGTAGACAAAGACCAATCGATCGAATTCGGTACCGAAGTCACGCTGACTTCCATGATCAAGCGCGTAGACGTAGCGATGAAGACCGTTTCGCAGCAGGTCATCGACGGAACGTTCAAAGGCGGCACGATCACGACTCTGGGTCTTAAGGACGACGGCGTAGGCATTGCCGACACTTCGAGCGTCAACGTACCGCAAGAAGTGCTGGACGAAGTGCAATCGTACAAAGAAAAAATCGTGAACGGCGAAATTAAGGTTCCTGCCGAATAATCGTTATCCATTAAGATTTACATGATATAATACTTTCGACAAGGCCGGTTCCTTGAACCGGCCTTGTCGTTACGTTTACCACTAAATCGAACACTTTGCGTCGGCCCGATCCCGTATTTTCTGCTGAAAAGGGGTAGGGTCGGCGCACTACTATGAAGAATGAAGGGTGATTCCATGGCTGCTGCAGCTCCCGTTGTCGAGTTAAAGCAAATAACGAAGCGTTTTCCCGGAATCGTCGCCAACGATTCGATCAGCATCCAGCTGCAAAAGGGCGAAATTCATGCCCTGCTCGGCGAGAACGGTGCAGGTAAATCGACACTGATGAATATCCTGTTCGGGCTGTATCAGCCGGACGAAGGTCACATCGAGATTAATGGGAACAAAGTCGCAATCGACAGTCCGAACAAAGCGATCGATCTCGGAATCGGCATGGTCCACCAGCATTTCAAGCTGGTTCAACCGTTTACCGTAACCGAAAATATCATTCTCGGCATGGAACCTGCCAAAGCGGGCATCCAGATCGATTACAAGACCGCTTCGGAAAAAGTGAAAAAGTTGTCCGACCAGTACGGATTCCATATCGATCCGAATGCCAAAATCGAAGATATTTCCGTCGGCATGCAGCAGCGTGTCGAAATTCTCAAAACGCTTTATCGCGGCGCGAACATCCTGATCTTCGACGAACCGACTGCCGTGCTCACTCCGCAGGAAATATCGGAATTGATCGAGATCATGCGCCGGCTCGTGGCCGAAGGCAAGTCGATCATCCTGATTACCCATAAACTGAAAGAAATCATGTCCGTTTCCGATACGGTGACGATCATTCGCCGCGGCAAAGTCGTCGACTCCGTCAAGACGAGCGAGACCAGCCCGTTCGAATTGGCAGAGAAAATGGTCGGACGGAACGTTTCGTTCAAAGTGGACAAAAAGCCGGCCGAACCGGGCGAAATGGCTGTCGAAGTCGAGAACGTATCGATCAAAAACAAAGACGGCATCGCGCTGCTCGACGGCATGACGTTTAACGTGCGCCGCGGCGAAATCGTCGGCGTCGCCGGCGTCGACGGCAACGGGCAGACCGAAATCATCGAAGCGCTGTCCGGCCTGCGCAAGATCGACAGCGGTTCGATCCGCCTCAACGGCAAAGAAATCGGCAGCCATACGCCGAGACAGATTTCCGAAGCGGGCGTCGGCCATATCCCGGAAGACCGGCACAAGCACGGTCTCGTGCTGGACTTTACCGTCAGCGAGAACATGGTGCTTGAGAGCTACTACAAAGAGCCTTACACGAAGCGCGGCTTCCTGAATTTCCGCGCGATCAACGATCTGGCCAAGCGTCTCGTCGAGAACTTCGACGTGCGCACGCCGAGCATTCAGACCAAAGCGCGTTCGCTGTCCGGCGGCAACCAGCAAAAAGCGATCATCGCGCGCGAGATCAACAAAAATCCGGACTTCCTGATCGCGGCCCAGCCGACGCGCGGACTCGACGTCGGGGCGATCGAATTCGTGCAGTCGCAGCTGATCCAGCAGCGCGATCAGGGCAAAGCGGTCCTGCTCGTGTCGTTCGAACTGGACGAAATTTTGAACGTGTCGGACCGCATTATCGTCGTCTATGAAGGCAAGGTCATCGGCGAAGTGCGTCCGGAAGAGACGAACGACCAGGAGCTTGGCCTGATGATGGCCGGCAGCCGGCAGGGAGGAACGCGAAAATGAATAAATTTCTGAAATGGTTCGCGAGCGATTCGGTCATCGTCTCGCTTGCGGCCATCGTCATGGGCCTGCTGCTGGGCGCCGTCGTCATGATGATCGGCGGCTACAACCCGATCACGGCTTACGGCGCGCTGATCAGCCGGGTCTTCGGCGATCCGTACGGCTTCGGCGAAGCGCTGCGGGAGATGACGCCGCTCGTCCTGACCGGCCTTGCGGTCGCGTTCGCGTTCCGCGCGGGCATGTTCAATATCGGCGCGGAAGGCCAGGTGCTTATGGGCATGACCGGCGCCTCGCTGATCGGCATCAAGCTGACCGGCCTGCCGGCGCTGATCCACGCGCCGCTTGCCATCATTGTGGGCGCCCTGTTCGGCGGACTGTGGGCGGCGCTTGCCGGCTACATCAAAGCCAAGCGCGGCGTCAACGAAGTCATCACGACGATTATGCTGAACTGGACGGCGCTGTTCCTGTGCAACTACCTCGTGCGCACATTCCTGCTCATGCCGGGCAATCAGCGTTCGGTCGATATTCAACCGAGCGCTTCGATCTCGATCGGCTGGCTGTCGGAGATGATGGGCAATGCACGCGTGCACTGGGGCATTCTGCTGGCCATGCTCGCTTCGACGTTCTTCTATTACTTCCTGTGGAAAACGAAGCAGGGCTTCGAGCTGCGCGCGGTCGGCAGCAACCCGGAAGCGGCGCGTTATGCCGGGATCAACGTCAACAAGAACATCGTCAAGGCGATGTTTATCAGCGGCGTGTTCGCGGGTCTTGCGGGCGCGTTCGAGACGCTTGGCGTCTTCCATTACCAGAGCGTCTACTCGTCCCTGCCGGGCTACGGCTTTAACGGGATCGCCGTGGCGCTGCTCGGGATGACCCATCCGTTCGGCGTGCTTGCCGGCGCGGGTCTGTTCGGTACGCTGACGTACGGCTCCGCGGGCATGAGCTTCGATGCCGGCGTTCCGCCGGAAATTATCCAGATCGTCATCGGATCGATCATATTCTTTATCGCGGCGCAAGGGATCGTTCGCTTTATCCTCAAGCCCGTTTATAAGCGCAAGAAAGAGAAGGTGTTGTAATGGATCTTCTGATATTCGGCAACCTGCTCAATACGACGCTCGTCTTCTCGACCGCCCTGATCTTCGCCGCGCTCGGCGGATTGTTCTCGGAGCGTTCGGGCATCGTGAACATCGGCATTGAAGGTTTGATGGTCTTCGGCGCTTTTGCGGCGGCAGTCGGCACGCATTACGCGGAAGAAGCCGGCATGGGGAGCGGGGCTCCCTGGGTCGGCCTGCTGACCGCGATCGTAGTCGGCGTGCTCGGCTCGCTGATTCACGCTGTGGCGACCATTACGTTCAAAGCGGACCAGACCATCAGCGGCGTGGTCATCAACTTCCTGGCGACCGGCATTACGCTGTACCTCGTGAAGCTGCTGTTCGACGGCGCGGGCGAGACTCCGCTCCTGCTGCACCGTCTGGCGAAGTTGAGCTTCCCGGATCTGGCTTCGATTCCGGTCCTCGGTCCGATTCTCGGCGTAGGCGTACTCAACTCGTATCCGACGACGTTTATCGCGATCATTCTCGTCTTCGTGACGTATTACGTCCTGTACAAGACGAAGTTCGGCCTGCGCCTGCGCGCGGTCGGCGAACATCCGAGCGCGGCGGACACGATGGGCATCAACGTCAATCGCATGCGCTATATCGGCGTTATGCTGAGCGGCGCGCTGGCCGGTCTCGGCGGTGCGACGATCACGCTGACGACGACCGGACTGTTCTCGCACACGACGATCTCCGGTCAGGGCTTTATCGCCATCGCCGCGCTGATCTTCGGCAAGTGGAACCCGCTCGGCATTTTGGGCGCGGCCATGTTCTTCGGCTTCTCGCAGGCGATTCGCAACTACGTGCAGCTGTTCGAATGGTCGGCCAGCATTCCGCAGGATTTCATCCTGATGCTGCCGTACGTGCTGACCGTCATCGTGCTCGTCGTGGCGATCGGCAAGTCGAGAGCTCCCGGCGCGCTCGGGGAAGCGTACGACCCCGGCAAGCGCTGAGCCGGCATTCGGTTCGCGGTTTCGGCGCGTTCCGAATGTCTTCTTGGGGGATACCGACTCGAATTCCCGATATCTGGTTATCGCTAGGCATACAACCGCTTTTCTTCCGTTTTTTGACGGGGGAAAAGCGGTTTTTGTCTTTCTCTGGCGGACATATCGACTGCCCCGAATGTATGCCGCCGTTCCGGTTTTTGTTTTTTGTTTAAAATAGGTGTTGACTTCGTTAAAACTAAAGTCATATAATAACCCTAACATTCAGCAACAAACAGTATTGAATAACTGATCGGCTATGAAGAGGACGAAGTTTTAAGGGCTCTTTTGCCAGAGAGCGGGGAAGCAACACGCTGTAATCCACCGCCTTAATCCCTTATATACGAGCTCACCTCGGAGCCATTTTCCTGAACGACGAACGTTCTTCCATGATCTTCGCGGAAGATAACGTCCGGTTACTAGGGAGAATCGTGAGGTTCGCGTTATGAACCGCGAGTTTGGAATCGGAGGTTTCGATTTCGGACCCGCTTGAGGCTGTGCACCGAGAGGTGTCGGCAAATTTGGGTGGTACCACGTGAGGATAATAACCTTTCGTCCCTCGAAGCAGATATCTGCTTTGTGGGGCGGAAGGTTTTTTGGTTTTTATAACGACTGCCCGACGCGCATCCGTACAACGAATAACGGAAAAACTCCGTTACGGCGGCCCTTTGCAAATCGATGATGTGAGATTGATGTGATATTTGGGAGGAGGAAGAACGATGAGCGCACATATGCCAGATGCACAATCGACGGAAGAGTTGAAAGAAAAATGGGTGGATAAACAAGAAGTCCTCACAGGTTCGGACATTCTTCTCCGCAGCCTCGTTCTCGAAGGCGTAAAATGCGTGTTCGGTTATCCGGGTGGAGCGGTGCTGTACATTTACGACGCCATGTACGGATTCAAAGACTTCCATCACGTACTGACCCGGCACGAACAGGGCGCGATCCACGCGGCCGACGGTTATGCCCGCGCAGCCGGCGAAGTCGGGGTCTGCATCGCCACTTCCGGACCGGGAGCGACCAACCTGGTAACAGGCATCGCGACGGCCTACATGGACTCCACGCCGCTCGTCATCATTACCGGCAACGTCGCTTCGACGCTGATCGGAACCGACGCTTTCCAGGAAGCCGATATCACGGGCATCACGATGCCGATCACGAAGCACAGCTACCTGGTACGCAGCGTCGACGAGCTTCCGCGCATCATTCACGAAGCTTTCCATATCGCGAACACGGGCCGCAAAGGTCCGGTCCTGATCGACATTCCAAAAGACGTGTCGGCCGCGATGACGTTGTTCCAGCCGCATACGGAGCCGGTTGCGCTGCGGGGCTACAATCCGCGGATGGCACCGAACAAGCTGCAGGTCGAACGACTGGCCGAAGCGATCTCCAACGCGGAACGCCCGCTGATCCTGGCAGGCGGAGGCGTCGTCTACTCCGGCGGCCACGAAGCGCTGCTGGAACTGGTCGAGAAAACGGGGATCCCGATCACGACCACGCTGCTCGGCCTGGGCGGTTTCCCGAGCGGGCATGAACTGTGGCTCGGCATGCCGGGCATGCACGGCACGTTCGCTTCGAACATGTCGATTCAGGAAGCGGATCTGCTGATCAGTATCGGAGCGCGGTTCGACGACCGGGTAACCGGCAAGCTGAACGGGTTCGCGCCGAAAGCCAAAATCGCGCATATCGATATCGACCCGGCTGAAATCGGCAAAAACGTCAAAACGGACATTCCGATCGTCGGCGACGTCAAAACGGTGCTGGAATTGCTCAACAAAACGGTCAAACGGGCCGAAAGCGCGGACGAATGGCGCTCGCAGCTTCAACAATGGAAAGCGGAGAAGCCATTCAGTTACAAAGACGATTACAAAGAAGACGAGATCGGATTGAAACCGCAGTGGGTCGTGGAACTGCTGAACGAGACGACGAACGGCGAAGCGATCGTGACGACGGACGTCGGCCAGCACCAGATGTGGGCCGCGCAGTACTACAAGTTCAACCAACCACGTTCCTGGATCACTTCCGGCGGCCTGGGCACGATGGGCTTCGGCCTTCCGTCGGCGATCGGCGCGCAGATGGCGCAGCCCGATCGGCTGGTCATCTCGGTCAACGGCGACGGCGGCGTGCAGATGTGTTCGCAGGAACTCGCGATCTGCGCGATCAACAACATTCCGGTCAAAGTCGTCATCTTGAACAATCAGGTGCTCGGCATGGTTCGCCAGTGGCAGGAACTGATCTACGACAACCGGTACAGCCATATCGACCTGTCCGGCAGCCCCGACTTCGTCAAGCTGGCGGAAGCGTACGGCGTCAAGGGATTGCGGGCGTCGACCAAGGAAGAAGCACGCAGAGTGTGGCAGGAAGCGCTGGATACGCCGGGACCGGTCGTAATCGACTTCGTGGTCGAGAAAGGCGAGAACGTGTATCCGATGGTACAGCAGGGCAAGACGCTGGATCAAATGCTGATGGGGGACGAGTAAAGATGACGAATACGACGCATACCAAACATACCATCGCCATCCTGGTCAATGACCAACCGGGCGTCCTGCAGCGGGTATCGGGACTGTTCGGCCGACGCGGCTTCAATATCGAGAGCATCACGGTCGGCCAATCGGAAGAAAAAGGCATTTCCCGGATGGTCATCGTAAGCACCGGCGACGACAAGACGATCGAGCAGATCGAGAAGCAGCTGTACAAAATCATCGACGTCATCAAAGTCGTTGATCTCAGCGCCAATCCGATGGTCGGACGGGAACTCGCTCTTATCAAAGTGAAATCCGATCCGGGGACGCGGCCGGAGATCATGGGCCTCGTCGAGACGTTCCGCGCGGCGGTCGTGGACATCGGCACGAACAGCCTGATGGTCCAGGTCGTCGGAGACACGGAGAAGATCGACGCGATGATCGAACTGCTGTCGCCGTACGGCATTCGCGAACTGTCCCGCACCGGCGTCACGGCCATGATTCGCGGCAACGCCTAACGGGGTCCCGCACGCCGCCGGAGCGGCAGCGGTCGGCCGGATTATTTTGAACACTGCACAATTGAACATCGACTGATCGAACACGGTCTAACCGAACACGCCCCAATCGAACACCACATAAGAACGACGGCTTCATCCGCCCGGACGGGCGGGGAGCTGAACGGAACCGCCCCCCGAAGCCGCGTCGGGACTTCCGGTTCCGCTGAGCTACCCGCTTGTTTGGGCAGGGTTGAGGCTTTATACACAAAGGAGGAAATAAGAATGGCAATTACGACTTATTACGAAAATGATGCGGACCTGAGCGTGCTTCAAGGAAAGACGATCGCGATTATCGGCTACGGAAGCCAGGGACACGCGCACGCGCAAAACCTGCGCGACAGCGGCCTGCAGGTTGTCGTCGGCCTTCGTGAAGGCAAATCGGCCAACAAGGCCAAAGAAGACGGGTTCGAAGTGCTGTCGGTTGCCGAAGCGACCAAACGCGCCGACATCGTTCAGATCCTCATGCCGGACGAAACGCAAGCCTCCGTGTATAAAAGCGAAATCGAACCGAACCTCAAATCCGATGCGACCCTGCTGTTCGCGCACGGCTTCAACGTTCACTTCGGTCAGATCGTCGCCAAAGAAGGCAACGACGTCCTGCTCGTCGCTCCGAAATCGCCGGGCCATATGGTTCGCAGAACGTATGAAGAAGGCTTCGGCGTACCGGGCCTGATCGCGATCCACCAGAACGCTACGGGCAAAGCGAAAGACATCGGCCTCGCGTATGCCAAAGGCATCGGCTGTACCCGTGCCGGCGTTATCGAGACTTCGTTCCGCGAAGAGACCGAGACCGACCTGTTCGGCGAACAAGCCGTACTGTGCGGCGGCGTGAGCGCGCTGGTCAAAGCGGGCTTCGAAACGCTGACGGAAGCCGGCTACGCGCCGGAAATGGCTTACTTCGAATGCCTGCACGAGCTGAAGCTGATCGTCGACCTGATGTACGAAGGCGGCCTCTCCACGATGCGCGATTCCATCAGCAACACGGCGGAATACGGCGACTACGTGACCGGACCCCGCATCGTAACGGAAGACACGAAGAAAGCGATGAAAGAAGTGCTGACGGATATCCAACAGGGCAAATTCGCGCGTGACTTCATGCTGGAGAACCAATCTGGCCGCGCTTTCCTGACGGCTACCCGCCGCAACGAATCGGAGCATCAGCTGGAAGTCGTGGGCGCACAGCTGCGCGACATGATGCACTGGATCAAGAAGTAAGATTTCGAAGCATGAAACGGGGCTATCCCGGGCCGCGTGCAAGCGCGACCGGGGCAGCCCTTTTCCATCTCGACACTTCAACCGAAAAAGGAGGCGTAATCCGTGCGGAAAATTCATATCTTCGATACGACGCTGCGTGACGGGGAACAATCGCCCGGCGTGAACCTGAATACCCGTGAGAAAGTCGAAATCGCGCATCAATTGGAAAAATTGGGCGTGGATCGGATGGAAGCCGGATTCCCGGCCGCGTCGCCGGGCGATCTGGCCGCGGTCAACGCGGTGGCCCGCGCCGTCAAAAACGTGAGCGTCGTCGGCTTGGCGCGTTCGCGCGAAGGCGATATCGATGCGGTTCGGGAAGCGCTGCAGGGAGCGGCCGATCCGTGCCTGCACATCTTCCTGGCCACTTCGCCGATTCACCGGCAGTACAAGCTGAAGATGGAAAAGCATCAGGTACTGGAAGCGGCGCAGTCCGCGCTCCGTTACGCCAAAAAATATTTCTCGAAAATCGAGTTTTCGCTGGAAGACGCCGGTCGTACCGAACCGGACTTCCGCGCCGAAATGGTCGCCATGGCGATCCGCGAAGGCGCTTATGTCGTCAATATTCCGGATACGGTCGGTTATTTGAACCCGGCCGAGTACGGCGCGATTTTCCGCCATCTCAAGGAAACGGTGCCGGGCATCGAGAAAGTGCAGCTCAGCGCGCACTGCCACGACGACCTCGGTATGGCGACGGCGAACACGCTGGCTGCCATCCTGAACGGAGCGGACCAGATCGAAGGCACGATCAACGGGATCGGAGAACGCGCGGGCAATACGGCGATCGAAGAAATCGCCATGGCGCTTGAGACCCGGGCCGACTACTTCGGCGCAAAGACCGGCCTGGTATTGGGCGAGATCGCCCGCACGAGCCGCCTCGTCAGCAAGCTGACCGGCATGAACGTGCCGGGCAACAAAGCGATCGTCGGCGCGAACGCTTTTGCGCACGAATCGGGCATCCATCAGGACGGCATGCTCAAAGAGAAAACGACGTACGAGATCATGTCGCCGCAGACGGTCGGCTTCAAGGAGAGCAAGCTGGTGCTCGGCAAGCACTCCGGCCGCCATGCATTCCGCGAACAGCTGCTGGAAATGGGCTATACGCTGGAAGACGAGCAGCTGAACGCGGCGTTCGCCCGCTTCAAAGACCTGGCGGACAAGAAAAAGGAAATTACCGACGACGACCTGCTGGCGCTGCTCGAAGAGCGCCTGGCGGACGCCCCGGAGAAATACGCGCTGGAGTCGCTGAGCTTCTCGTTCGCGACGGAAGCGGCCCCGACAGCTACCGTTACGGTGTCGGTCGAAGGCGAAGGCAGCCGCACGGCCAAATCGGGCGGCAACGGTACCGTCGATTCGATCTATAACGCGATCGATCAGGCTGTCGGCGAAGAAGTGACGCTGGTCGACTATTCGATCCAGGCCGTGACGCTCGGCAAGGACGCGCTCGGCGAAGTGCACGTCACGATGCGCCAGGGCGAGAACGAAGTCCGCGGCCGCGGCGTCAGCACCGACGTGCTCGAAGCGAGCGCCCGCGCTTATGTCGACGCGCTGAACCGCCTGGCAGAGAACCGCCGAGTGCCGGGCGGCCGCAAAGGCGCCGAGAAAGTCTGGTAGACAGCAAGGCGCCCCGAATCGGGGCAAGACAAAAAGCGGTACCGCTGATCCGGCAATCGGATAGCGGTACCGCTTTTTTGATGCGAAATCCGGAATTCAGGATCCGGGATCTAGCATCTGCCTGCGCTGCTTACCAGGCGTACGCGTTCGGGGCGGATCCGCCCGGTCCCGGGAAGATTTCGTCCAGGCGCTTCAGCTCGGCTTCGCCCAGCTTCACGTCCACGATGCGCAGCGCGTCTTCGAACTGCTCGAACGTGCGGGGACCGATGATTGGAGCCGTAACGGCCGGATTCACCAGTACCCACGCAAGCGCAACCGTATCCTGCGCTTCGCCCAGTTCTTCGCTGAGCGTTTTGAACTGCTCAAGCTGCTCTTTGTGCTTGTCCACCAGTTCGGCGTTGCCGCCGCTGCGCGAACCTTCGATCTTCTTGAGCGCGTTGCGGCCGAGCAGTCCGCCGGCAAGCGGGCTCCACGGAATGACGCCGAGGCCGAGCGCTTCCGAAGCCGGAAGCACTTCGAGTTCCGGTTCGCGGGTCAGCAGGCTGTATTTGTGCTGCTCGGAGATCAAGCCGAGGAAGCCGCGCTTTTCCGCTTCTTTCTGCGCCACGGCGATATCCCAGCCCGCAAAGTTGCTGGAGCCGACGTAGCCGATTTTGCCCTGGTTAACGGCCACTTCGAACGCGCCCCACAGTTCGTCCCAGCTTGCGTTGCGATCGACGTGGTGCATTTGGTACAGTTCGACGTGGTCGGTCTGCAGGCGCTTCAGCGAACCTTCCAGGTGACGGCGGATTTTGTAGGCGGACAAGCCGCGGTCTCCGTTCGGACCGTCCGTTTCGTCACCCATGCCGCCGTAAACTTTGGTCGCAAGCACGACTTTTTCCCGGCGGCCTCCGCCCTGCTTGAACCAGCGGCCCAAAATTTCTTCGGTCAGGCCGGCGTTGTCTTTGCCTCCGTAAACGTTTGCAGTATCGAAGAAGTTGACTCCGGCGTCGAGCGCCGCGTCCATGATGCGGAACGATTCTTTTTCGTCGGTCTGGCCTCCGAAATTCATCGTGCCCAGACAGATGCGGCTGACTTTAAGACCCGATTTTCCCAAATACGTATATTCCATGTTCTTCGTTCATCTCCTCGATTAGATCGTTTGACGAAACAGATTCTACTACCATTACCCTATTTATTGTAACAATCCCACGAATCCGAATCAAATTTCTTAACGTAAGCGCAAATAGTCCAAAACGTTTTCGGTAAACGCTTTTTTTTTCGGGGCCGCTCGGCTCGTTCCGTCGTTGCTTAAGTCGTTACTTAATAGGTAAAACCTATGAAGTTCATAGTTTCTATATCTTGGTCAATCCCTGACGGAGTATGTTACTGTTTTTGAATAAAGGTTTGCACCCGGAAGCGGCGACGGAAGGCGCGAGCGTTTCGCCGGCGGGAATTTGACGAGAAGAGGAAGTGCGACACATGGCTGAGACGAAAAAGATCGCGGTAATCGCAGGAGACGGCATCGGGCCGGAAGTGGTGGCGGAAGCGGAAAAAGTGCTGCAAAAAGTCGGCGAAGTGTTCGGCTATACGTTCGAAACGGAGCACGCGCTGTTCGGCGGGATCGCCATCGATCAAAAAGGTACGCCGCTGCCCCAGGAAACGCTCGACGTGTGCAAACGCGCCGACGCCGTGCTGCTGGGCGCGGTCGGCGGTCCGCAGTGGGACAACAACCCCAAAGAGCTGCGTCCGGAGACGGGCCTGCTCGGCATCCGCAAAGAGCTCGGCCTGTTCTCGAATCTGCGTCCGGCCGTCGTGTTCGACTGTCTCAAGGACGCGTCCACGTTGAAGCCGGAAGTGCTTGAAGGCACCGACCTGATGGTCGTGCGCGAGCTGACCGGCGGCATCTACTTCGGCGAGAAGTTCCGCCGCGAGACGGAATTCGGCGAAGAAGCGGTCGATACGTGCGCGTACAACGTCACGGAGATCGAGCGCATCGCCCGCCAGGGATTCGAGATCGCGATGAAGCGCCGCAAGAAGCTCGCTTCGGTCGACAAGGCGAACGTGCTCGAAACGTCGCGCCTGTGGCGGGAAACGGTTATTCGCGTATCCGCGGAATATCCGGAAGTGGAACTGGAGCACGTGCTCGTCGACAACTGCGCGATGCAGCTGCTGCGCCGTCCGTCGAGTTTCGACGTCATCGTGACGGAGAACATGTTCGGCGATATCCTGAGCGACGAAGCGGCGATGCTGACCGGTTCGATCGGCATGCTGGCGTCCGCTTCGCTCGGCGAAGGCAGCTACGGGCTGTACGAGCCCGTACACGGTTCCGCGCCGGATATCGCCGGACAAGGGCTGGCGAACCCGATCGCGACGATCTTGTCGACCGCGTTGATGCTGCGTCTGACGTTCGGTTACAGCGAAGCAGCCGACGCGATCGAACGGGCTGTGGCGGAAGTGCTGGACGCCGGACACCGCACGAGCGACATCGCCGCGGGACGCGGCAACGCACTGTCCACGACGCAAATGGGCGAGCAAATTCTCAACGCGATTCGCAAATGATAATGATTATAAATAAATAAGCGTTCCAATCTTGACTTCGAAAAATCCCGGTGATAACATGGTGTTATAGTTTCAGAATATGCAGAAAACACTCGTCACCGGGTGTCATTTTGAAGGAGGATTTACACAATGGCAGAACGTTTGGTAGGCAAACCGGCTCCGGCCTTTACAATGGAAACTGTATCCGGAGACGGACAGGATTTCGGCAAAGTATCGCTTGAAGATTACCGCGGCAAATGGCTCGTGTTCTTCTTCTACCCGCTCGACTTCACTTTCGTATGCCCGACCGAAATTACGGCAATCAGCGACGCTTACGGCGATTTCCAGACGCTTGATACCGAAGTTCTCGGCGTCAGCATCGACTCCGTGCACAGCCACAAAGCATGGATCGCGGCTCCGACCGAAATCGGCGGTCTCGGCAAAATCAACTTCCCGCTCGCTTCGGACATCACGAAAAAAGTGGCAAGCGATTACGGCGTCCTGATCGAAGAAGAAGGCGTAGCTCTGCGCGGCCTGTTCATTATCGATCCGGAAGGCGAACTGAAGTACCAGGTCGTGAACCACAACGACGTGGGCCGCAGCGTTGAAGAGACTCTGCGCGTGCTTCAGGCTCTGCAATCGGGCGGACTGTGCCCAATGAACTGGAAACCGGGCGACCAAACCCTGTAAGGGTTCCTCGCGGATTCGGCAGCGGCCGGGTCGACGGTTTAGCGTTAAAGCCTTCTTTCCGGCCTCTGCCGGAAAGAGGGCTTTTTTGTCCCCCGAATCGCTGGCGCACCTCGAAATTCCGTGCTAAAATGGGGCCAGGAAACATCGAAAAAGCACACGTTTTTTTGCAAAAGTATTCAAAATTCCGTCGGCAGGTTGATTATACAGATAGGGATCAGTTAATGAAGGAGAGTGAACGGCCATGAGTTTTTGCTGCGGAGCCAGTATGATCGGAACGAAGGGGACGCTGACCCACTACCGGACCCAGGTTCACAACGTTCCTCTGCTGCATTGCCCGGTATGCCAACGGATCGAAGTTCATTATAAAGTCGAAAGCGAATACGAGATTCTGGCCGAATACGCGCACGGCGACGGCGAATCGGAGATCGATTTCCAGGATTACATTCTCGAAGACGATGCGGAGATTTTCGCGAACTGCGTCAGTCTCGAGAGCGAAGACAAGATGGAAACGGTGCGCAACCAGATCGATTTGTCGCTGGATCTGCTCGGTTTTGCCAAACAGACCGAAGACAAGCGCTGGCAGCTCGACCTCAAGCGCCGCCTGGCCGTCATGAGCCAGAAGCTGGAGAAGCTTCAGCATCACAACAGCAAAGGCAGAACATAAAAGTGCTGCCTCCTATACGCCTGCCGGAAGAGATCCTTGCGATCCTTCCGGTTTTTTGTTTGGCCGCATTTGGAAAACGCTATCTTATTTGCTAAAATGGAAATGAGGAAGAAACAGGAAAACATTACGCTAACGCTTCGAGGACATAAGCCGGAATGCGCCATTTTTCGATTTATACGGAAGCCGCTGCCAAAAGACGGAGGAATGTTCATGCAAAACGTACAGGAACTCGCTTCAAGGCTCAAGCAAAATATCGGGAATATCATTGTGGGCAAAGACGCGGAAGTCGATCTGCTGCTGACCGCGCTGCTGGCTTCGGGACATGTGCTGCTGGAAGACGTGCCGGGCACGGGCAAGACGATGCTGGCCAAAAGTCTCGCGTCGTCGCTCAGCCTGACTTTTCAACGGATCCAATTCACGCCCGACCTGCTGCCTTCCGACTTGACCGGCATCCACTTTTACAATCAAAAAGACGGCGAGTTCCATTTCCGCCCGGGGCCGCTGTTCGCGCGCGTCGTGTTGGCGGACGAGATCAACCGGGCGACGCCGCGTACCCAATCGAGTCTGCTGGAGTGCATGGAAGAGCGGCAGATCAGCGTGGACGGGCAGACGATGAAGCTGGAGCAGCCGTTCATGGTGCTGGCTACGCAGAATCCGGTCGATAACCAGGGCACGTTCCCGCTGCCGGAAGCGCAGATGGACCGGTTCATGATCCGCATGAAGCTCGGCTATCCGTCGGCGTCGGAAGGCCGCGAAATTTTGCGCCGCACCGTGCAGGCGGGAGGACTGAACGCGGAATCGGCGATAACGACCGCCACGGCGGAAGAAGTGCTGGAAGCGCAGCGGTCGTGCCGCAGCGTGACGATCGCCGACGACCTGCTCGACTACATCGTCGCGCTGGCGGATGCGTCAAGAAGCCATCCCGAGCTTGCGCTCGGCATCAGCCCGCGGGGCACCCAGTCGCTGCTGCGCGCCTGCCAGGCGTACGCGGCGCTCAAAGGGCGCGATTACGTGCTGCCCGACGATATCAAAACGCTGCTTGTGCCTGTCTGCGCGCACCGGCTGGTGCTGAACAACCGCTACGACGTGCAGGACAATCCCGCCGAGCGCATTTTGGCCGAATTGACGGAAAGCATCCCTGTTCCGAGCGAAAAGGGACTGGAAAGCGAAGTGAGATAAATGGCGCTGTTTGGGCTTTTGCTCCTGGTCGGACTGATCGTGATCGTTCAGGGATGGCTGCTCGGCAGACCTGCGCTGGCCCGTCTCGATTACAAGCGCGATTTCAGCAAATACACGTGCCGGGCGGGGGAGAAAATCGAGATGGTCGAGACGCTCTCCAACCGCAAGCCGCTGCCGGTGCCGTGGCTGAGACTCGAAGCGATGCTGCCGTCGGCGCTGCAGTTTGCCCGCAGCGATGACACGAACGTCAGCGAAGGACATATTTACCAAAACCATACGAGCCTGTTCACGCTGCCGCCGCGCACGAAGATTACGCGTACGCACCGGATCGTCTGCGAGGCCCGGGGCATCTACCGGATCGAGTCGGCGACGATGACGGGCGGCGATCTGTTCGGGATGTATGCGCCTTCAAAAAAGGTCGATCTGCATATGCGCATGGTGATCTATCCCCGCACGCTTGGCGACGGCGAACTGCCGATCTCGTGGAAAACGTGGCAGGGGGAACTTGCGGTACGCCGCTGGATCGTCGAAGACCCGTTCATCATGACCGGCGTGCGCGAATATGCGCAGGGCGATCCGATGAACCGGATTCACTGGAAAGCGAGCGCGCGAACGGGACAGCTTCAAGTTCACAAAAGCGGATTTTCCGCCGATCCGCGCGTCGTGATCCTGCTCAACGTCGAAGACTCGGAGTCGATGTGGAGCGTCGTGACCCGGACGGGACTGATCGAACGCCAGCTGTCGCTGGCCGCGACCTGCGCCGCTTCGCTGATCGGGCAGGGCATGGCCTCGGGCTTCGCGCACAACGGCGATTCGCAGCTGGGCGAAGAAGGCTGCCGGCTGGAGACCGATTACGGTCCGGTGCATTTGAACCGGATCATGGAAGCGCTGGCCGGGTTGGAGTTGAAGTCCCGGCTGCCGTTCCATGACCTGCTTCAACTGGAAGCGCAGCGCGAATTCCGGGAACCGATCGATTATCTCGTCGTGACCGCGCACCGCTCCGATAAGGTCCGGGAAGCGATCGCGTCGCTGGAACGGCTCGGTCACCGGGTAGGCGTCACCGGCTTTGCGGCGAACGAGCCGGGGCTTGTGTCCTCGGGCGTTCGTTCGTCGCAGCGCCGCGAATCGGAACGCCGAGAGGAGGCCGTATTATGACGAAAACGACCCGAACCCGTTCCCGCTCCATTTCCCGTACAGGGCCGCTGCTGCAGGGATTCGGCCGTCCGGCCGCCTATTCGCTGCTGGAAACGCTGGCCGCGTACGCGGCGGTCGTGCTGGTCGCGCATTATGCCGTGAAAGTGTCCGACCTGCTGCTGCTTCTGCCGATCCTGGCGCTGCATCTGTCGGCGAACCTGATCGGGCTGCGGCAGGCGGAGCAGCGGATCGGCGGCGCGGCCGCCGCTTTGCCGTTTGCCGCCGCGCTGCTGCTCGGACTTGCTTTTCCCGGCGGCTGGCTCGTCAAAGGAAGCGCCGCGGCCGTGCTGCTGCTCGCGGCGCTGCGCGGACTGCTGACCGGGCGGAGGCAGCTGTGGGACCAGATGCAGCTGCGCATTCCGCTCTCGGGTGTGGCGGCCATGCTCATTTTGTACATAGTTGCCGGGCGAATACCGGATTTGAACGAATACCGGCCGCTGCTCTACATGGTCTCGACGCTTGCGCTTGCGCTGACGCTGCTGCTGCTTAACGGCGACCGCGTGCGCACGGCGGCCGGGCAGGAGACGTCCGCTTTGTCGGGCGTGCTGACGCAGAACCGGCGCTTGACCTGGATCGTGGCGGCGCTTATCGTCATAGCCGGATTGATCGGCGGTCCGACGGGCGCGCTGAACGCGCTGCGCGACTGGTGGTTGTCGATCTTCGGCGGCTCGCTGCCGGGCAATCCGCCGGCGGCGGAACCGGTCCAGCCGATGCCCGGCGTCGACGCGTCCCAGTTCGAACAGTTGGGCGAGGCGGGAGAGACGCCGCTGTGGCTCAAGCTTATCGGCTATATTCTGCTGGGCTTGTTCTGGATCGCGGCTGTTCTGGGGATCGGCTGGCTGCTGTACCGGCTGCTGGGCCGCTGGCTGCCGAACGGCATCCGCAACCTGATCGCGAAGATCGCTTCCCGGTTCGGGCTGATGCGCGCGGTCCGCTTGGCTGCGTCGAATGTCAATTACACAGACAAAGCGGAGAAGTTGAAAGAAAACAAAACCGCTGGCTTCGCGCGCTTTTTCCGGCGGGAACGCCGCGAAGCCGACTATGGAGGCGACGATCCGCGGCTGCGCTATCGCAGCGTCGTGCTGCACGCTTCGCGCAAAGGCTTTCCGCTGCGGCCGAGCCGCACGCCGGCCGAGAACGGCCGCGAGCTGTCGCAGGGCCGGTACACGGAGCTGTCCGCCGAAGAACTGGAACGTCTCGTCGAGCGGTACAACGACGCGCGTTACCGCGATGCCGACAAGAATCGGTAACACCGTATTTTGAACGAAAGAGGGGAACGGCTTGGCTCTATTTTGGATGATATTGACCGTGGCGATCCTGGCGACGGCGCAGGCGCAGCTGATCGGGCGATCGGCTCTGAGAGGGGTCCGGTACAGCCGCAAGTTCAACAAGGACCGCTGCCATGCCGGGGACAATCTGGAGATGGTCGAGATCATCGAGAACGACAAGAGGCTGCCGATTCCGTGGCTGCGGCTCGAATCGGAATTTCCCGCCGTTTTTCGGTTTCGCGGATCGACCGCTCTCAAGCAGGAACGGGGCAGCGTCTATCAGACGCATACGAGCGGATTCACGATCATGCCGAGGCGGCGCGTTACCCGCCGGCATTTCGTCACCTGCGAAGGCCGCGGCATCTTCCGGCTGTCCACCGTATTCATGACTTCGGGCGACCTGCTCGGTTTCGTGCTGCGTTCGCGCTCCGAGAATGTACAGGCTCCGCTGATCGTCTATCCCCGGCTGCTGGAAGAACGCCGGCTGCCGCAGGAGTGGCGCAGCTGGCAGGGAGAATTCGCGGTGCGCCGCTGGATTCTGGCGGACCCGTTCCTGATCGAAGGCTCGCGCGAATACGCGCCGGGCGATCCGATGAACCGGATTCACTGGAAAGCGAGCGCCCGTACCGGCGGCCTCCAGACGTATCGGCAGGGACATTCCGCCGATCCGCGGGTCATGCTCGTGCTTGATATCGGCACGGTAACGCCGGGACTTCGCGGCGGCGGAGGCGAGCCGGAAGCCGAGCATGCGATCAGCCTGGCGGCGACGATCGCCGCGCGGCTGATCGCGGACGGCGTGCCGGTCGGGCTGGCGCATAACGCGCATACGCTGTCGCTGCCGCGAATTCCTGTCGGCGGCGGAGCGGGGCAGCTGCGCCTGCTGTTGGAAGCGATGGCCGGTATTCGGCTCAAAGTGCAGCGTTCGCTTGCCGAATGCCTGATGGCCGAAGCCCGCGAAGTCGGACCGGCTCGCGATTACATCGTGATCGCGTCGGGCGGGGAAGCCGGGATCGGTCCGGCTGTTGCCCGGCTGGAGCGGCTGGGCCACAAGGTCAGCCTGATCGACCCCGGCTTCTTATCGGCTGATGGCTCCGCCGCCGATGCCTCCGTCGATTCCGGTGCTTCCCGTGCTTCCGGCGCTTCCGATCCGGCTCCGGGCCGTGCGGCGCCGCGGCACATCCCGCTGCGGAAGGAGGCGGAAGCATGAACCGAAATTTGTTCAAAGCGCTGGAGACCGCCATTCGCGACACCGCGCTGTTCTACCCGCTGCTTCTGCTTCTGTCGCTGTACGTGTTCGACTTGTCCCCCTACGTACTGGCCGGACTGTTCGGTCTCTGCCTTATGGCCGGAGCCGCAGCCGCCGGGATTCTCGGCGGGCAGCGGGCTTACGCCGCCGCGCTTGTGCTTCCGCTGGTGCCGGCGCTGCTGGTGCTGGCGTGGTCCGCCTGGCTCGGGCTGCGCATCGTACCGCTGCTGCTTCTGCTATGCGCGGCCGGCGTGCGCGGCGTCTACCGCCTGAACGGGGCGGTGAGCGGGCGCCGCGATACGCCGCTTGTCTTCGCCGGGCTGCTGGGAGGCATCGTCGTCTACACCGCCGCGCTGCGCCCGGGACTGCTGGAACCGTATGCGTTCTCGGTCTACACGGCCTGTACGGTGACGCTGCTCGTCCAGCTGCTGCGCTGGAACGAACGCCGGGTGCGGGAAGCGATGGGACTGTCGCAGGAAGCGGATCTCCCTTCGGGGCAGCTGCTGCGCATGAACCGGAGCTTTATGGCTGCCCTGCTGCTGTCCATTGTGCTGATCGGAGGCGCGACGCAGCTGTCCGTCGTGCTGGAATGGCTGTACCGGTTCTGGCTGTTCCTGCTGTACGGCGGCGTCGATCTCGATTACGTGCCGGAACCGCCGCCGATTCCCGCCGATCCGGCTTCTCCGGATGCCGAAGTCATCTACGATCTGGAGAACGAAGCGGAAGCCGGTCTGGGTCTGGACCGCTGGATCATCTACGGCGTGGCGCTGATCGCGCTGCTGTCGATCGGAACGGCCGTGTTCTTCCTGCTGCGGCTGCTGCACGAAGTGCTGTCCGAATGGCTGCCGGATTGGCTGAAGCGGCTGCTGCAAAATCTCCGCATCGCGGCGAAGCCGCTGCGTACAGCGGACGGGGAAGCGTACGCCGACACGACCGAAAAGCTCGGCGGCAAGCCGTCTTCCGGGCGAGCGGCGTCCGGAAGGGCGGCTTCCGAGCCGTCCGACCCAAACCGGCGCGCCTATTTCCGGCTCGTGCGCGCCGCGATCGAACGCGGGTACGCGTTCCGCCCCTGGCTGACGCCGAGCGAGACGGCCAAAGAAATCGCCGACAAGCCCGCTTACCGCGAGCAGAACGCGGAGCAGGTGCAGGAGCTGGTCGAGCGGTATAATCGCAGCCGGTATACGAAATAGGCCCGTATACGAAATGGAATGAAGAGCCGTTTTGGGCCGGGCGCACTCCAAACCGGAAAGGTCTGCGACAATTGTCATAAAAACGCGGAATTTCCGCTTTACTTTGCAGATCGCCTTGAGTATGATGAAAAAGCCCAAAACGGCGTTGCCCTTAAACCCACATTCGACTTTGAGAAAAGCGGGTGTAAGCCGACAAGGTTCCGACAGAGGAACCTTTTTTCTTGTTCCGAAAAAGAAAATTGTCTGATTTTGACGAAGAACGGCAGGAAAAAGCAAGGCGGCATAGAATCTAAAACGAAGGCGAGACTGATCGATTTTATGACATCCCAGCAGGACGGAAGTGAACCCATGAACGCAAACCCGGCGATACGCCGTCAACTGACGCTTTACACCCTTTCCGTCTTTCTTGTCGTGCTTGCGTGCGAAGCGATCGAACTCTTTTTCTATTCTTCGGGACTTGATAACCGGTGGGCTCCCGCTCTGACCCTGCTCACCGTCTGCTTCTCGGTCACGGCGTGCCTGACCGTCTATTTTCATGCCACGCCGCTGTTCGACCGCCGAATCGGAAGCTACAGCAAACGCATGGTCAAGCTGATGGGAGCGGCAGGCTCGATCGAGCTGCTGTACCTGCTGACGAACTTATACCATTTTATGCAAGGATCGGGAGGTAACCGTATCGGCACCGAATGGCTGCTGTCGCTGGCCGCTCTCGTCTATACGGTCGGCCTCGTGCTGCTGTTCGCCCTGCCCAACCGTCCGGAGAGGGTGCCGGGACGCCTGCTCTATTTCGGGCTTCCGCTCTCGACGCTTGCGCTGGCGGGCCTGCTGTTCTTCGTGCGCGCGGAACTGCCCGCCGCGCAGTGGGCCGGGGTGGAATCGGCGCTGACGATCGCCGCGCTCGGAGCCGCCGTGCTTGCGGCCGGCCACTTGTTCCTGCGCTACCGGCGCAGACGCATCGCGGCGATCTGGGTCGCGGTCCAATCGCTGGGCTTCGTCGCGGTCGCCCAGGTGCTGCTGCTTCAATCCGGCAGCGCGGCCGGCATTCCGCTGCTGATCGCTTCCGCGCTGCATGCGCTGGCGTACGGATTCCTCGTCAGCCGCGGACTTCGCCTGGCGATCGCCGAACCGCTGCGCGAGCGGCGCGAAGCGGAAGAACGCATCGAATTTTTGGCGTATAACGACGACCTGACAGGCCTGCCGAACCGCAGAAGCCTGCATGCGAAGCTGAATGTCCGCCTCGAAGAAGCCTATATCGGCAAGACCGCGTTGATGGTGCTCAATATCAACCGTTTCAAGACGATCAACGATTCGCTCGGTTACGAGGCGGGAGACCGCCTGCTCGGTATCGTCTCCGAGACGCTCCAGAACCGGCTCGAAGGCCCCGAAGAAGTGTTCCGCACGGGCGGCGACGAATTTGCGGTCGTCATGCCGGAGAGCGGGGGCGACGAAGCGATGCGGCGCGCCTACGCGCTGCTGGAAGAGTTCGAACGTCCGGTCAACGTGGGCGGCATGGAACATTACGTGGCGTTGTCCGCGGGCATCGCCGTGTATCCGGAAGACGGGCATGCCGCCGACGGACTGCTGCAGAGCGCCGACGCGGCTGTCCATCTGGCGAAGGAACAGGGGGCGGAAGTCAAACGTTTCTCCAAAGGAATGACGACGATTGCCCGGGAAAAGCTTATTTTGGAAAGCGATCTGCGCAAAGGGCTCGAACGCGGCGAATTTTTCCTCGAATACCAGCCCAAAATGTCGGTCGAAAACGGCGGCATCCTGGGGATGGAAGCGCTGGTGCGATGGAATCATCCGCTGCGCGGACCGGTGCCGCCGGGCGAATTCATTCCGCTTGCCGAAGAAAGCGGCCTGATCGTGCCTCTCGGCGAATGGGTGCTGCACGAAGCGTGCCGGCAGAACAAAGCGTGGCAGGACAAAGGCTACGAGCCACTCTGCATGTCGATCAATTTGTCGATCCGCCAATTCCGCCAACCGCGGCTGGCCGAGCAGATCGGGCATATGCTCGATACGATCGGTCTTGACCCGCAGTATGTGGAGCTTGAGATTACCGAGAGCATGACCGTGGACAAAGACGCCGCGTTCGAACAGCTCAAACGGTTCAAGCAGTTGGGTGTGCATATCAGTATCGACGATTTCGGTACGGGCTACAGTTCGCTGCATTATTTGAAAAACATGCCGATCGACCGTCTGAAAATCGACCGGTCGTTCGTCAGCGAAGTAATGAGCGGCGAGAGTGACGCGGCGATCGTCTCGACGATCGCGTCGATGGCGCATCACCTCAAGCTCAAAGTGACGGCCGAAGGCGTGGAGAACGAGGAGCAGCTCGCGTTTCTGCGCACCCAGCGCTGCCATGAAGCGCAGGGATTCCTGTTCAGCCGTCCGGTGCCGGCCGCCCGGTTCGAAGACTTGTTTTTGCGGCAGGAGAAGCTGGGCTAAGCAGCGGATTCCCGGCCCGCCCGGCTGTCCTTTATTGCCGGTTCTTTGGCCGCAATTTGCGGCCGAAATTGTTTTTCGTAAAAAGTGCTTGCAATGTTTCTGTGGGCATGGTATATTATTTCTTGTCCCCAAGAGGACACATCAATAAAAAGTACTACACAATGTCGGGACGTAGCTCAGCTTGGTAGAGCACCTGCTTTGGGAGCAGGGGGTCGCATGTTCAAATCGTGTCGTCCCGACCATTCTTTTTTTCAATAAATTTCATACATATGCGGGTGTAGTTCAATGGTAGAACTCCAGCCTTCCAAGCTGGTAGCGTGGGTTCGATTCCCATCACCCGCTTAAATCAGGAAGCCCTTTGCGGGCTTCTTTTTTTGCGTTCCGACACTTTCGCCGCCTTATCGCTTTGAAGGTCAACGATCCTGCGCCCCGGATTGCGCATACACAAACACCCGCCGGTATCTTTCCGGCGGGTGTTGCGTTGTCTCTATACGGTTCCAATCGTCGGTTCAAAATCCGTGTCAGGAAGCCTCGGCTTCCGAGACGCGCACACCGAGCACCGTCTGTTCGCCGGCCGTTACGGAGCCGCCCGCATACGTCTCGACGTCCAGCACGCGCTCCATGCCGTCCGGCACGAGCACCGGCGTGATCGGCGAGAGACCTGCCGCCTGAATAACGTCCAGATCGAATTCGAGCAGCAGTTGGCCTGCCGCGACGCGCTCTCCGCCCTGAGCATGGACAGTGAATCCGTCTCCCTTGAGCGACACTGTATTGATGCCGACATGGATCAGCAGCTGCGTGCCGTTGTCGTGCTCGAGAATAAGAGCATGTTTGCTTTTGCCCATCACGTGGGCGACGGTGCAGTCGAACGGCGCGTGTACCCGGCCTTCGGACGGGACGATCGCGATGCCGCGGCCCATATGGCCTTCGGAGAATGCCGGATCGGGCACGTCCGTCAACGCTACGACGCGTCCGCTGATCGGCGCTTTGACCGGCAGCAGGGACGAAGCCGTTTCGACGCCCGGAACTGCGGCGCTCATCGCTCCCGGAACGTGATCCGGCGCTTTGGCATACGCAGCGGCCGCTGCCACAGGAGCCGAAGCAGCCGAGACCGGGGAACTGCCCGGAACTGCCGCCGGCTCGTCTTTGTAGCCGAACAGCCAGGTCAGCGCAAAAGCGACGGCCGCTCCGACCAGATTGCACAGGATGTACATCGGCAGTTGGTCGTTCAGATACAGCAGGGCGCCCGGAATGACGGTCACCGCCATGCCCGTGCCCGCCAGATGCAGCAGCGAGGCGAGGAAGCCGCCGGCCGCGCCGCCGATCAAGCCCATAACGAACGGCTTCATGTAGCGCAGGTTGACGCCGAAGATCGCCGGTTCGGTAATGCCGAGAAAAGCGGACAGCGAAGACGGCAGCGCCAGCGCTTTGAGCTTGGCGTTTTTGGTCTTCAGGCCGACGGCGAGGCAGGCCGCGCCTTGAGCCGCCATCGCGCAGGTGATGATCGCGTTGAACGGATTGGCTCCGGTCTGCTCCAGCAGTTGGATCTCCAGGAAGTTGAAGATGTGATGCACGCCGGTAACGACGACAATCTGATGGAAAAAGCCGATCAGCAGGCCCGCGATGCCAAAAGGCAGGTCAAGCAGGTACGTCGTGCCGTGCAGGACGACGTTTTCCAGCGAGTGGAACACCGGTCCGATTGCGAACAGTCCAAGCGTGATCATGACGAGCAGCGTCACGAACGGCGTCAGGATGAGATCAAGCGCTTCGGGCACTCTTTTGCGCAAAAACTTCTCGAACTTCGCGCCGAGCAGGCCGACGAAAAATGCCGGCAGCACGGAACCCTGATAACCGACGACCGGGATGAAGCCGAACATCGTCAGCGCTTCGGCGCTGCCGTCGGCGACGGCATAGGCGTTCGGCAGCGCCGGATTGACGAGCATCAGGCCGAGCACGATCCCGAGCACGGGACTGCCGCCGAAGACGCGGAACGCGGACCAGGCGACGAGCGCCGGCAGGAACGCGAACGCCGTGTCGGTCAGCACCTGCGTGAACAGCAGGAAATTCGGCGGGATGCTGCCCGGAGTCAGGCCGAACCACGACAGGACCAAATCCTGCGTCAGCAGGCCGCGCAGACCCATGAACAGACCGGTCGCGACGAGCACGGGAATGATCGGGACGAAGACGTCGCCGAACGTGCGGATCGCGCGCTGGAACGCGTTGCCCTGCTTTTTGCCTTCGCTTTTGATCTCTTCCTTGGACGTGCTGTCGATACCGAGCCGTTCGACCTCTTCGAAAATCCGGTTGACGGTGCCGGTTCCGAAGATGATCTGGTATTGGCCGGAGTTGAAAAAGGCGCCTTTGACTTTATCCGTGTTTTCGATCCGGTTCTGGTCGATCTTGTCTTTGTCACGGACCATGATGCGCAGCCGGGTCGCGCAGTGCGCGAACGAGGCGATATTTTCTTTGCCGCCGATAGCTTCGACGACTTCGCGGGCGATGTCGCGGTTTTCGGACATGGGATTCATTCCTTTCCGGATAGGGGGTGAACAGGCTGCGATTGCATAAGCGCCTCGATTGCGGCGCGTTCGGGCAGGGCGGAGATCGCGCCTTTGCTCGTGGTCGTCAGCGCTCCGCTCGCATTGGCGAAGCGAAGCATTTGATCATGGTGCCGATCAAGCAGCGCCGTCAGGTTCGACGGATTGGCGCCGCGCTCCAGCAGGTGCAGCAGCAGGCCGCCGACGAAAGCGTCGCCCGCGCCGGTCGTGTCCCGGGCGTCGACCGCGAAGCCGGGAGAAGCGTAACGGCCGGCTGCCGTATGCAGCTGCGCTCCGCCGGGGCCGCGCGTGTAGACGACCGCCTGCACGTCGCCGCGAAATAGCGAAGCGATCGCAGTCTCTTCGTCTTCGATGCCGGTGATGAACGTCAATTCTTCGTCCGAGATTTTGACCAGATGCGCGGTCGGCAAAAATTCCAAAATGGCGCGGCGGCAGTCTTCGGGGTCTGTCCACAGCGGAAGCCGGACGTTGGGATCGAAGCTGATCAATCCGCCTGATGCTTTGACGGCGCGAATGGCTTTGCGGTGCGCCTGCTTCATCGGACTTTCGACGAGATCGACCGAGCCGAAATGCAGGATGTCGCCGGCTTCGAACAGCTGCGCGTCGATCTCGCTCTCCGACAGCAGCAGATCGGCGGACGGATTCCGGTAGAAGGAAAAGTCCCGTTCGCCGTTCGCTTGGAGCGAGACGAACGCAAGTCCCGTATTCGCTTCGCTCGTGCGGCGAATATGCCGCGTGTCCACGCCGGCCTGCCGCAGCGCGTCCAGCAGGAAATCGCCGAACGCGTCGGTGCCGAGCTTGGTCAGGACGGCGGCGGAAGCGCCGTATTTGGCCGCCGCTGCCGCCACGTTCGCGGGCGCGCCGCCCGGCGCTCGTTCGAATGCGGTTACGTCTTTGAGCGCGCAGCCTGTTTGCAGCGGAATGAAATCGATCAGCACTTCGCCGATCGCGTACAGCCGGCTCATGGTCTCACCTGCCCGTAGTCGGCCAGGCCGGCCGGCAGCCCGCGCGGAATCGCGCCTTCGCCGTACGGCCAGTACGACCCTTCGAAGGCCGCGCCGCCTCCGTCCGCGAAGAACGCGATACCGGTGCTGGCGGAATCGGGGAAGAGGCGGGCGGTGAACACTTCTTCGCCGTCGTTCACGAAGATTTCGACGGAAGACGTATCGACGAACAAGCGGAATTCGACATCCTGCCTGCCGACTGCGGCGTCCAGCGTCCAGCTGCGCGTCGCTTCGTAGTCGATACCGAGCGGCACGCCGGAGCGTGACCGGTCAAGCGTGACCGTACCGCTTCCCGCGTCGTACGTCAGCACCGTGCGTTCTTCGGCGCCGGTGCGGAATTCGACGCCGAACCGGCCGTCTCCAATCCCGGGAAGTTCGCGATCGGTTGATCGGTTGGCGGAAGATTCGCCATCTTCAGCCCCGCCGTCGGCCAAGTCCGACCGCTGCGCAGCAGGCGCTATGCGGACCTGCAGCTCGTAGGAGCGGCCTTCGATTCCATCGAAGCTGCGGCGTCCGTCGGCCCAGGCGGCGGAGAAAGAGCGCTCCTCGCCGCGCAGCAGCCGAAGTCCGGCTGCCGGCCGCTGAATCAGCCGGCCGCCGCGCAGCGACAGCTCTCTCGGCAGCGTCAGGCAGTGCGCCCAGCCGAGATCGTCGGTCGGATAATCAAGATCCGGCAGCCCCATCCAGCCGACAAGCAGGCGCTGCCCGTCCGGTCCCGCCGTCGTCTGCGGCGCATAGAAGTCGAAGCCGCGGTCAAGTTCCGCGAACGCCCCGTGCCGGAATGTACCGTCCGCCGTATTCAGAGGTTCGCCGAGCAGATAGCCCGACTGGTAAATGTTGCGGAAGCGTTCGCCGTCCCGCTCCACGCCCTGCGGGCAGAGCAGCAGCACGCCGGTGCCGTCCAGCTCGAAATAATCCGGGCATTCCCACATGTAGCCGAAATTCGGCAGCGAAGTCCGGATTTCGCCCGCAAAATTCCAGTCCAGCAGGTCCGGCGAGCGGTACAGCACCGCGGCGCCGGTCAGATCGCTGCGCTGCGCGCCGATGACGCACAGATAGGCGTCGCCTTCGCGCCACACTTTGGGATCGCGGAAATGATCCGTATAACCGGCCGGAACATCCGCAATGACCGGAAGTTCCGTTTTGGCGATCGTTCCGTCTTCGTCCATCACGGCCAGGCATTGGTACGGCCGGCGGACCCAATCCGCGTCGCGCGTATTGCCGGTGTACATCAGGTACAGCCGGCCGTCTTTTTCGATCGCGCTGCCGGAGTAGGCGCCGTGCGAATCATAGAGGCCGCCCGGTTCCAGGCCGATTCCGGCGTCGGTCCAACGGGCCAGGTCGGAGGAGACGACATGATACCAATATTTCATGCCGTGCTCCGTGCCGAGCGGGAACCATTGGTAGAACAGATGGTATTGGCCGTTGTAATAAGCGAAGCCGTTCGGATCGTTCAGCAGGCCCGCGTGCGGCTGGATATGGTACGTCTGCCGCCAGGCGCAGTCCGCGGCCCGTTCGGCCAGCCGTTCCAGTTCGCCGGCTTCCGCTTGGCGCAGCAGCCGGTATTTTTGTGCTCTCGTCATATGCATAAGAGTAAGGCTTCCTCCTTATTTATTTTTTAGGAACCGGTTCCGTTTTGTTTTAAAAAAAGAGAGCAGACAAGAAAAAGAAAAGAAGGAACCGGTTCCAAAACAGGATGCGAAAAATTTCGCCTCTCGGCAGACCGGTCCGTTCCTGCGCCGGGACGCTGCCCGAACGCATGACTGGAACCGGTTCCGATTGCATTATACCGAAGGCTTATTCAAATTGTCAACGCTTTCTCGGGCCAGCAGCTCGACGTCCAGCACCGTCAGGCGTTCCACTTCTTCGCCGGCGGTCAGCTTCAGCATGCTGCGCGCCGCAAGCTTGCCGGCTTCGTAGTACGGGAACCGGACGGTCGTCAATTCCGGGTTGATGATCGCCGTGACCTCATAACCGCCGAAGCCGGTAATCGATAGCTGCGACGGGATCGACAATCCCCGCAGATGCGCCGTTTTGACGACGCCGAGCGCAAGATTGTCGGTAGCGCAGACGATCAGCGAAGGCGCGCTTTCGTCGAGAATCCTTTCGGCCGCGAGGCGCGCGTCCCCGATAGCGAAGCTGCTCTCGTAGTACGAAATGTCGCAGTCTGCGCAGTCTGCCGCCGCGGCCCGGAAACCTTCTTTGCGCCGCCGCCCGACCGCTTCGTCGTCTTCGGTCACGCCGAGGTAGGCGATGCGGCGATGCCCCATGCCGAGCACATGGCGTCCCATCAGCAGGCCGGCCCTGTAATCGTCGTACACGAGGCTGTGCAGCCGGTCGCTGCCCTGGCCGACGAGCAGCACCGGAATGCCTGCCGCTTCGGCCGCAAGCAGATGCTCGTCCGTCACCTGCGCCGGCATCAAGATGATGCCGGCCACTTTTTGCCGGGCCAGATCCTGCATCGCTTCGATCTCCCGCTGCGGGTCCTGTCCCGCGTTGTAGACAAGCATCCGTCCGCCGGCCGTCCGCAGTTCTTCGTCGATGCCGGTCATCGTCTGCGCGGCCGCGAACGAGTCGAGCCGGGGCACGATGGTGCCGATCAGGTTGGTCCGTTTCGCTTTGAGGCTCTGGGCGAACGTGTTGGGCACGTACCCGGCTTCCCGGGTAATGCGTTCGAGCTTCTGCTTCGTTTTGGCGCTGACGGAGCCGCCGTTCAGGTAACGGGAGACCGTGCTTTTGGCGACGCCCGCCATCTGCGCGATATCCGAGATGTTTTTGGTCATGTCCGCTCATTCCTCTCGCTTTCGCTATGTCGATTTTACCACGTTCACACAATATTTGCCGTTGCGGGGTGTTAAAACGGGATAGAAATGCCGATAAAAGAAAAGCAGAGCTTTTTGTCCGGGATTTATTTGAGACCAAAGGCCCAATCGGAGAAACGGGGAGTGTTCGATCATGGAAGACCGCATGCACGGGAAAAGGGAAGCCCGCAGCGCAAATCGTATCCACAAGCGAATCGAGAAAAGAATCGTCGGCGGAGTCCGGATCGGTATCGCGCTGATCGCGGGTATCGGCCTGCTCGTTTATTTGGCTTTTATCGCCGGCGTCCTGCTGCTCGCGGGCAAGGGATTGCAGACGGTCTGGGGATTCATTTTCGGCTGACCGGGTAAAAAAGGTTGTCACCGCTTCGAAGTTTTGTTAGACTGGCGGTGTTCCATCATTCTGTAGAATTCGAGAGGTACACCCTATACGATGAAGTATACAACGCATGTCCTTATCTAACCCGGCATATTCGCTTGTTCGCGGCACACGGTCTTCTTACCGTGTATTTGACTGCGAACGAACAGCGGATCACGACAGGCGGACGTTCAAACGTTCGGCTGCGGCAGGAGTGAGAGAGGGATGCGTGCGTCTTCCGTCGGAAGTGTGCCTCTTTTTGCGTACCGTTTTCCGGTATTTTCCGGTGTTTTGCCGACGGTGTGCCTCACTTCCGTGGTCCTGCGCAGGTTTCCGATCAATCATCGATTCTCCGAGTCCGCAGCGGCGTTTGCCGTCACGCGGACTTTTTTTATTCGGAGAGGATGATTTTTTTATGCGTACATGGATGATTGCCAAACAATTGACCAAAGAATGGAACGGACGGACGCTGTTCGAAAAAGTGGATCTGGAAGTGACGGAAGGCGAGCGGCTGGCGCTGTTCGGGCGAAACGGCTGCGGCAAAACGACGCTGCTGCGCATACTGGCCGGCATGGAGCAGGCGACGGAAGGCAGTGTGGAGCGGCTTCTGCCGCTTGAAGAATGGGGCATGATGAAGCAGCACGAAGACGTGCCGGCCGATACGACAGCGCTCGAACGGGCGTATCTGGAGCATGGTCGCCTGCATGCGCTCAAGCGCAAGCTGGATCGTCTGACGCAACACATGGGCGGCTCCGGCGAACAGGCGCAGCAGGCGCTGGAAGCGTATGGCCCCGCGCTCGAAGCGTACGAAGCGGAAGGCGGATTCCAGTGGGAAAACGAAGTGGAAAAGCAGCTGCAGCGGATCGGCATGCCCAAACCGAGTTGGAACCTGCCGTATGTGTCGCTCAGCGGCGGCCAGAAAACACGGGTGCGCCTGGCCGCGCTGCTGGCAAAATCGCCCAAGCTGCTCATTCTCGACGAGCCGACCAACCATCTGGACGAAGAGAGCCTGCATTGGCTCGAAGAACAGCTGCGCAGCTATGCGGGTACGCTGCTGTTCGTCTCGCACGACCGGCAGTTTATCGACGAGGTGGCGACCGCCGTCTGCGAGCTGAACCCGGACGGCATCGTGAAATACCGGGGCGGCTACACCGAGTACCAGAGCCACAAGGAACGCGAACTGCGCGAACACGAAGCGCTGCACAAAAAGCAGGAGCAGCAGCGCAAAGCGCTCGAAGAGTCAATCCGCAATTACCAGCAGTGGTTCCTGCAGGCGCATAACGCCGCATCGCACCAAAACGAAGTCAAAATTACGCAGAGCTATTACAAAGCCAAAGCCAAAAAGAACGTTTCGCGCTATCACGCCAAGCAGAAGCAGCTGGAGCGGCTCGATGCCGAAAGCGTCGGCAGCGTGCGCCGGGCGCCCAGGCTGAACATGAAGCTTGAAGACGAAGGCTTCGAAGCGCGCACGCTGCTGCGCTTCGAGCATGTGGACTTTGCTTACGAAGGCCGGGATATTTTGCGGCAGATCCATCTGCGGCTGAATCGCGGCGACCGCCTGGCGGTGCGCGGCCCGAACGGAAGCGGGAAGACGACGCTGCTGCGTCTGGCTACCGGCCGGCTTGAGCCGACAAGCGGCCGCGTCGCGCTGCATCCGAACGTCAAGATCGGCTATTTCTCGCAGGAGCTGGAAGGGCTGCCGACCGGGCAGACGCTGCTCGACAGCCTGCTGGAACTGCCGAACATGACGCAGACGCAGGCCCGCACGTTGTTGGGATGCTTCCTGTTTCCGCGCGAAGACGCGTTCAAGCGGATCGGCGAGCTCAGCATGGGCGAGAAGTGCCGGGCGGCGTTTATCCGGCTCTACTTCGGAGGGTCGAACCTGCTCGTGCTCGACGAGCCGAACAATTATCTCGATATCGAGACGCGCGAGGTGATGGAGTCGGCGCTTATGCGCTACGAAGGCGCGCTGCTGCTCGTCTCGCACGACCGGATGCTGGTGCGCCGGGCGGCGAACCGGATCGCGGAGCTGGACGGGCAGGGCAGCTTCACGCTGTTCGAAGGCAGTCTCGACGAACGGGAAGAAGACCTGAAGCGGGCGGAGCGTCATCCCGGCGGCCGCGAAGACAACGAGCGGCGCCTGATGCTGGAGCTGAAGCTTGCGCAGCTGCTGCGCGGCGAAGCGGACAGCCGGGCGGACAGCGAGAAGCGCAGACCGGAGAGCGGCGCGCTGCCGGAGGCGTTCTCGGACGAAGCGTTGAGCGAGATTCGCGAAGTGAAGCAGGAGCTTGCGGCGCTGTCGCATTTTGCGGACAGAACGTAGCCGTTTTCGCCGCGGTGGAAATTCGCATTGACGCAGCCGGAAGCTTTTTAGTAGAATATATGTGTATAACATACAACATTTAATTCAAACATATCTTTTGCCGCGATGATGGAGAAGAGTAAGCGCCGACGCCGAACAGGGAGAAAATGCCGTGGATTGAGAGCATTTTCGCGACAACGCCGACGCCGAAGTTCGCTCCGGAGCCGCTGTCTGAACCGGGCGCCCTGCGCTTCGCACTAGGACAGCCGGGTCGACGACCCGTTATCTTCGTCTCCGAGAGAAGTCGGCCGCTGCGGCCGCGAGTTTCCCGATAGCCGGTATCCGGCGGGAGAACTTCTGAATTAGGGTGGTAACGCGATCTTTTCGTCCCTTGGGGCGGGAAGATCTTTTTGTTTTTCGGGCCTTTTTTTGGCAAAAAAGATCACGATCGAATACTTCCCTTGGCGGGAAAGGAGTCTGCGGACGATGAGAGAACGTTTGGAACAATTGAAAGCCGAAGCGCTTGAGGAACTTCAAAGCGTGGCGGACGCGAAGCAGCTCGACGAACTGCGCGTCAAATACCAGGGCAAAAAAGGCAAATTGACCGAGATTCTGCGCGGCATGGGCGGACTGTCCGCCGAAGAACGTCCGGTTATCGGGCAGTTGGCGAACGAAGTGCGCGACGCGATCGACGCGGCCGTAAGTGCGCACAGCGAGCGGTTCGAACGCGAAGAAACGGAGCGCCGCCTGGCGTCCGAGACGATCGACGTCACGCTGCCGGGACGCAAGCTGCCGCGCGGCGCGGCGCATCCGCTGAACCGGATCATCGAAGAGATCGAACAGATCTTCATCGGCATGGGCTACCAGATCTCCGAAGGTCCGGAAGTCGAGACCGACTACCACAACTTCGAAGCGCTGAATCTGCCCAAAGACCATCCGGCGCGCGATATGCAGGATTCCTTCTATATAACGGAAGATTTGCTGATGCGCACGCACACGTCCCCGGTCCAGGTGCGCACGATGCAGAAGATGGACGGCGAAGTGCCAGTCAAGATCATCTGCCCGGGCAAAGTGTACCGCCGCGACGACGACGACGCGACCCATTCGTTCCAGTTCCATCAGATCGAAGGGCTCGTCATTGGCAAAAACATCCGTATGAGCGACCTCAAAGGCACGCTGCTGCGGCTTATGCAGGAGCTGTTCGGCAGCGATACGCAGATCCGCATGCGCCCGAGCTTTTTCCCGTTCACCGAACCGAGTGCGGAAGTAGACGTCAGCTACCGGAAAAAAGGTGCGGAAAATACGGGCTGGCTCGAAGTGCTCGGCTGCGGCATGGTGCATCCGCGCGTGCTGGAGATGAGCGGTTACGATCCGGAGCAGTACAGCGGATTTGCGTTCGGCATGGGCGCCGAACGTCTCGCGATGCTCAAATACGGCATCGACGATATCCGTCATTTCTACAATAACGACGAACGGTTCCTGAACCAGTTCGCCCGTCAATAGAAGCGTAAACGCAGGTCCATATCAGAAAAGAAGGAAGTGAGCGGGCAGTGAAAGTATCGACGCAGTGGTTATCCGAATACGTAAGCATCGAAGGCGTGACGCCTGAACAATTGGCAGAGAAAATTACGCGCTCCGGCATCGAGATCGACGAGATCGAGCAGCGCAATCAAGGGGTGCAGGGCGTAGTCGTAGGCTATGTCAAGCATAAGGAAAAACATCCCGACGCCGACAAGCTGAACGTCTGCACCGTCGACGCCGGAACGGGCGAAGATTTGCAGATCGTCTGCGGCGCGAAAAATATCGATGCGGGCCAAAAAGTGCCGGTCGCGGTCGTGGGCGCGGTTCTGCCGGGCAACTTCAAAATCAAAAACGCCAAGCTGCGCGGCGTCGCTTCGCAGGGCATGATCTGCTCGGCCAGCGAGCTTGGCATGAACGACAAGCTGCTGCCGAAAGACCAGCAGGAAGGCATCCTCGTGCTGCCGGAAGGCACCGAGATCGGTCTGCCGATCACGCAGGTGCTCGGTCTTGACGACGCGGTGCTGGAATTCGACCTCACGCCGAACCGTTCCGACTGCCTCAGCATGATCGGCGCGGCTTACGAGACGGCGGCCATTTTGGGCCGTGAAGTGAAGCTGCCGGCGATCGATCTGATCGAGACGGGCGGTCCGGCTTCGGGCAAAGTAAGCGTTACGGTCGAGAACGGCGAACTGAGCCCGCATTACGCGATCCGCTACATTTCGGGCGTTCAGATCGGCCCTTCGCCGCAGTGGATGCAGAACCGGCTGATGGCCGCGGGCATTCGTCCGACGAACAACGTCGTCGATATTACGAACTACGTCATGCTGGAATGCGGGCAGCCGCTGCACGCGTTCGACGCGGACAAGCTCGGGCCGGAGATCGGCGTGCGTTCGGCACGCGAAGGCGAAACGCTGACGACGCTCGACGGTCAGGAGCGCAAGCTCGATCCGTCGATGCTGCTTATTACAGGCGGCGACCGCCCGGCGGCGCTTGCCGGCGTTATGGGCGGAGCCGAGACGGAAGTGACGGCTTCGACGGTCAATATCGCGCTGGAATCGGCGCGCTTCGCCGGTTCCTCCGTCCGCAAAACGTCGAGAAAGCTCGGCCTGCGCTCGGAAGCGAGCCTGCGATTTGAAAAAGAAGTCGATCCGTCGGCCGTGATCGCGGCGCTCGACCGGGCGGCCCTGCTGCTGTCGCGCCATGCGGGCGGAGCCGTGCTGCACGGCATCGTGGAGAGCAAAAGCGGAGCGGTGACGGAGCAAAAGCTGTCGCTGTCGCTGCCGAAGCTGAACGCGTACCTCGGCACGGACATTTCGATGCTGGAAGTGAAAGCGATCTTCGCGCGCCTGAACTTCAAATGCGCCGACAGCGCGCAGGGCGTGCTGGACGTGCAGGTGCCGACGCGCCGCGGCGATATTACGCGCGACGTCGACCTGATCGAAGAAGTGGCGCGGATTCACGGCTACGACAATATTCCGTCGACGGTCATCGAAGGACCGACGACGCCGGGCGCGTATACGAAGTCGCAATCGGTGCGCCGCGCGGTACGCCGCACGCTGACCCACGGCGGCTTCCATGAAGCGGTGACGTATTCGTTCACCCGCCCGGAGAACACGCAGCGCTTCACCGCGTTCTCGGCCGGCAGCCATGCCGTGCCGCTGGCGATGCCGATGAGCGAAGACCGCAGCGTGCTGCGCACGACGCTGGTTCCGCTGCTGCTGGAAGCGGCGCAGTACAACCGCAATCGCAAAAACGCCGATCTGTCGCTGTTCGAAGTCGGCACCGTGTTCCACGGCAGCGAGCAAAAAGCGACAAAGCAGCCGACCGAGCTGACCATGCTGGCTCTGCTTATGGCCGGCAGTAGCACGGATGAGACCGTGGGCGCCGCAGCGCGCAAAGTCGATTTCTTCGATCTCAAAGGCGCTGTGGAGAGCGTACTCGGCGAACTGGGCCTGCAGGTCGAATTCCGCGCCGATTCGCCGGACGGATTCCATCCGGGCCGTTCCGCGTCGCTGTATCTGGTGTCCGCACCGGACAAGCGCGTCGGCGTATTGGGCCAGCTGCATCCGCAGCTGCAGCGCGATTACGATCTCGACGACACGTACGCGGCCGAGATTTGCCTCGACGACCTGTACGCGGCAGCGGCGCCGGAGATCGAATACCGCGATCTGCCGCGCTATCCGTCCGCGCAGCGCGATATCGCCGTCGTCGTCGACCTCACCGTCGAAGCTTCTTCGCTGATCGCGGCCGTCCGCGATTCGGCGGGCGAACTGCTGCAGGACGTGCGCGTGTTCGACGTGTATACGGGAGACCGCGTCGCGGCCGACAAAAAAAGCGTCGCTCTGGCTTTGACGTACCAGCACGGGGAACGTACGCTGACGGACGAAGAAGTGGCGGCCGCCCAGCATAATGTCGTGACGGCGCTGGAACAAACTTTTGCAGCCGAATTGAGAAAGTAAGCAGTCTCCGGCAGGAGAAGGACAAAACCGCATCGAATTCTTCTAGGAATACGGTCCGCCGCGGACCTGCGTCCTGAAGAGGGATGCGGTTTTTGTCCGTCGGTACCGAAAAACGCGGCCCGGCCGCGGCCTTACAGCAACTTTCGGGCGGCGAAGGCGTCATAACCCGATAGGTGGACTTTCGCCGGCGAGCGGACTCGGCAGTCTCCACCCGGAGCATGGCGGCCGCCGCGATCGTCCCGATCCATTTACCCTACACAACCGACAGGCGACTGAACGCCTGCGCGGCGGCATGTTGCCGACGCGCCATATAAGAAAATGTTGGACGTCAACACAATTTAAAACACGGAGAGGAGCGGGCGGATATGGCTGAACGAAAAACAGTCAGCGTAGAGATTTACGGAACGTCCTATAAAATTTTCGGCAGCAGCCAGGAGTATGTGAAGCGTGTCGCCCATCTGGTCGACGAGCGCATGAGCGCGATCGCGGCCGGCCATCCGAGGCTCGATACGGTGCGCATCGCCGTGCTCGCCGCGGTCAATATGGCCGAGACGAACATCATGAACCAGGACTTGCAGGAGCGTCTTGACGAGTCTCTGTCGCGCGCCGATCGCCTGGAGACCGAGACGGCGCAACTGCGCGAACGGACGGCGGAGCAGGCTTCGGCCGAAGAAGCGCTGCGCGCCGAGAACGCCAAGCTTGCGGAAGCGGACCGGGAATTGGCGACTCGCCGCGAAGAACTGCGCAAAGCGAACGCCGAACTGGAACGGCTGAACGGACAGAAGCGGCAGCTCGAGAGCAAATTGGCCGAAGCGGAGAAAAGCGGCAGCGCGTCGCGCGACGCGCTGCAAAAAGCGGGCCGCGATCTCTCGGCGGAACGCGCGGCCAAGGAAGGGCTGTCCGGCGAACTCGAAACGGCCCGTCTGGAACTTCGCCAGGGCGAAGAAGCGCTGGCCCACAGCCGCGAACGGGCGGGAGCGTTCGAACAGGAACTCGAAGAACTGCGCGCCCGCCTGGCGGAGAGCGAGTCGAAGCGTGAAGAACTGGAACTCGAACTCGGCCTGCTGCGCGAAGAAGAGTCCCGCCTGAACGAGCTGAGCGCCGGGCTGGAAGCCCGCGTCTCGGAGCTGCAAGCGGCCGGCGAACGCGCGGCCGAGGAGATTGCTGCGCTCGGCGCGGAGCTGTCCGCGCGGCAAGAAGCCGAAGCCCGGCTGCGGAGCGAAGGCGAGGCGGCTGCGCTGCGCGCCGGGGAACTGGAAGCAGGCCTGCGCGCGCTGACGGAAGTCCGCCAGCAGCTGGAGACGAGAGTCGGCGAGCTGGAAGACGGCGAGACGATCTGGAGCGAAGAACATGCGCGCCTGGAATCGGAACTCGGCGAGACGCGCGTGCGCGAGCAAGAACTGTCCGAGCGGTACGAAGAAGCGCGCGGGCAGCTCGAAGAGCTGCGCGGACGGGAAGCTTCGGAGCAGGCGCGCCGCGGCGAACTGGAAGCGGAGCTTGCGGATGCGCGGCAGACGGAACAGGATCTGCGCAAAGAGCGCGAGCGGCTGCGCGAAGCGATGGACGTTCAGCGCCAGGAACGCGAAGCGCTCGAACGCCGCGCGGCCGAATTGGCGGAAGCCGAAGCGGCCCTCGCTTCGGAGAACGCGGCGCTGGCCTCTGAACTCGAAGCGTGGACGCAGCGCGAACGGTCCTGGCAGGCGGAGAAAGACACGTTCGAATCGCTGCTTGAGGAAGCGGAAGCTTCCCGCGGCGAACTGAACCGGGCGATCGAAGAACGCCAGGCGGAGACGGTTCGTCTCGGCGGCGAACTGGAGACGCTCGGCGAAGGCAAGCAGCGGCTGGAACTCGAACTCCAGACCGTATCGGCGGACAAAGAACGTCTGGAGCGGGAGTTGGAAGGGTTGTCCGGGGATCGGGACCGGTTGGCCGGCGAGTTGTCGACCCTCGGCGAGAGCCGATCGCGGCTGCAGCAGGAATTGGAAGCCGCGTCGGGCGAACAAGCCCGGCTGCGGAACGAACTCTCGGCCGCGGCGTCGGATCGACTGCGTCTGGAAGAAGAACTGCGTTCGGTTCAAGAGCAGAAGCAGCGTCTGGAAGAGCGGTTTGAAGCGGCGCAAGCGGACACTGTCCGCTTCGAGACCGAGCAAGAGTCGCTGCGCGGCGACAAGCGGGATCTGGAAGAACGTCTGGAGCGGCTGACGGCCGAAAAGGATACGCTGGAACAAGAATGGATGTCGCTGAGCGAAGAGAAAGATCGTCTGAACGGCGAATGGACGTCGGCGAGCGGCGAACGCGACCGTCTGGCGCAGGAGCTGGCCTCGCTGAACGGCGAGAAGTCCGGCCTTGAAGCCGAACTGCGCAGCGCGCAGGACCGGATTGTCTCGCTGGACGAAGAGCGAGCCGCCCTGAATGGACGGCTTGCGCAATATGGGGAAGCCGAAGCGGCGTGGGAACTTCGCCGCCAGGAACTGGAACAAGCGGCGGAAGAACGCGACGCCCGGATCGCCGCATCGGAACTCCGGCTCGGCGAGCTGGAAGCCGCGGGCCGCGAACTGGAACAAGTCCGCGTCCGCCTGGAAGAGCGCGTGCGCGAGCTGGGCGAAAGCGAGGAGTATCTGACCGGCGAAGCGGTTCGCCTGGAAGAGGAAGTGACCGGGCTTGTCGGGCGCGAGCGCGCGCTGCAAAGCGAGATGCGCGAGCGCGAGGCGGCGGCGGAGAGCCTGCGGTCGCGCATCGCGGAGCTCGAAAGCGAGCGCGGAACGCTGCAGGAGCAGCTTCGCGGCGAGCGGGAAAATGCCGCGTCGCTGGACGCGGCCCGAACCGAACTGGAAGCCGGCCTTGCGGCGGCGCGGCAGGAGCGCGAAGCGCTGCTTGCGGACAAGCAGTCCCTGTCCGCGGACCTTGCGGCCGAGCGCGAACAAGGCGCGCGGCAGGCGGAAGCCGAAGCGGCGCTGACGCTGCAGTTGGCGGCGCTGGCCGAGCGCGAAGCCGCGCTTGCGGACGAGAAGCGTGCGCTTGAAGCCGAATCGGAAGCGGCCCGTGCGGAAGCCGGGCGTCTTGCCGGGAGCAGGGAGCGCCTCGAAGACGAGCTGCGCGGCGCAAACGACCGGATCGGCGAGCTTGACGCTCAGCGGGAAGCGCTGGAAGCCCGCCTGGAAGCGCGCAGCCGCGAACTGGAAGAGACGACGGCGCGTCTGGAGAGCCGCGTCGGCGAACTGGGCGCAAGCGAAGACGCGCTGACCGAAGAAGTGCTGCTGCTCGAAGAAGCAAAAGGCGGCCTCGAAGCGAAGCTGGCCGAAGCCGGCCGTTCGCTCGAAGCGCTGGAGCAGGCGCAGCGGGATTCGGCTGCGCAGTTGGACGAGCTGCGCGGACAAGCGGGCGAACTTGCGGCCGAGCGCGATACGCTCGCCGAACGCCTCGGCGAAGCCGGGCAGCGCGAGCGGGAGCTTGCGGCCGAGCGCGCAAGCGTGCAGGCGGAGCTTGAACGCGTGCGCGGCGAGCACGATTCCGCGGTGCGCCGCGGCGGCGAGCTGTCCGGCGAACTGGACGGGCTGCGCAGCCATCTGGCCGGGCTTGAGCAGCGCCTGGCACAGATGTCCGGGGAACTGGACCGGTACGCGCAGCTTGAAAGCGAGTGGACAGAAGAACGGCTGCATCAAGAGCGCCTGACGGGCGATCTGGAAGAGCAGGTCGGCCGCCTGCGCGAGCAGAAGGAAGAACTGGAACGCGGGCTCGAAGCGCTGAGCGCCGGGCAAGCGGAGCGGGCGCGGGAATACGCGCGGCTGGAGAACGAACTGGCCGCTTCCGGCGAACGGGAACGTTCCGCGGAACGCCGGGAAAGCGACCTTGAAGCGCAGCTTGCGCAGGCGCGCCGCGCGGCGGACCAGCTGAACGAACGCGCCGGCGGTCTGGAAGCGCGGATCGGCGGATTGGAAGCCGAGCTGGAACAAGCGCGGCTCGCCGGAAGCGAAGCGGCCGAAGCGCTGGAACAAGCGCGGCGGGAAGCCGAGAGTCTGGGCGAAGCCGAAGCGCAGTGGCAGACGGAACGCGAACGGCTGTCTTCCCGCGTGGCGGAATTCGGCGGTCGCGAAGCGTCGTGGCGTATCGAGACGGCGCGCCAGCGCCGCGAACTGGAAGAAGCCGGCGAACGCGAACGGTCGCTCGTCAAGCAGAAGAACGCCGCGGAGCGCAAGCTGGAAGAAACAGTCGTACGCGCTCTTCAAGCTTCCGGCGAACAGGAGCGGCTGCAGGAAGAACTGCGTACGCTGCGGGAGAGCGGCCGGGAACTCGAAGCGCGCAGCGCCCGGCTGAATGCCGAACTGGAACAGCTGAGAGCAAGCCGCGGCGGCTGGGCCGAAGAAAAGGCCGAACTGGAACGGCAATTGTCCGCCGCCCGGTCAGACGACCGGATGCCAGAGAGCCATGCGCCAGACATTCAGGCGCAAAGCGGGCAGGAACCGCCGGATGCCGCCGCCCGGCAAAACGAATTGAGGCAGGTGACGGAGCAGTATGAAGTTCTTTCCCATCAGCTCCGCATTCTTCATGTCGAACGGGAAATGGAGAAAGAAAAGCGTGAAGAGGCCGACCGGGAACATGCCAAGCTGCAGCAGGAGTACGCGGCGCTGCAAAAAGAGTACAACGAATGGATGGAAATGCTGGAACACGAGCAGCGGTAAGGTGAGCCATGGGTAACGTGGACCGGCTGAACCGGCAGATTCTGAACGCTTACTGGATCGTGGCGGCGATGGTATTCGTCGTCGAACTGTCGTATTTCCTGACCGGCAACGGCGGCGAAGGCCGGGCCGATCTGGTCTCGCTGACGGTGGGCAGCCTGCTCGTGGTCACGGTCGCGGCGCTGGGCGAACTGCTGCACGCGTCGTTTCGCCGGTACGGCCGGCAGATCGTCGCCGGGGTCAGCCTGACGATGGCCTACATCAATTATTTGAATCTGGGCCTGTACACGGAAAACGCGCCCGGCATCCTGCTGATCTTCCCGATGTTCGTGCCGCTCATTTATTTTGACGGGAAGCTGCTGAATTTGTTCGGCATCGCGAACATCGCGCTGTACGCCGCCTTTTATTTTATCGTCGAGCGTGCGGTCTACGGCCGGGAGATCGAACATTTTCTGCTCATGGAATTCATGCTGGCGGCAGCGCTGCTGCTTGGCCGCACCGTTCTGGTCCGCGCGATCGAAATCGGGCGGCAGGTCGAGCATTTGACCAAATCGCAGCAGGACCTGCTTGTCGATAATGCGGTCTCACAGCGCCTGATCAAGACCGATGCGCTGACGCAGCTCTACAATCACCAGACGTTCTACGAATATCTCGAAGACCTGGTCGACCAGTGCAAGCGCAACGGGCTGCAGATTCAGGTAGCCGTGCTCGATATCGACAATTTCAAAAAGATCAACGACACGTACGGGCATCTGATCGGCGATCTGGTGCTCAAGGAAGTGTCGATCCGTATTCGGATGACCATTTCGCCGAATGACTTTGCCGCCCGCTACGGCGGCGAGGAGTTCGCGGTCATTTTCACGGAGAAAACGCTCGAAGAGTCGGCCGCTTACGCCGAACGTATCCGCGAAGCGGTGCAGGGCGCCAATTACTCCTACATGGGCAACCATCCGGTTACGATCAGCGTCGGGTTGAGCGAATGCCTGCCCGACGATACGCCGGAGAGCCTGTTCGGCAAAGCCGACGCGGCGCTGTACCGTGCCAAACGGTCCGGCAAAAACCGGGTCGAAAAGTACGACGCAAGCCGGGATACGGTCTCCCGGCGCGAATAGAACATCCGGCCCGGCGCCGCCGCTTGCGGAGGCGATACGCAGGAAGCCGGTCCGTTTCCGCCAAGCCTTTTCGAACATCCGGCCGATCCGGCCGGGTTCGGGAAGGCTTTTTGGGCGGAGCGGGCTTTGCGGCAGCGGGAGAGCGGCTGCGCCGGATCGGCGATATACATGGTTTCCGGGGCCGTAATCCGGTATAATTAAGGGACGGGGTGCCTGCAGGGCCTCCAGAACCGATAAGGAGTTGTCACGTTCTTGAACGATAAAATATTCGAAATTTTACAATATGCGAACATCTCGAACGCGCTGGCCGATCAGGCGCAGACGTCGCTCGGCAAAGAAGCGGCGCGCGCGCTGAAGCCCGATACCGACCTGTCGTCGGTGCAGAAGCTGCTTCAGGCCACGCACGAAGCGTTCCACGTCGATCGCCTGAAAGGCTCGCCGCCGTTCGGCGGCATCGTCGATATCCGTCCGGCCGTGCAGCGCGCGCGGATCGGCGGCATGCTGAATCCGCACGAGCTGCTCGGCATCGCGACGACGCTGTACGGCTCGCGCCGCCTGCGCCGGTTTATCCAGACGCTGCACGAAGAGCATCCGGTCGAACTGCTCGACGGCCTGGCCGAGCTGATCTCCGATCAGAAAGAGCTGGAGCGCCTGATCAATTCGTGCATCGGCGATTCGGCCGAAGTGCTGGATTCGGCCAGCCCGACGCTTGCGGCCGTCCGGCGCGAACTGCGCGGGGGCGAATCCCGCATCCGCGAGAAGCTGGAATCGATGATCCGTTCGTCGAGCGTCTCCAAGATGCTTCAGGACCAGCTCATCACGATTCGCGGCGACCGCTTCGTTATCCCGGTCAAGTCCGAATACCGCTCGCACTTCGGCGGCATCGTGCACGACCAATCGAGTTCCGGCGCGACGATGTTTATCGAGCCGGAAGCGATCGTGGCGATGAACAACAAGCTGCGCGAGACGAAGCTGCGCGAGACGCGCGAAGTCGAGATCATTTTGCAGAAGCTGACCGCCGCGGTCGGCGAACAGGCGGAATTGATCGCGTACGACGTCGACGTACTGGCCCAGCTCGACTTCATTTTCGCAAAAGGCCGTCTGGCCCACCGCATGAAAGCGACCGAGCCGACCGTCAACGACCGCGGGTATTTGCGTATCCGCAAAGGGCGCCATCCGCTGATCGATCCCAAACATGTCGTGCCGCTCGACGTCGAGCTCGGCGGGGAATTTTCCAGCATCATCGTGACCGGCCCGAACACGGGCGGCAAGACGGTCACGCTCAAGACGATCGGCCTGCTCAGCCTGATGGCGATGTCCGGTCTGTTCGTACCGGCCGACGAAGGCTGCGAACTGTGCGTGTTCGACGCGATCTACGCGGACATCGGCGACGAGCAGAGCATCGAGCAGAGCCTGAGTACATTTTCCAGCCATATGACGAACATCATTCGCATCCTGAAAGACATGACGCCGAAAAGTCTCGTCCTGCTCGATGAAGTGGGCGCGGGCACGGACCCGGCGGAAGGTTCGGCGCTTGCGATCGCCATCCTCGAATATATCCACCAGTTCAACTGCCGCATGGTCGCGACGACCCACTACAGCGAACTCAAAGCGTACGCGTACGAGCGCGACGGCGTTATCAACGCCAGTATGGAGTTCGACGTGGCGACGCTGAGCCCGACCTACCGGCTGCTTGTCGGCGTGCCGGGACGAAGCAACGCGTTTGCCATCGCCGAGCGCCTCGGCCTGCCGGGCAAAATTCTTAGCTTCGCCCGCGGCGAAGTGAAGGAAGAAGATCTGCGCGTCGAGAACATGATCAGCGCGCTGGAAGAGAACCGGATCGGAGCCGAAGCCGAGCGCGAAGAAGCCGAACGGCTGCGCCGCGAGATCGAAGAGCTGCGGACGCGGCAGGAACGCGAATTGGAGAAGCAGGAATCCCAGCGCGACGCGAGACTCGAGAAAGCCGAGAACGAAGCGCGCGACATTATCGCCAAAGCCCGCAAGGAAGCCGACGAAGTCGTGTCCGAACTGCGCCGCCTGGCGATGGAAGAAGGCGCCTCGGTCAAGGAACACAAGCTGATCGCGGCCCGCCGCCAGCTGGACGAAGCCGAACCGGCCGCCCGCGTCAAGAAGAGCAAAAAGCCGTCCGGCGCCCAAGTGTCGCAGAAGATCGAACCGGGCGACGAAGTGATTTTGGCGAACCTTGGCCAGCGCGGCCACGTGATCGAACTGGACGGCAAGGAAGCGATGGTCCAGCTCGGCATCATGAAGATGAAAGTGGCGCTGTCTTCGCTGGAGAAAGTGCAAAGCGCTCCGGTCACGGCGCCCAAGCAGAAGCCGGTGACGGCGGTCAAGCGCACGAAGGACGACAGCACCCGCTCCGAGCTCGATCTGCGCGGCGCGAACCTGGAAGAAGCGCTGATGGAAGCCGACCGCTTTATCGACGAAGCGTTTCTGTCGAACCTCGGCCAGGTGTATCTGATTCACGGCAAAGGCACGGGCGTGCTGCGCACCGGCATCCAGGAACATCTGCGCCGGCACAAACTGGTCAAGTCGTACCGGCTCGGCAATTATGGCGAGGGCGGCAACGGCGTCACCGTAGCCGAGCTCAAGTAACGGACAGGGCGGAGGCGGAACGCGCATGAATACGGTAATCGATGCTATGCTGGCGACTCCGATGGGAGCGGCCGTGGCCTACTTTTCGGTCGCGGTGCTGGAGCTGGTCGTTTTTCTGTCCATTTTCGAAGTCGTCACCCGCTACAAATGCTGGGACGAGATCCGCAAAGGCAACGTGGCCGTCGCCATGGCGACCGGCGGCAAAATTTTCGGCATCTGCAACATCCTGCGTTTCTGTATCGAATCCGGCTCCAGCATCTACGAGAGCATGCTGTGGTCGCTGGTCGGATTCGTACTGCTGATGGTCGCCTATTTCCTGTTCGAGTTCATCACTCCGTTTTTCAAGGTGGATGAAGAGATCGGACGGGATAACCGGGCGGTCGGCTTGATCTCGATGATCTTGTCGATCTCGCTGTCGTATGTGATCGGCGTCTCGGTCTTGTAAAAAGATCCTGCAAAAAGGTCTTGTAACAAGGTTCCCACAAAAGAGCGCCGATGCGCGGATGCCGGGAGACGGCGTCCGCGGCGGCTCTTGCCGAAAATCAAAATCCCGCGTCATGCGCAAAACCCCCGCTCCTTACGGAAGCGGGGGTTTTGGCATGCCGTGGTGTGGCGCATCCGCGCGAAGCGCTTTTTGGAACGCCGGCGGTATGCTCGGATTGGCGGCGAACGGTAGCAGAACCGGTTTTTTTGGGGTAAGATGAGGTACAACAAGGTTTGCAAGGAGTACCGAACGATTCATTATCAAGCGAAATCGATCTGGAGGCATGCGTAGTGAAAGAAACGAACAAGCTCAAACTGGATATTCTCGAACTGTTGGAAGAGGACGCGCGGCGTACGCCGCAGCTGCTGTCCACCATGCTGAACGTGCCGGAGGAAGAAGTGCGCGAAGCGGTGGCCGAACTCGAAGGAGACCGCGTCATCGTCAAATACGCGACCGTCGTCAACGAGAGCAAAGTCAACGACGAGAAAGTGACCGCGCTGATCGAAGTGCAGATTACGCCGGAGCGGGGCCGCGGATTCGAAGGAATCGCCGAGCGGATCTATTTGTACCCGCAGGTCAAATCGGTCTTCCTCATGTCCGGCGCCTACGACCTGCTCGTCGAAGTGGACGGCCTGAGCCTCAAGGAAGTGGCCAGCTTCGTCTCCGACAAGCTTTCGCCGATCGAATCCGTCCTGTCGACCAAAACGCATTTCATTCTCAAAAAATACAAGCAGAACGGTATCATTTTCGAGGAACACGAAGAAGATCGCCGTCTGATGATCTCGCCGTAAAGGATGCGAAACGATGATTACTAACCGGGAACTGAACGATAAAGGAAGCCTGCTTCAACCTTCCGACTCCGAACAGGGGTCGATGGAACGCTATCTGTCGCCGCTTGTGCGCGATATCAAGCCTTCGGGCATCCGCAAGTTTTTCGATCTCGTGAGCGCGAGCAAAGACATCATTACGCTCGGCGTGGGCGAACCCGATTTCGTGACGCCGTGGCATGTGCGCGAAGCGTGCGTCTATTCGCTGGAGCGCGGCTACACGCGTTACACGTCGAACGCCGGCATGATCGAGCTGCGTGAAGCGATCGCGTCTTACCTGAGCGGTTCGTTCGGCACGTCGTACGATCCGGAAAAAGAAGTGCTTGTCACGGTCGGCGGCAGCGAAGCGATCGACCTGGCGCTGCGGGCGCTGATCCGTCCGGGCGACGAAGTGCTCGTGCCGGAGCCGTGCTACATCTCGTATTCGCCGATCACTTCGATCGGGGGCGGGATTCCGGTCGGCATCGAGACGTTCGCCAAAGACGGCTTCAAGCTGACGGCCGAAGCGCTCGAAGCGAGCATCACGCCGAAGTCCAAAGTGCTTATTCTGTGCTACCCGAGCAATCCGACCGGAGCGACGATGACGGCCGAAGACTGGCTGCCGATCGCCAAAGTGGTCGAAAAGCACGATCTGATCGTCATCTCCGACGAAATTTATGCCGAACTCAGCTACGGACAAGGCAAGCACGCAAGCTTCGCCGCCGCTCCGGGCATGAAAGACCGGACGATTCTCGTCAGCGGCTTCTCCAAAGCGTTCGCGATGACCGGCTGGCGGATGGGTTATGCCTGCGGACACCCGGAGCTGATCTCGGCCATGCTCAAGATTCACCAGTATACGGTGATGTGTGCGCCGGTTATGGGACAGGTCGCGGCGCTCGAAGCGCTGACGAACGGACTGGGCGAAAAAGACAAAATGGTCGAATCGTACAACCGCCGCCGCCGGCTTGTCGTACAGGGACTGCGCGACGCGGGACTCGACTGCCACGAACCGGAAGGCGCGTTCTACGCGTTCCCGAGTATCCAGTCTACCGGATTGACGTCGGAGACGTTCGCCCAGCGCCTGCTCGTGGAAGAAAAAGTGGCTGCCGTGCCGGGCGACGTGTTCGGGCTGGGCGGCGAAGGATTCCTGCGCTGTTCCTACGCGACTTCGGTCGCGCAGCTGAACGAAGCGATGGACCGGATCGGCCAATTCGTGTACAAGGTCAAGCGCGAAGGCGCTTAATGCAAATTGGGTTAAAATCCAAAAAAAAGAGATATTACTCCCTCTTGAATAAGTTGATTTTAATGGATACCTTCTATATAATGGGTAATCAAACCAGGTGATTTTTCAAGGGGGAATCTTTTTTGTCTGCCGCTTCGTTTCATACACCGAGGCATGGACAACGTTCTGCAAGACCGCATATGCAGCACGGGGCTCACGCTTCCGGCGCCATGGCGGAACGCGAGCTGTTCCTGCAGGAAGAGATACGCATTCTGCGCGCCCAAATGGAAGAAACTTTCGGCCGCGAACAGTCGTTCACCGCTGTGAACGTCGTCGAAATCAGCAGTCGGCTCGACCTCAAAATCAACGAATATATGCAGCTCGTCCGCTGACGCCGTCTTTTTCGGACTTCAAGCGCGCGGAACGATTTCTGCATTCACTCCCGAAACGATCGATCTACCGACCCGACAAGGAAGAGCCCGCGCAGCGGAAGCTCTTCCTTTTTGCGTGGGAGCGCGGACAGGCAGGCACGGAAATGCTTGAGGCAAAAGAGTATGATATATTGGTTAAAGCACCACTTCGATTACGGGCGCGCGCGCCCAGGGAAACGTCCAAGGAGGAGTAAGAGTGAAACGGAAAAAAATGGGGATCTGGCTGCTGCTGATCGCTTCGATCCTGATGCTGGCCGGATGCGGCAAAGACGACGGCGTTCTGATCTTTATGTCGGACAAAGCTTCATCGAGCCGCGAAGGAATCGACGTCATTCAAGAAAAATTGAACGCCGACGTGCCGGATCTGAAAGCGGAGTTCAACTATTCGCCGATGTTCGATTTGCAAAAAGTGTTGGTGGAATACGCCGCGGGAGGCAATTCGATCGTCATTCTTCCCGAGGATTCGATTAAAATTTACGGCAAGGACGGCGCCCACGTCGTGCTCGACGATTACTTCGACCAGGCCGATTATCCGGACGGCGTATTCGAAAGCGGCGTGCTCAAAGACGGAGACCGCGACGCTACGCTCGAAAAGCATCTGTTCGGCATTCCGGTCAAAGACATGAAGATGTTCCAGGATGCCGGCTATACGCCCGACGGCATGCTCGCCTGCGTGCTGATCAACGCGCCCGACAAAGACGCGGCGATCAAAGTGCTGCAGAAGCTTGCCGAAGGTTAAGCCGCGACCGCGTGACCTACGCAAGACGACATCACCGGCAGACAGCCAAGGGAGGACGCGACCATGCGTATTTATACGAAGACCGGAGATGAAGGACAGACGTCCGTGATCGGGGGACGGGTACGCAAAGACGATGCGCGGGTAGAAGCCTACGGCACGATCGACGAGCTGAACAGCTTCGTCGGCCAGGCGGCGGCGCTGCTGCACGACGACCGGTTCAAAGATCTGCGCGAACAGCTGGCCGTCGTCGGCCAGGAACTGTTCGACTGCGGCTCCGACCTGGCGTATACGCCCGCGAAGCAGCAGCCGTACAAGACGCATCCGGCGATGACGGAGCGTCTGGAGACGTGGATCGACAAGCTTGAAGCGAACAATCCGCCGCTCGAACGCTTTATTCTGCCGGGCGGAAGTCCGCCGGCCGCTCTGCTGCACGTCTGCCGCACCGTATGCAGACGGGCGGAGCGCCGCGCCGTCACGCTGTCCGACGAAGCGGACGTCAATCCGGAAGTGCTCAAGTACCTCAACCGTCTGTCGGATTACTTTTTCAGCGCCGCGCGTGCCGCCAACCTCAAGCTGCGGGTCGACGACGTGGAGTATGTGCGCGGCGCCCGGGTCTTTTCCGGCGGCGAAGAACCGGACCGTCAAACTGAACAAAAGCAGGGTGAATGAAGATCGAACCGACAACAAACAGCCCGATACCCAAACAACCGATACCCAAACGAACGATACAACACGCACAGGTGGAAAACAGGTCGCAAGGCCGCGAATTTCCGCAGGAAAAAGGCATCGAACCGGAACTCGGCTATTACGATCCGATCGTGTACGTCGTCACCGAACGGGAGAACGGCTGGACGCTCAAGACGCTGCTGCACAACCGGCTCGGCGTCTCGCGCAAGCTGACTTCCCGGCTCAAAATGACCGAACGCGGCATTACGCTCAACGGCGAAAGAGTCTATATCAGCGTCTATGTCCGGGCCGGCGACCTCGTCGAGCTGCGGATGGAACGCGAAATATCAGACGATATTTTGCCGGAAGAGATGCCGCTCGATATTCTGTACGAAGACCGCGATCTGCTGATCGTGAACAAAGCGGCCGGCGTCATCGTTCATCCGACGCAGGGCCATTACACCGGCACGCTGGCCAACGGCGTCGTGCGGCATTGGCGGGATCGCGGCGAACAGGTGCGGTTTCGCCCGGTGCACCGGCTGGACCGCGAGACGTCCGGCGTGCTGGCCATCGCCAAAAATCCGTACGTGCACCAGCATATTTCCGAGCAGATGATCGCCGGTACCGTCGACAAGACGTACCGCGCGATCGTGCACGGCTGCCCGCAGCCGGAATCGGGCCGGATCGAAGGTCCGATCGACCGCGATCCGGAGAATCCGCATGTGCGGATCGTGACGCCGGGCGGCTACGCGGCGGCGACCCGATACCGTACGCTGGAACGGTATGACGCGCAGCGCGCTTCGCTGGTCGAGCTGGAGCTCGAAAGCGGGCGCACGCATCAGATCCGCGTCCATATGACGCATGCCGGCTGTCCGCTTATCGGAGACACTATGTATAAATATACATCCGCTGATCCGCTGAACGAGCCGCAGCTGCTGCAGGCGCGGCTTCTCGATACGTGGATCGACCGTCAGGCGCTGCACGCGTTCCGGCTGTCTTTCGTTCATCCGGGCACGCGGGAGCGGATGACGTTCGAAGCTCCTTTTCCGCCGGATCTGGAAGAGTTGGAACGCCGATTGAACAGCGGGCAGTCCGCGCAGGCGGATCGTCCAGTCACCCAAGAAAGAGATGTGAATCGTACCGATGACTTCGCTTAAAGTGTATCATTACGCCAAATGCAGCACATGCCGCAATGCGATCAAATGGCTGCAAAACGAAGGGCGGGAGCTGGAACTGATTCCGATCAACGAACAGCCGCCGTCCAAGTCCGAAATGCTCGACCTGATCGCACGCAGCGGTCTGGATTCCAAAAAGTTTTTTAACGTAAGCGGGGAAGTGTACAAATCGCTTGGACTCAAAGACAAGCTGGCCGACCTTGGCGAAGAAGAACGCGCCGAGCTGCTGGCTTCGAACGGCATGCTGATCAAACGTCCGGTCGTCACCGACGGCGAACGCGTAACGGTCGGCTTCAAGCCGGAGCTGTACGCACAAAGCTGGAGCCAAAAGGAGGAGCAGGCATGAGCGAACACGGTGGCATCGAAAGCCTTCCGCAAAACGTCCTCGCGCGCAAGCCGACGCTGATGCTGGTCGACGGCATGGCGCTGCTGTTCCGCGCGTACTACGCGACGGCGCTCAAAGGGTATATCCGCCGCACCGAAGCGGGCGTACCGACGAACGGCATCTACGGATTCGTCCGCTACATGTGGGACGCGATCCGGCAGTTCGACCCGACGCACGTCGCCTGCTGCTGGGATATGGGCGGCCGCACGTTCCGCACCGAGCAGTTCGAATCGTACAAAGGCAACCGCTCTGCCGCGCCCGACGATCTTATTCCGCAGTTCGATCTCGTCAAGGATGTCGTCGCGGCGATGGACATTCCGAATATCGGCATGCCGGGCTACGAAGCGGACGATTGTATCGGCACGATCGCCAAGCGCTGCGCGCGCGAGCAGAACATGGACGTCCAGATTTTGTCGGGCGATAACGACATGCTGCAGCTGACCGAAGACCGGATCAAAGTCATTATTATGAAAAAAGGCTATGGCAACTACCAGGTGTACACGCCGGAATTCCTGATGGAAGAAAAAGGGCTCAAGCCTTCGCAGATTATCGACATGAAAGGGCTTATGGGCGATGCCAGCGACAATTATCCGGGCGTCAAAGGCATCGGCGAAAAAACGGCGATCAAGCTTGTCCAGGAATTCGACGATATCGACGGCATCCTCGCCAATCTGGACAAACTGACGAAGTCTGTCCGCGCCAAGATCGAGAACGATCTCGATATGCTGCACATGTCCCGTTCCCTCGCCGAGATCCACTGCGAAGTGCCGGTCGAATGCCCGATCGATCTGTGCGAATTCCGGATCGACGACGCGAAAGTGTCGGCGAAGTTCGCGGAGCTTGAGATGAGCAGTCTGGGGAAAATGATGGGGACGGACGTATTTGGGTGAGGGGGGTTGGAGATGCGGCTGAGGTTGGGGAAGCTGGGAGCGCTGTTTGCGCTGTTTGCGTTGGAGGCGCTCCGGGTGGAAGAAGCTTCGATCGCCGCTAAAATCCGATTCCCCCTGATTGAAGAAAAAGCAGCTTGGGGAAGGGAATCGGATTTTAGATGCGAACGCTGTCGCTTCTCAGCCTTTCTTCCACCCTTCGCTGCTGCTGCGCTCGCCGGGGACACCTCTCTCCTTTTTTGGGGAGGGAGGGGAAGGGCGAGGTCAAGAGCGAGTTCAAGAGCGAGTTCAAAGGCGAGTTCAAGGACTGAGTTCAAGGGCTGAGAGGTCTTGATATACGGTCTTGATGGTTGGGAACCCGGCTCTCCGGATGGAGGGGCGGGTTTGTTTGGCGTAAGGACGGGGACTGACTGTCCAACTTTCCTGCCCGTCAAGCAGGAAAAAGCGGCCTTCGTCGCCAAATAGAACAAGCAGCCAACAAAACAAGCGGCCGCGCAAAAAGGTTCGGGAGGATATCGTTCATGGGGAAAAGCAAAAAGTGGAGCATGCTGCTGTTGGCCGGGGTGCTGACCGTATCGGGTATATTTGGCGCTGCGGGGGAACACCAAACGGAAGCGGCGGCGGCGATCCAGGCGGGCGTGCGGAAAGTGTCGGTCGCGGGGCGGATGTACGCCGTGCAGACCGTGAGTATTCCGAAAGGTACCAAAGCCGCGCTCGGACTGGCGCAGGGCCGGGTCGGGCAGACGCAGAGTTTCGCTTCGATCGTCAAGCAGAGCCGGGCGACGGCGGCGATCAACGGTGCGTTTTTCAACGCTTACGGAGGGCCGGCCGATCCTTACGGCACGCTGATCGCCCAGGGGCAGATCGTGCATACCGGTTATTACGGAACGAGCATCGGGTTCAAACCAGACGGAACCGTGCTGATGGATTCGCTGCGCGTCGGCATCCGGGGCACCGTGACGGGCAGACCGGACAAAGCGGGCCAAAGCCGAACGCTTGGGTGGTACGCGACTTTCGTCAACCGTACGCCGGATGACGGCCAAAACGTAGTGCTCATGTACAATTCGGCCCGGGGGACGAACGTGGGCTTCAGCGGCGGAACCGCCGTTACGGTGCGCAAAGGCAAAGTCGTCAAAAAAGCGGCGAATGCCAACGCGTCCATTCCGGGCGACGGTTACGTGCTGGTGTATCACGGCTCCGAGCAGAACAATGCCGGACGTTTTGAAGTCGGGTCCGCGGTCGACATGAATCTCTCCTACGAAAATGCCGCCAAGCGTCCAATTCCTTGGTCCGACGTCGTGACGTCAGTCGGAGCCGGGCCGCGTCTGGTCACGGACGGCAAAGTGTCGCTGGACGCTACAGGCGAAGGCTTCAACGATCCCAAGATTCTGACCGCCTCCGGCGCGCGCAGCGGAATCGCGATCATGCCGGACGGATCGGTGCTGCTGGCCACGATCGGCGGCGCGACGATGAGCCAATGGGCGCAGGTCATGCAGAAAATGGGCGCCAAGCAGGCGATGAACCTGGACGGCGGCGCTTCTTCGGCGCTGTACGCGAACGGTCGGACGCTGACCGGGGCCGGGCGGCCGCTGAGCAACACGCTCGTCTTCGGCCAATGGGTCGCCATGCCATAGAAACGGAGGAATGCAACATGAAGGAAGTCGTAATCGCGGCAGTGAACGTCGGACTGCCCAGATCCGTACCGAACGGCAAAAAGGAAGTGCAGACCGGAATCTTCAAAGAACCGGTCAACGGAGCCGCGTATTTGGGTACGCTCGGCTTCGAAGGCGACGGGCAGGCCGATCTCAAAAATCACGGCGGTCCGGACAAAGCGGTCTGCGTCTATTCGACGGACCGGTTTGCGTTCTGGGAAGACGGCGTGCTGCCGAAGCTCGGCCCGGGCGCTTTCGGCGAAAATTTATCGATCGCGGGCGGAGCGGAAGAAGATTTTTGTATCGGCGATACGTTCGTTATCGGCGAAGCGATCGTGCAGCTTAGCCAGCCGAGGCAGCCTTGCTTCAAGCTGTCGGTCCGCTACGGCGTGCCGGAACTGCCGGAGAAAGTGCAGGAGACGGGCTACAGCGGCTTTTATTTCCGGGTCGTCCGTGAAGGGCTGATCCAGGCCGGAGACCGGATGGAACTGCTGGAACGCCATCCGGCCGGCATGACCGTCATGCGCGCGAACGAGATCAAGTACAAGCGCAAAGACGATGCCGAAGCGATCCGCAGCCTGCTGGACGTTCGCGAATTGGCCGACGCCTGGCGGGGACCGCTCCAAAAGCGGCTGGAGACATTGGACAATCAGGCGTGAGCGGCCCGGATGTCGACGCAGCAAAAAGCCGCCAAAAGAATCTTGACTCTTCTTCCGTATCGAGAGTATGATAAGGGCAACAGCATACAAGCGCGGAGGAAGCACCTCTCTTACATATCCATGTAGGAGGGGTGCTTTTTTGCGTTTTCGCTGCAAACTTGTCGACGTCGCGCGACACAACGGGGGGAAACGAAATGACGATCGTATTTTTGAACCGGATGGAAATTGAGAAGGAGCATGAAATCGAGTCGGCCCAGGTCTGGATCGAAGAAGAAGACGGATTGTGGATCAGCGGTTGGAGTCGGGAAGACGCCGCGGGGGAAAAGCGGCCGGAGCGCGAAATCTGGTACGAAGGCTCGGTCTGGAACGAGATGCTGGCCGTGTACCGCCACCGGCTGGCGGCCAAGCTTGCCGAAGGGTATCGGCCGGTGATCCGGGATACGTTTCAGGAATTTCTCGAAGCCGGTCAGCGCGGCCGCTTCACGCAGAGGCTGATCTGCTACAGCGAACTGAACGCCGACGAAGAGTTGTACCAGCGGCTGGCCGCCTGGCGCAGGGTGCGGGCGACCGAAGAGCACCGGGCGCCGTATCTGATCGCGACCAATCGCGCGCTGCGGCTCATTGCGGCGTTCATGCCGCGGACGCAGGAAGAGCTGCGCGAGCTGCCGGGGATCGGCGAGAACACCGTGCAGCGTTACGGCGAAGCGGTATTGGAGCATACGCGAACATTGGAGCGCAAGCATACTTTCCCGCTCGACTGGGTGGAGCGGCGCCTGGACGAGGAAGAATTCGAAGCGTGGACGTACAAAGGCAAAGAGCGCAAGTTCAAGCGCGAAGCCGAACGGGTCCGGGCGACGCGGCTGCTGCTGGAATCCGCCAAAGTCGGTTCTTCGCTGTCTCAGATCAGCGAGGCCAGCGGTCTGGATCGGCGCGAGCTGATCGACATGATGGAATCGCTGGAGAAGAACGGATACGACCTGGAATCCGTAATCGAGCACGAACTGCAGCTGATGCCGCAGGAGCAGCGCGAAGCCGTCATGCGGGCGTATGCCGAACTGGGCGATTCTTTTCTCAAGCCCGTCCTGAAGAAAGTGTACGGCGAAGAACCGCCGAGCGAACCGGGCCTGGAGATTCTGTACGAGCAGCTGCGGATGCTGCGCATGCTTCGTCGCCGGGCCGCGGAGCGCCGCGAAGCCGAAGCGGCGATGACACCGGAACCGGCAGGGCAGCCTGCGCCGGGAGCGGTCGCCGAAGCCGTAGTGGAATCGGCGCCGGAAGTCGTCATCGCGCCTAAGCCGGCCGCCGCGCCTGCCGCATCCGGCCGCAAGCGGGGCACGCACGCCGGTTGAACCCGGCTTCGGACGCCAGGCGTCAGGCTTAATCTTGCGCCTGCGCCGCGGATCGCCAAAAAGGGCCGTTCCAAGCTCCGGATGCCGGAAGCGGGAACAGCCCTTTTGTATGCGTGCGTGTGCGGAGCGGGTCGATGCAGGAAGGCGCCGAACGCGCCGAACTTACAGCCAGCCTTTTTTGCGGAACAGCAGGTACATCGTAAAGCCGAGCACGACCATGAGCGCGATGACCATCGGGTAGCCGTACGTCCAATGCAGCTCCGGCATATGGTCGAAGTTCATACCGTAGATGCCCGTCACGACCGTCAGCGGCATGAAGATGGTCGTGATGACCGTGAACACCTTCATGATTTCGTTCGCGCGGTTGGAAATGCTGGACTGGTACGCTTCGCGAAGGTTGCCCATCAGATCGCGGTACGTATCGAAAGCCTCGGACACTTTGACCGTATTTTCGTAGATGTCGCTGAAATATTTCTGCAGCTCGTCGTCAATCAGGCGCAGATCTTTTTTGTTCAGAATATTGATGACTTCGCGCTGCGGCACCAGTACCTTTTTGAGCCAGAGAATCTCCGCCCGCAGGCCGATGATATCGTTGAGATGCGTGCGCTTCGTATTCATCAGGATATCTTCTTCCAGCTGCTCGATCTGGTCTTCGATCCGGTCGCCGACGGCGAAGAAGTTGTCGACGACGCGGTCGATCAGCAGATACATGAAGCGGTCCGGCGTATGCACTTCTTCTTCCCACATGATCGGCTTGACCGTGCGGAGTTCGTGAATCTTCTGCCGGGTTACCGTAATGATAAAATGCCGGCCGAGAAAAATGTTCAGCGCGCGCATAAAGATCTCTTCGTTGTCGAAGCGGATACTGTTGACGACGGTAAAATAGTGGTTCTCGTAAATTTCGATTTTCGGCCGCTGTTCTTCCTCGCCGAGCATATCTTCGACCGCCAGATCGTGCAGGCCGAACGTGAGCTGGAGCAGCGTCACGTCGTCGAGATCGGCATCGATCCAGTAGAAGCCTTCTTCGGGCGGGGTGAGCGTGTCGGTCAGTTTTTCATTTTCGATCAGCGTAAAAACGCCGTATTTGACATGCCGGATTTTCATGCGGTTCAACTCCTTCGAAATGAGACGATCGCTCGTCTGGTGAAATAGTCTCGAATTCGCGGGAGAGCGCAGGAAAAAACAGGCCGTCGCCGGAACGGGCGTCGCCTTAAACGGTTGAACGGCAGTTCAGCCCTTAAGGCGGCGGCCGGTCAGTTAACTTCCATACATGGAGGCATTGACGCCGGTCGGCCGTTTTTTCGATTGTCGGATGCGTGCTGCGTTCTCTCGCGCTTGGGCCTCGGGTCGCCGTCCATCTGAAAGTCACCTCTTGTTTTCAAAATTGTTTTCATAAAACCCTCGTTAAGTATAACCTGCACCCTAGGGCCTTTCAAGGTCTTGTTTGTGACAAGGGATGCTTACGTTATCGGCTCCGCCGCGGCGAAACTGTAGATGAAGAAAATCGATACAGCCCGCTTCTTGCTTGAATGCATAAAATGTGTATAATTGAATCTAACGTTATCCCGGCGAAAGTGTCGGGAATTCGACAATTGAATATTTCAGTGGAATCTTATCAAGAGCAGGTGGAGGGACTAGCCCGATGAAACCCGGCAACCGGCGACTTTGTCGTACGGTGCTAATTCTTGCAAGTTACCGTGCGAACAGAGACGAGGCACGAGTCGATCAGCCCTTGTCGTCACGGCCCGCCGTGCGAACGCAGACGAGGCACGAGTCGATCAGCCCTTGTCGTCACGGCACGCCGTGCGAACAGAGACGAGGCACGAGTCGATCAGCTTCGATCTTAGCGTCGCGCATCCGGTAACTTGACAGATGAGAGAGGCGCTAGCTTTATATAGACCTTTCTCGGCTTGCCCGGAAAGGTCTTTTTGGTACACTTTCGTGCCGAAAAACGCTTTTCCGGCTGCCGAATGCTCGATCGCACGACACCCGTGTCCACATTCAACGTCAAACGTCAAAACGTAAAAGGAGTGAATGGAAAGTGCCGATTAAAGTACCCGATAATCTGCCCGCCATGGAAGTGCTGCTGAAGGAAAATATTTTCGTCATGGACGAGAGCCGGGCGTACAGCCAGGATATCCGTCCGCTCCGCATCGCGATTTTGAACCTGATGCCGACGAAGGAGACGACCGAGACGCAGCTGCTGCGCCTGATCGGCAACACGCCGCTGCAGGTGGACGTCGTGCTGCTGTACCCGAGTTCGCATACGTCCAAGAACACGTCGGAAGAATACCTGAACACTTTTTACAAAACGTTCGACGAAATCAAGCACAAACGCTTCGACGGCATGATCATTACCGGGGCGCCGGTCGAGCAGCTCGAATTCGAGCAGGTGAGCTACTGGGACGAGATTCGCCAGATCTTCGAGTGGTCCAAGAAGAACGTCACTTCGACGCTGCATATCTGTTGGGCTTCGCAGGCCGGCCTGTACCATCACTTCGGCGTGAACAAAATTCCGCTGGCGGACAAATGCTTCGGCGTCTTCCCGCATACGATGAACAAGACCAACGTGCAGCTGCTGCGCGGCTTCGACGAATGTTTCTTCGTGCCCCACTCGCGCCATACGGACGTGCAGCGGGAAGATATTTTGCGCAGCCCGGAACTCGAGATTCTGGCCGAGTCCGAAGAAGCGGGCGTCTATCTGGTCGCGACCCGCGACGGCAAGCAGATCTTTGCCACCGGCCACTCCGAATACGATCCGCTGTCGCTCAAATGGGAGTATGACCGCGATATCGCCAAAGGGATGGATATCCCGGTTCCGAGAAACTATTTTCCGAACGACGATCCGACCCGCAAGCCGCTGTCTTCCTGGAGAGCGCACGCCAATCTGCTGTTCTCGAACTGGCTCAACTATTACGTCTACCAGGAGACTCCGTTCGATCAGGTCGACCTGACCAAAGAAGTATCGTTCAGCGACTACGGCGCCGGCATCTGAATCACTCACTCAATCAATCCACGATCCATTCAGGAGGAATGACCATGAAGGACGACAGACAGCTCAAAATCGAAAGCGCGCTTGCGCAGATCGGCTCGCTTGAAGACCCGCAGACGGGAGGCGTGACGTTCCCGATCTACCATTCGACCGCTTACCGGCATCCGGGGCTCGGCCAGAGCACCGGCTTCGACTATACCCGGACCAAGAACCCGACCCGCAGCGTGCTGGAAGAAGCTTCGGCCAAGCTGGAAGCGGGCGACGCCGGTTTCGCGTGCAGTTCCGGCATGGCTGCGCTGCAGACCGTATTTGCGCTGTTCGGGCAGGGCGACCATCTGATCGTCTCGCTCGACCTGTACGGCGGCACGTACCGCCTGCTGGAGCGCGTGCTGTCCCGGTTCGGCGTCAAAGCCTCATACGTCGATACGAACGATCTCGAAGGCATCGAGCGTCTGCGCACGCCGAATACGAAAGCGGTGTTTATCGAGACGCCGACCAATCCGCTCATGATGGTCACCGATATCAAGGCGGTCGCCGACTGGGCGAAGCCGCACGGGATACTGACGATCGTCGACAACACGCTGCTGACGCCGTTTTTCCAGCGTCCGATCGAACTCGGCGCCGACATCGTCGTGCACAGCGCCACCAAATACCTGGGCGGGCATAACGACGTATTGGCGGGCCTGATCGTGACCCAAGGCAAAGAGCTGTCCGAAGAAATGTTTTTCCTCCACAATTCGATCGGCGCGGTGCTGAGCCCGACCGACTCCTACCAATTAATGCGCGGCATGAAGACGCTGGCGCTGCGGATGGAGCGGCACGAGAGCAACGCCCTGACGCTTGCGCGCTTTCTGCAGCAGCATGCGCAGATCGAAGCCGTCTACCATCCGGGTCTGCCGGAGCATCCGGGACACGACGTACAGAACCGGCAGTCGAGCGGCAATACCGGTATTTTCTCGTTCAAAGTCAAAGACGCGCGCTGGATCGATCCGATCTTGCGTCATATCCGGCTGATCGCTTTCGCGGAAAGTCTGGGCGGCGTCGAGTCGCTGATGACGTATCCGGCGATTCAGACGCACGCGGATATTCCGCAGGAAATTCGCGACGCGATCGGCGTGGACGACAAGCTGCTGCGTTTCTCGGTCGGCATCGAGCATATCGACGACCTGATCGCGGATCTGGATGGCGCGCTGCAGGCGGCTTGGAACGAGACGGAAGGGGCGCAAGCTTAATATGACCGACGTAAACAAGGGGAATAACGGCGACAGTTTGGAGACCGGCACGGAGAAAACGGCGCAGCCGCAAGGACGCACGCCGGAGCAGGCCGCGGCCGCGCCCCGGCAGCTGCAAACGCCCGAAGAAGCGGCGCAGGCGCTCAAAGACCGGCATTTCGACACGAAGCTGATCCATTTCGGCGCGGAGATCGATCCGGCGACCGGCGCGTCCAGCGTGCCGATCTATCAGGCGTCGACGTTCCACCATTTCGACATTTATAATCCGCCGCAGTACGATTACAGCCGCTCCGGCAGCCCGACGCGCCAGGCGCTCGAAGATTATATCTCGCTGCTCGAAGGCGGAGCCGGCGGTTACGCGTTCGCGTCCGGCATGGCCGCGATCTCCGCGGCGCTCATGATCTTCTCGGCCGGCGATCACCTGATCGTCACGGAAGACGTCTACGGCGGCACGTACCGGCTGCTGACGACCATTTTGAGCCGCATGAACATCGAGACGACCTTCGTCGACATGACCGAGCTCGATCAGGTCAAAGCGGCGCTGCGTCCGAACACCAAAGGCGTCTACATGGAGACGCCGTCGAATCCGACGCTCAAGATTACCGACGTCGGCGCGGTAGCGGACTGGGCCAAAGAGCATGACCTGCTGACGCTCGTGGACAACACGTTCATGACGCCGTATTATCAGCGGCCGATCGAACAGGGCGTCGATATCGTGCTGCACAGCGCGACGAAGTTCCTCGGCGGACACAGCGACGTGCTGGCCGGCCTTGCAGTGGCGCGCACGCCGGAGCTGGCCGCGCAGCTCAAAAAGCTGCAAAACGGGCTCGGCACGGTGCTCGGGCCGCAGGACTGCTGGCTGCTGATCCGCGGCATCAAGACGCTCGGCGCCCGCATGGAGCGCAGCGAGATCGGAGCGCGCAGGCTCGCGCAGTGGCTGTCCGAACGTCAAGACGTGGAAGCCGTCTACTACCCGGGCCTGCCGGAGCATCCGGGCCGCGTCATCCACGAACGGCAGTCGACCGGCTACGGCGCGGTCGTGTCGTTCGACGTCGGCTCCGAGGAGCGGGCCAAACGGCTGCTGAACCGCGTGAAGCTGCCGCTCGTTGCGGTCAGCCTGGGCGCGGTTGAGAGCATCCTGTCGTATCCGCCGATGATGTCGCATGCGGCGATGCCGCGCGAAGTGCGGCTTGAGCGCGGCATTGCCGACGGCCTGCTGCGCTTCTCGGTCGGCCTGGAGAACGTCGACGACCTGATTGCGGACCTGGAACAGGCGCTGGCCGATTAACTTTCCTTCGCTAAAGGGAGCAACCTCTTTTTTCTGTTACAATGAATGGAAATAGGCAAAAGCCTCAGAAGAAAAGAGGGAATGCGATGGAATGGGTGGCCAACGTCCTGGTAGCGCTGATCGCGCTGCTGCACGTGTATATTCTGGTCCTGGAAATGTTTATGTGGAACAAGCCGCGCGGGATGAAAGCGTTCGGACTGGAGCAGAAATTTGCCGACATGACGTTGTCGCTTGCGGCCAATCAGGGGCTGTATAACGGGTTTCTGGCGGCGGGTCTTGTATTCGGCCTGGTGTATCCGAACGCGGAGGCGGGGGCGCATATCCAGATCTTCTTCCTCGTCTGCGTAATGGTCGCCGGCATTTACGGAGCGGCTACGGCCAAATTCAAAATTTTGTTTATCCAGACGGTGCCGGCGCTGATCGCGCTGATCGCCGTGCTGCTCGCCTAACGGCGCCAAGCAGCAGCAGACCGGTCCGCTTCGGCGGACCGGTTTTTGTTTTTTGCCGGCGGATCGAAGTTCACTCATATTTAATTCTTATGTAAAGTGTGATAGGATTAGTTGTATTGCAGGGCCCGATTAAATTTTAACTTTTCAAAATAGAGATTGTGCAGTACGGCCCGAACGGATACGACTCACTTTATTTGAACCTATTTTCACAAAGGAGGCTGCATGCAATGAGTGCGGTTGATAAAATACTGGATAAAGCTTTGAACGGGGGACGTCTCGACGTCGAAGATACGATCGCCCTGTACGAAACGAACGAGATCGAGAAGCTGGGACATGCCGCCAACGAGCTGATGATTCGCAAAAATCCCGATCCGATCACGACGTTCGTCATCGGACGCAACGTCAACTATACGAATGTGTGCGACGTTTTTTGCCGTTTCTGCGCGTTTTACCGCCGTCCGGGTTCGCCCGAAGGGTACGTGCTTCCCGATGAAGTGATCCTGCAAAAAATTCAGGAGACCGAAGACGTGGGCGGCACGGAAATTTTGATGCAGGGCGGGGTCAACCCGGATCTGCCGTTCGAATATTACCTGAACATTCTGCGCAAGATCAAGCAGCATTTCCCGAACGTGACGATGCACTCGTTCTCGCCCGCGGAAATCATGAAGATGCAGAAGCTGTCCGGCATGTCGATGGAAGATACGATCCGCGCGATCCACGAAGCGGGACTTGATTCCCTGCCCGGCGGAGGCGGCGAGATTCTCGACGACCGGACCCGCCGCAAGATCAGCCGTCTCAAAGGCTCGTGGCGCGATTGGATGGACGTCATGCAGACGGCGCACAAAGTCGGCATGAACACGACCGCGACGATGGTGATCGGCTTCGGCGAATCGTACGAAGAGCGCGCGCTGCACATGCTGAGAGTGCGCGAAGCCCAGGACGAGTGCATTCGCAACGGCTACGATTCCGAAGGGTTCCTCGCCTACATCTCGTGGACGTTCCAGCCGGACAACACGAACATGAAAGTCGAGAAGCAGACGCCGGAGCAGTATTTGCAAAACGTGGCAATCAGCCGCATCGTGCTCGACAACATCAAGCATTTCCAATCGTCGTGGGTCACGATGGGACCGGAAGTGGGCAAAATGTCGCTCAGCTACGGCTGCGACGACTTCGGCAGCACGATGATGGAAGAAAACGTCGTATCGGCCGCGGGCACGACCCACAAGGTCAATATCGAGCAGACGCTCGACATTATCCGCGCCGCCGGCAAGATTCCGGCCCAGCGCGATACGAAATATAACCTGATCCAGGTGTTCGACGACCAAAATTACAAAATCAAACGCGATTTCATCATGCAAAACTAGAGGCAACGCCAGAAGCAGGACCAGCAGGCCGCGCCAACGCAACCTTTACCGCCGATTCGGCGAACGATAAGCAAACGCCTCTCCGCTCAAGCGGTTCCCGGCAAGGGACCGCAAGGCGGAAGGGCGTTTTTTGGTTTTTTGCGGTTTGGGTTCAGTTCGGCTTTTTGAGCAGCAGATGCAGGAAATACGGCGCCCCGATAAAAGCGACGACGATGCCGGCCGCGATCCCGCCGGGATCGTTCAGGCTGCGCCCTATCGTGTCGGCCAGCAGCAGCAGCCAGCCGCCGACAAGGATCGAGACCGGAATAAACCGCTGATGTGCCGGTCCGACGAGCGCGCGGGCGATATGCGGCGCCATCAGGCCGATAAAAGCGATTCCGCCGGTGACGGATACGGCGGAAGCGGCGAGAGCGACCGCGGTCAGCAGCAGCAGAATCCGGTCTTTCTGGATCGGCACGCCGGCGCCGACGGCGGAAGCTTCGCCGAGCGACAGCAGGTTCAGCGACCGCGTCTTGACCAGCGCGAACGGAATAAGCAGCAGCAGCCAGGGCAGCAGCGCGAACACAAACGGCCAGTCGGTGCCCCAGACGGTGCCGGCGAGCCATTTGGCGATAAAATCGACTTTGCCCTGTTCGGCCGAAGAGATCAGCACGATCATGACGCCGGACAGAGCCGTGGAGAAGCCGACACCGATCAGAATCAGCTTGATCGGCTGCACGCCTTCGCCCGGACGGTAAGCGAACAGGTAGATCAGCACGGCGGTCAATAGCGCTCCGGCAAAAGCGACGGCAGGGATCAGAAAGACGAACGTGCCGACTTCGATCGGAGCGAACAGGAAAAATACGGTCACGCCGACGCCGGCTCCCGCATTGATGCCTACGATGCCGGGATCGGCCAGTTCGTTGCGCGTGATGCCCTGCAGCAGCGCTCCGGACAGGGCGAGCGCCATGCCGGCCAGCAGCGTGATCAGGATGCGGGGCATCCGGATATCGAACAGGACGAATTCGTCCTTGAACGTGCCGCTGCCGAGCAGCGTCGGAATGATCCGTCCGTACGAGACGGACGAAGAACCGAGACCCAAGCTGACGAAAAAGGTGACCAAAATCAAAGCGGCAAGCGTAACAAGCACGCCGTTATGTCGGGGCAGGCGGCGCAGCATATGCAGCATCCGGTTCATGAGAGGCCTTTCCCTCCTTTGCGCACGATAAACAGGAAGAACGGCAGGCCCAGCACGGCGACGATCGCGGCGACGGGCGTCTCAAGCGGCGCGTTCAGCATCCGGCCGAGCGTATCGGCAATGATCATGAACGCCGCTCCGAACACGGCGGATAGCGGCAGGATGCTCCGGTAATCGGTGCCCGCGAAGATGCGCACCAAATGGGGAATCATCAGCCCGACGAACGCGAGATTGCCCACGAGCGCCACCGCGGCTCCGGTCAGCAGCGTGATCGCCGCGTACAAGGCGACTTTGATCCAGCCGGTGTTCAAGCCGAGGCCGACCGCGGTCGATTCGTTCAGGCTGAGGATCGTCAGATGCCGCGACAGCAGCAGCGCCACGGCCAGGCCGAGCACGATGGCCGGAGCGATCGTTTGCAGCTGCCCCCAAGAGGTGCCGATCAAGCCGCCGGACGTCCACATGGATACGCTTTTGGAAATTTTGAATTCCAGGGCGATCGTATCGGCCGCGGCGGCAAGCAGCGCCGATACGGCCGCGCCCGCCAGAATCATGCGCAGGGGAGACAGCGTTTTGCCGCGCAGCGCAAGCAGGCCGAACACGAACGTTACGCCGAACGCCGCTCCGATGAAGCAGGCGATCATGACGCCGAAATAGCCGACGGCCGGAAAGAAAGCGAACACGACAGCCAGCGCCGCGTTGGCGCCGGCCGTCACGCCGAGCAGGCCGGGATCGGCCAGCGGATTGCGCGTCAGCCCCTGCATGACGGCGCCGGAGACGCCGAGCGCGGCGCCGACGAGCATGCCGCCGATCTCGCGCGGAAGCCGCAGATCCCGAATGATCGAGATATCGGCATTTGTTGCGCCCGGAACGAACAGCGCGCTCCAGATGTCGGGCAGCGAGATGTTTTTGGCTCCGAGCAGGATCGAGCCGACGAACAGCAGCGCCAGGGCGATCAGGCTGAGCAGCAGCTTAAACGGAAAGAAACGGAAAACGCGAGTCGAAGCGGAAGTTTTCATCGCGCAAAGTTATTCGCCCAGGAAAGACTTTTTGAAAAAATCGAGCTGGTAGTCGAGCGATTTGGCGTCGTTGAAGTAGAAGCCCGTGGCGTCGACTTCGTAGACCTGCCCGTTTTTGACCGCCGGAATGTTTTTGTACGTGTCGGTCTCCTGGAACGAATTGTCCCCGCTCAGCGTTTTGCTGAAGATGACGTAATCGCCGAGGTATTCCGGCAGCACTTCGAGCGACAGTTCGTAATAACCCTGCTTGGACGTCATTTCTTTGGCTTTGTCCGGCATTTTCAGGCCCATGGCCTGATACAGAATTTCGGTGCCGCGGCCCCACGCATCGCCGAAGATGTACAGGTTTTTGGCGTCGCCTTCCATGACGGTGATCGTCTTGTCGGCGCCGATCTTCGCTTTGATCTCTTCGCCGGCCTGCTGCGCGCGGGTCTTGAAGTCCGCGACCCAGGCGGCGCCTTCGTCGCCTTTGTTGACCGCTTTGGACACTTCTTCGATCTGCGTCAGGTAATCCACTTTGTTGTACGTGTACGTGACGAGAGGCGCGATCTGTTTGAGCTTGTCGGCGTTCTTCACGTCGCTCGAAGCGATGATCAGATCGGGCTGCAGCTCGATGATCTTCTCGATATTGTCGGCCGAAACTTCGGGCACGTCCGCCAAATCGGTTTTGAAGTTCGGGTTGTTTTTGGTCCACGTGTCCACGCCGACGACCGGAACGCCGAGCTGGATCAGCGTGCCGGTATAACTCGACAGGTCGACGACGCGCTGCGGATTGGCCGGCACCTGGATAGGGCCGTTCTCCGATTGATAAGCGACGGTTCCCGTGGAAGCTTCGGCAGCCTTGGGATCGGCGGTTTTGGAATCGGCGGCCGCGGCGGTACTGCTGCCGGACTTCTGGGCAGTCTGGCCTCCTCCGCAGGCGGTCAACGCGACGACGAGCAGCAGCAGCAGGGGCAAAAAGATCTTTTTCATAAGTATGTATTCTCCCTCTCCGAATAAATTTTAATTGAAAACGATAATCGTTATCAACGAACGGACTATTCAAAGAGTAAGGTCGAAGCGAAAGTTTGTCAATAGTCGATGTCTTGTTCAAAGGTCCAACATAACGCGCATGACGAAAAAACCCGCCGGCCAAGCGATATGAATCGCCTGGCTTGCGGGTGTTTGACGCCGGATATTTACGGTCAGGCTTCTACGCCGGCCGGCTGTTCCTTGATCGCTTTTTCCAAAAATTCCAGAACGGCGCGGTAAACGCGAATCTCGTTTTCCTTTTTCGAGAATCCGTGTCCTTCGTCGTCCAGCACGAGGTACTCGACGTCTGCGCCTTTGCCCTGCAGCGCTTGAACGATCTGGTCCGATTCGGCTTTGACGACGCGGGGATCGTTGGCGCCCTGAATGACGAGCATCGGCTTGGTCATGCCGTCCAGGTACGTTATCGGCGAGTAGGCGATCAATTTGTCCTTGTCCGCTACCGGATCGCCGACCCATTGATTCATGATCGGCTTCCAGTGCTCCGGTACCGATTCGATAAACGAGAACAGGTCGCTCGGACCGAAGATGTCGACGACGGCTTTGAAATAATCGGCGTGGCGTCCGTGCAGCAGAAGCGCCATGTAGCCGCCGAAGCTTCCGCCCATCAGCAGCAGCTTGTCGCGTTCGGCGTAGCCGTTGTCGATGATCCAGTCCAGCCCGGCGATATTGTCCAGTCTCGGACCGTCGCCCCAATCGCCTTCGACAAGCTTGCAGAAAGCGAGGCCGTAGCCGGTCGATCCTCGGAAGTTCGGCGCGAAGATATGAAAGCCGCGGCTGACGAGGAACTGGAACAGCGAACGGAATCCGAGACGTTCCGCCGCCTGCGGCCCGCCGTGCGGCCACAGAATCGTATGCCCGTTGGACGTGCCTTCGCGAGCCCGGAAGAACAGCGCTTCGATCTCCAGGCCGTCGAACGACGGGTAGGTCAGTACTTCGGGCCGCACGAGCTCCGACTCCGCGATGCCCGGTACGCCGTAGTTGGTGCAGCGCGTCCATTCGTCGGACAACGGTTCTTTTTTGAAAATGTTGGTCGGGCTGACGGCGCTGCGTCCGAGCACGTACACATTGCCGCTCTCCGCCACTTTGAGCGAAGACAGGACGTCGACCGGAAGCGCGATGCCGCCGAGCGAACCGCTTTCCAGATCGTAGGTGTACAGATGGTCGGCGACTCCCTTGCTTGCGCTCAGGTACAGCAGGCCGCGTTCCTTGTCATAGGCGACCGACGTGAAATCGACGCCTTCGAGTTCGAGCAGGACCGTTTTGGTGCCGCTCTCGATATCGAATCGGGCCAGGTAGGAGAAGTCTTTGCCCGCGTTGGTCAGGTAATGCAGTTCGTGCTTGCCCGTGAACACGCAGTCGGACACCGTATATTCGCCTTCGGCTTCCGGGTCGAGCGAGACGTGGTCGTCACCCGAGCAGACGAACGCCGGGGCGTAAGTATTGGAGAAATGTTTGGCGTACACGAGATGTTCTTCTTTGGGACCGACGTCGATCAGGAAGATCGAAGCGTCGCCCGAACCTTGAAGCACGGACACTTCCTGCCCCGTCTTGAGGTCACAGCAGAGGGCGCTGAGGTAGGTCGGGTCTTCTTTGGTGGACGTATAGTAGAGACGCTTGCCGTCCTCGGACAGGATCGGGTTCATGTGCCGGTGGCCTTCTTTGACGCACAGGGGCAGCAGTTCGCCGCCTTTGGGCTGCAGCGCGTAGAGCTGCGCGTTCTCGTCGCCGTCGCAGTCGAACCCGGCTACGAGGAAGCGGCCGTTTTTGTCGTATTTGAGATCGTGGCAGTTTTGGCCGTTAAAAGTAAGCGGATACGGAAACGTATCCGGAAGATCCATGGCCCAGAGATCAAACTTGCCGCTGAGATTGGTGCTGAACACAAGCTGTTCTTCATCCGGACTGACCGTGAAATTCTCGATCGCAAACGTACGGAAGAACTGCTCGACATCGGGTTTTTTGAACGATAGCATGGAATCCTCCTTGTGTCGGCTTGCTGCCGGGTTAGTGGTGAAACGGACGTGCTTCCCTAAGTATTCGGCGTGCGCAAGCGTAATCCTGCCCCAACGCATGAAAAGCCCCGATTTCCGCATCCGCGCGCTTTTGCGCCGCAAATTCGCAAAAGGGCGAAAGAGCATAAAATTGGGTATAAGAAATAATGAACATATGTATTGAGTAAAAAAAGACATATCGCGTCATCGGCTGCGCCGCTGGCGAACATTACGGCAACACGGAAGGAGAACATCGGTCATGAACAAAAAAACAACTTTTGACGCGTCCGCCATCGAAGTGATCGCGTTCGATCTGGACGGCACGCTGATCGATACGTCGGAAGCGATGTACGAAGTCAATCACGACGTTTTCGAAGAAGCGATCGCTAACGGGGATGCGGACGAGCAGCCTTCCAAAGAAACAATCCGCTCGGTATTCGGCCTGACGGGGGAAGAAGCGTGGAAAAAAGTAGCGCCCGATATGGACAAGTCGGCGCAGGAACGGTACAAGAAGCGGCACGACGACCTGCTGCATCGCAAGATGGAGTCGCGCTCGTACGCGCTCGGCGGGGTGCCGGAGCTGCTGAAGCGGCTGTCGGGCACGTATGAACTCGCGACGGCGAGCAACTGCGGGGAAGCGTATTTGGAGCGCGTGCTGCGGATCGACGGCCTTGAAGACCTGATCCGGTATCCGCTGTGCGCGGGAAGCGTCGGCGCGCAGCGCAAAAGCGAAGTGCTGGCCGAACTGCTGCGGCAGTCGGGGCGCCGGCCGGAGCAGGTGCTGATGGTCGGAGACCGCAAGTCGGACATCGACGCGGCTCTCGCGGTCGGCATGCCGTCGGTCGGTATCCGGTCCGCTTTCGCGGAGCCGGGCGAGCTGGAGAAAGCGAACGCGACGGTCGATCACATCGGGGAGCTGGAGCATGTGCTGCGGCCTTCCGCCGTCGGCACGTCCGGAACGGCCCGCATGTAAAAGCCGCTTCGGGCGCGCCCGGCAGCGGCGTACGCCTTTCCGTGCCGCCGGCTTGGTCTTGACGCTCGCCGGCGTACGACTTATAATGAACAGCAGCAAAAGCAACGACGAAGACAACAATGCCAGGCACCCGGTACCGTCCCAGAGAGAGGAAACCCAGGCTGCAATTTCCTCCGGATCGACCTGCATTTACCCCTTCCGAGCTGCGTTTTCGAACCCCGCCGGCAGCGCGCACGCCATCATCCGCACGCCTCCGTTATCCGGGCAGTAGAGAACGCCGGACCGCACTTCCGTTATTGATGTGCTCAATGAGGGCTTATCGCCCGCTTTCGGTCGATGCAGACCGGTAGGCGGACCTACGGCCGAATCAGGGTGGAACCACGGGTATAACGCTCGTCCCTTCGCGGGACGGGCTTTTTTTGCGCGCGTTTCGCGTCCCATTTTCCCAAATTTGAAGGAGGAATTTTAATTATGGCCATTTCTATCAGCTTGCCGGACGGTTCTGTCCGAGAATACGCGGACGGCAGCACAATCGAAGACGTCGCCGCGTCGATCAGCAGCAGCCTGCGCAAAAACGCGCTCGCCGGCAAACAAAACGGTATCGTCGTCGACCTGAACACCCCGCTTGAGAACGGCGCACAGATCGAAATCGTCATGCCGGGTTCGCCGGAAGGGCTCGAAGTCGTTCGCCACAGCACGGCCCACCTGACCGCTCAAGCGGTCCGACGTCTGTTCGGCACGACAGAAGTGCAGCTCGGCATCGGTCCGGTCATCGAGGAAGGCTTCTATTACGACATGGATCTGGAGCACGGCCTCAATCCGGAAGATCTGCAGAAGATCGAGAAGGAAATGGAGCGGATCGTCGGCGAGAACCTGCCGATTACCCGCCGCGAAGTAAGCCGCGACGAAGCGCTCAAAATCTTCGGCGAGCTGGGCGATCCGTACAAGCTCGAACTGATCCATGCGCTGCCGGAAGAAGCGGCGATTACGATCTACGACCAGGGCGAGTTCTTCGACCTGTGCCGCGGACCGCACGTGCCGTCGACAGGCAAGCTCAAAATCTTCAAGCTGCTCAGCGTGGCCGGCGCCTACTGGCGCGGCGACAGCAAGAACAAAATGCTGCAGCGGATCTACGGCACGGCCTTCTTCAAAAAAGCGGAGCTGGACGAGCATCTGCATTTCCTCGAAGAAGCCAAAAAGCGCGACCACCGGAAGCTGGGCAAAGACCTCAAGATGTTCACGTTCAGCAATCTGGTCGGGCAGGGCCTGCCGATCTGGCTGCCGAACGGTGCCAAGCTGCGCCGGACGCTGGAGCGTTACATCGTCGATCTTGAAGAAAGCCTCGGCTACCAGCACGTGTACACGCCGGTCATGGGCAACGTGGAGCTGTACAAAACGTCCGGCCACTGGGAACATTACCAGGAAGACATGTTCCCGCCGATGGAGCTGGACAACGAATCGCTCGTGCTGCGTCCGATGAACTGTCCGCACCATATGATGGTGTACAAAAACGATATGCACAGCTACCGGGAACTGCCGATCCGTATCGCCGAGCTCGGCCTGATGCACCGGTACGAAATGTCCGGCGCGCTGACCGGCTTCCACCGCGTGCGCGCGATGACGCTGAACGATGCGCATATTTTCTGCCGCCCGGACCAGATCAAGGAAGAATTCGGCCGCGTCGTGAAGCTGATCGCCAAAGTGTACGAAGACTTCGGTATCGACAGCTACCGCTTCCGTCTGTCTTACCGCGATCCGCAGGATACCGAGAAGTATTTCCAGAACGACGAGATGTGGGAAATGTCCCAGCGTATGCTGCGCGAAGTCGTCGAAGAACTCGACCTGCCGTTCTACGAAGCGGAAGGCGAAGCGGCGTTCTACGGACCGAAGCTCGACGTACAGATCAAAACGGCGCTTGGCAAAGAAGAGACGCTGTCGACTGCGCAGCTCGACTTCCTGCTGCCTGAACGCTTCGAACTGGAATACGTCGGCGACGACGGCCAGAAGCATCGCCCGGTCGTGATCCACCGCGGCATCATCAGCACGATGGAACGCTTCACGGCCTTCCTGCTGGAGAACTTCGCCGGCAATCTGCCGCTGTGGCTGTCGCCGATGCAGGCGAAGATCATTCCGGTATCGGGCAACTACAGCGAGTACGCCGAGCAGGTGGCGGAGAAGCTTAGAGAATCCGGCATTCGCGTCGAGACCGACGTGCGCAACGAAAAGCTCGGCTACAAGATCCGGGAAGCGCAACTGGAAAAATCGCCGTATATGTTCGTCGTCGGCGAGAACGAGAAAGAAGCGGGCGGCGTGTCCGTGCGCAAGCGCGGCGAAGGCGACCTCGGCGCCAAGCCGCTGGACGAAGTGATCGCCATGCTGCAAGAAGAGATCCGCACCCGTAAAATTTAACGCTTCGGGCCGTCTTGCAAGGCTTCAGGCGTCTTGAACGCAGGCCGCTCCCTTCACGGGAGCGGCTTTTTCGCGTGCGCTTTCGGTCCGTCCCGCCGCCGCGGCTCGGTCTCAAGGCCGGCTGCCCTCCGGCCGGAGGCGGGCCGAAAGTTCGCCCCGCAGGCGCAGGCGCAAATCATCCGCGCGCCGCTTCGGACTCCCTTGTTTTTCCCGCATACTGGAAAAAACGAAGGGAGGCGCGGACCATGAAAAAGAATAAAGCGAAAAAGCTGCTCAAAGCGGCGTACGGCAAATTGTTCGGATCGCGGGAAATGCAGGGAGGTACCGTGTCGGCGGCGGACAGTCGGCCGCTGCGTCCGTCGAAGCGCGGCGGGGAAGAGACATTCGATTACGATCGCAGCTTGAACGAAGAACTGACGCTCGGCCTGCTGCGCGGCCGGATGTAGACGGCGGGACACAAAGCGTCTCGGTCTCGGGACCGAGGCGACTTTCGTTCCCGCGCCGCTTTTGCAAAAGTTTTCGGTCCGGTAGACTGAACGTATCATCATAAGAAGTGTCCGGATCGGCAGCGCCTGCATCCGGTACCGATACAAGGAGGAGAAGACAATGAAAAAAAGTGGAGCTTTGTGGCTGATCGCGGTCGGCGGCGTGTTTCTGGCCTATCAGCTGGGCTGGATCAGCTTCGGCATCGGAGATCTGATTCGGACGTTCTGGCCGATGATTCTGATCCTGATCGGCCTGCAAAAACTGTTGGACACCAAAAAAATGAGTTCCAGCATCGTCGGCAGTGTAATCATGATCGTCATCGGGGGTTATTTTCAGACGCGGAACCTGGGCATGCATGTGCTCAGCCCGGGCGAGTTTTTCAAAATCATGATTCCCGCAGCGCTGATCGCCACCGGCGTCTACGTGCTGCTCAAACCGAAAAGATCGCCGGAGTATCCGTCGGTCCAGCGTGACAACCCGGAAGACTTCCATCATTCGACGCCGCCGGCTCCTCCGGTTCCGCCGATGCCGATCGAACCGCTGGAATCGCCGCTTGACCGCATGTTTGTCAATCTGGACAAAGAAGAACCGGCCGGCGCCGGCGAGCCGCGCAAACGGTATGACTGGGCGCCCGAACGTGACGGAAGAAGCGACGGCGAAAGTGAACAACCGGCCGCCGGCCGCGAGCGTTCGAACGAAGGATCGGAGTTTCACAAAATCGGCGGGATGGCCCGCGAGTTCGGCAAGCAGACGGCCGAGCAGATGCGGAAGATCGACTTTTCCCGGATCGCGGACGAAGTGAAGCACGAAGTGGACAGCGCGATGCACGATTTCAAAAAGTCGCTCGGCAAAGAAGGCGACAAACAAGCCGGACCCCGGCATAAATCGGGCGTGTCGCCAGGCAAAGAACCGTTCCCGGACTATTTTGCCGAAGACAGCAGGTTTTACGACGACTGCCGCGAAGACAGTAGGGACGAAGAAAACGACCGGGCGGAAATGAAAAAAGCGCGCCAGCAGGCGGACAAGGAAAAAAAGGAAAAAACGGTCAATGAATCGAGCTTTATCGGCGACTATTATATCGGCAAAGACTATTTCCGTCTCAAGCCGCTGAACATTTCCCATTTTGTTGGCGACACGGTGATCGATCTGACCAAAGCGCAGATTCCTTACGGAACGACGAGAATCAACATTTCCTGCTTTATCGGCGACGTCGTCATCTACGTTCCGAACGATCCGGAACTTGGCGTACGGGCCAACAGCAGTTCGTTTCTCGGCGACCATAACGTGCTGGGCAGCACGCGCTCGGGTATCGTGAGCGGCGTGGACGAGACGCAGAACTACGACGAATGCGCCAAACGGATCAAGATTTCGGCGAGTTCCTTCATCGGAGACGTGCACGTGACGAGAGTCGGTTAAGCAGATTGGGGCGGGGTGGGAGCTTACCTATGGGCAACTTATTGAAAAACACGAAATGGGAACTGATTTTGTACTTCCTGCTTAGCGGCGGCATTCTCGCCGCTTTGTTATATTGGTTCAGCCTGTACGGACTCGTACAGGTTTTTCCGCGGAAAGTCTGGCTGTTCTACCTGCTGGCCACGGTGATCGTCGCCGTTGTCACCGGTTACGTGGCCGGTCAGCGTATCCAGCGCCGGATCGACGTGCTGCACTACAGCATGCTTCAGGTTGCGCAGGGCAATCTGGGTCTGCGGCTGGGCGATACGGAAGACCAGTCGTTCGCGCGCGTCTACCGCGAATTCAATACAATGATGAATTCGATCGAGACAAAGACGAAGCTGCTGCAAAAGCTCGGCGAGAGCGACGCGGTCGGCAAGGAGCAGCTGGTCGAAAGCGCCGTGCGCGAAGAACGCCGCCGGATGGCGCGCGATTTGCACGACTCGGTCAGCCAGCAGATTTTCGCTATCCATATGTCAGCCGCTGCGCTGCCCAAAGTGCTGGAGCGCAACCCGGACGCGGCGGAGACGGTCATGCGGCAGCTGATCCAGATGTCGAATCTCGCGCAGAAGCAGATGCGGGCGCTGATTGCGCAGCTGAGGCCGGTCGAACTCGAAGGAATGGAGCTTCCGGCCGCGCTCGATCGCTGGTTCCCGGATTACTGCATCCAGAACGGATTGAAAGGCATGAAAGACGTCGAACTGTGCAACGGGCTGTCCGAAGCGATCGAGCAGCAGCTGTTCCTGATCGTCCAGGAAGCGATGGCGAACATCGTCAAGCATGCCCAGGCGAGCATGGTCAGCCTGTCGCTGCGGGAGAACGAGCGGCAGGTGCTGCTGTCGATCAGCGACGACGGCAAAGGGTTTTCGGGCGGCGCGGCGCAGAAGCAGGGTTCCTACGGGCTGCTGACGATGCGCGAACGGGCGGAGAAGCTCGGCGGACGGGCCGAAATCTTGTCGAAGCCGGGCGCGGGCACGACAATCCGCGTACATATTCCAAAATTCGGAGAAGAAAAGGCGGTGGACACGCATGGACAAGATCAAGATCCTGCTGGCGGACGATCACGACATGGTGAGAATGGGACTCAAAACGTACTTGATGCTGGAACCGGGGTTTGACGTGATCGGGGAAGCGGCGAACGGCTTCGAAGTGATCGGGCATCTGCGGACGCTGTCCGAGGAAGGCGGCGAAATGCCGGATCTGATCCTGATGGATCTGATGATGCCGGAGATGAACGGCACCGAAGCGACGCGGCTCGTCATGTCGGAATTTCCGACGATCCGCGTCGTTATGCTGACCAGTTTTCTCGAAGACAAGCTGGTGATGGAAGCGATCGAAGCGGGCGCCGTCAGCTATGTGTTGAAGACGGTCACGGCGGAAGAACTGATCTACGCGCTCAAAGGCGCTTACCGCGGCATGCCGGTCATGACCGGAGACGTCTCCCAGGCGCTGACGCGCGGGATCCGCCAGCGGACGGTGGAAGCCGATTCGTCTCCGCTGACCGAGCGCGAGAAGGAAGTGCTGCTGCTGATCGCCGAAGGCATGGGCAACAAGGAGATCGGGGAAGAGCTGCATATCAGTATCAAAACGGTCAAGACCCATGTCAGCAACCTGCTGATGAAGTGCGAATTGGAAGACCGCACGCAGCTTGCGATCTATGCCCACCGGCAGGGGATGGTCCGCTCGTGAGCCTGCTTGCGAACGACTTGACGGAGATCCGGCGTTTTCCGGAAGCGAGCGGCGCCGTCGGCGACAACGGCAAATACCGCAGCATGTACGACCGCATCGCGCCTTTTTACAATCTGTCGAACAAAGTCTACTTTCGCTTGAAATTTGGCGGGGAAGAAGCTTACCGGCGGCAGTTTCTGGACGAACTCGAGATTCCGCCCGGCGGGTGCGTGCTGGAAGTGTCGTGCGGCACCGGGGACAATTTCCCGTATCTGCCGGCGGATATCGAGCTGCACGGCCTCGATCTGTCGCTCGGCATGCTGAACGTGTGCCGGAAGCATCTGCGCAAATGGAAACGTTCCGCTTCGTTATACCAAGCGACGGCCGAACGCCTTCCGTTCGGCGACGACTTTTTCGATACGGTCTACCATGTCGGCGGTATCAACTTTTTCAACGACGGGGCGCAGGCGGTCCGGGAAATGATCCGCGTCGCCAAGCCGGGCACGAAGATCGTGATCGTCGACGAGACCGAACGGCTCGCTTCCGGCACGTACGAGAAGATTCCGTTCGTCGGCCGCCGGTTCAAGCAGCGCGCGGAGATCGTCGTTCCGGTGCGGCTCATTCCGGACGGGATGCTCGAAGTCGAAGCGCGCGAGATCTGCCGCGGCCTGATGTACTGCCTGACTTTTCGCGTGCCGCCCGAATCGTCCGGTTCCGAAGTCCGGGCCTGAACCGACGCTAAGCCGCCTCTGCACCGATCTTGCGGGGAAGCCGGTCTCCTCTCCTTTTCCGCAGAGAAGAGGCTTTTTTGGCATTTTGCAAAATTAAGGGCTTTCTTATCTTTCTTTATGCCTCTTTTAATGTGTAATTAAGGTTGCTGGGCGAAAATAAGTACAGAAGTAAACGGCAGCATCAGGGCAGACGGTACTTGTCCCATTCAATCGGTAGCAAACGCAATTCACATTTACGTCATTCGGCACAGCCCGAACGCGAGGAGGAAATAGAGATGGACGAGAAGAAATACGGCAATTCTTTTGAAGACAACAACGGAGCAGGCAGCAGCGAAGGGAACCGCAACAATTCCGGAGCCGACTCCTCCGAGCGGACAGGCACGAACCCGGACGGCTCGTCTTACTATTACTCGTACGGCCCGTTCCAATCGGTCGGCTCTTCCGATCCGGAAGCGCCCAAAGTGCAGGACGTCGAAGTCACGCCTCCGAGCGCGATCCGCGGTTACGACTCGTACGGCACGCCAAGCGGACCGAACGGTTCGGCTCCGGGCGGCGGCTCGGGCGGCAACTGGAACTACAACCAGAAGCCGAAGTCTTCGTTCAAGAACGCGCTGACGTCGTTCGCGGCCGGGGCGCTGGGCGCCATCGTCATTACCGGTTCGGTGTTCGGCGCCGGACATGCCGGCTGGTTCGACGGCGACGAAGCGTCCACGGCCAAGGCGGCGACTTCGCAGACCGCGCCGTCCAACCCGAGCGGCGTCTCGACCGCGGCGTACACGATCGCGTCGTCCAAAGACATCTCGGACGTCGTGAACCAGTCCAGTCCTTCGGTCGTCAAGATCGAGACGCTGTCCAAAGGCGGCACTTCCGGCAAGCAGGGCAATTACAACGACCCGTTCTTCAAATATTTCTACGGCGACTCCCAGGGCAGCGAGAACAACGGCGGCTCCGGCACGAATTCCGGTTCCGCTTCGGATCAACTGACGCCGCTCGGACTCGGAACGGGTTTCATTTTCGATAAAGAAGGCTATATCCTGACGAACAACCACGTGGTTGAAGGCGGAGACGTCATCCAGGTTACGTTGGACGGTACGACCAAGCCTTACGAAGCGAAACTGCTCGGTCATAGCGCCGATCTTGACCTGGCGGTCCTCAAGATCACGAGCACCGACGGCAGCGACTTCCCGTACATCTCGCTGGGCGATTCCGATGCGACGGCGATCGGCAACTGGGTCGTCGCAATCGGCAACCCGGAAGGCTTCGAACACACGGTTACGGCCGGCGTGCTCAGTGCCAAAGAACGCGAAATTTCGATTGCCGACGAGACGACGGGCAAAGCGACGCAGTACAAGCACCTGCTGCAGACCGACGCGTCGATCAACCCGGGCAACTCCGGCGGTCCGCTGATCAACCTGAACGGCGAAGTGATCGGCATGAACACGGCCGTCAGCACGGAAGCGCAGGGCATCGGCTTCGCGATTTCCTCGAACACGATCAAAGGCGTCGTCGAACAGCTCAAAAACAACGAAGAAATTCCGAAAGAAGCCGTTCCGTTTATCGGCGCAAGCCTGACGACGATGTCGGACAGCATCGCGCAGCAGATGGGCGTGGACACGAAGGAAGGTTCGCTCGTCAGCGAAGTGCTGTACGGATCGCCGGCCTACAAAGCCGATCTGCGCAGCTACGACATCATCACCGGCGTGAACGGTACGCCTTATGCGACCAGCCAGGATCTGATCGCGGCGATCCAGAAGTTCAAAGTCGGCACCGAAATTACGCTGAACGTCGTGCGCAACGATAAGAAAGTCGACCTCAAAGTAACGGTGGGCGACCGGAACCAGTACGACGAATCGGCCGCTGGACAGCAGGGCGGCGGCAGCGAGAACCAGACTCCGAACAACGGACTGATTAACCCGTTCGGCGGCCAATAAGGATCGCCGGCGAACGACGGATACGAAGCGGGCGAACGGGAGGGGGAGACCCCTCCCGTTTTTTGGCGCCCGGCCTGAGAGTCGCCGCAAGAAAACAGGATGCGAAGGTACGTGAACGTTGCTACAATAATAGAAAAAGAACGTAGAGGGGAACGAATGCATATGCGATCCAATATTCTGATTGTCGACGACGACGAAAAAATCATCTCCATGCTGCGCAGGGGGCTGGCTTTTGAAGGATACGAGGTACACACGGCGCCAAACGGGGCGGAAGGGCTGAAGCTGATGCGCACGACCGATCCCGATCTGCTCGTGCTTGACGTCATGATGCCCGAGGTGGACGGGTTCGAAGTGGTACGCCGGCTGCGCGAAGCGGGCAGCGCCGTTCCGGTGCTGATGCTTACGGCCAAGGACGAGCTGGAGAATCGGGTCAAAGGACTCGATCTCGGCGCGGACGATTACCTCGTCAAGCCGTTCGCGCTCGAAGAACTGCTGGCGCGGGTGCGCGCGCTGCTGCGCCGCAAAACGGACACGGTCCGCGAAGACGACGGCGAGCGGCTGAGCTTCGAAGACCTCGTCATGAATATCGATTCGCGCGAAGTGACGAGAGGCGAACGCAAGGTCGAACTGACGGCCAAAGAATTCGAACTGCTCCATCTGTTCATGCTCAATCCGAGACGGGTGCTGTCGCGCGACGTGATTATGGACAAAATCTGGGGATACGATTACAGCGGCGAATCCAACGTGCTCGAAGTGTATATCGCGATGCTGCGCCAGAAGACGGAAGATTCAAGCTCCAAGCGCCTGATCCAGACAATCCGCGGCGCCGGTTACATCCTAAGAAGCGATTCCTAAAAGGGGGCAGCCCTCTGCTATGTCTATCCGTTTACGCCTGACCGCCTGGTACTCCGGCATCCTGGCGCTGACCCTGCTGATGTTCAGCGCGATCATCTATACGTTCGTCTATTACAACACTTACCAGAATACGTACGACACGTGGCAGAGCCGTATTCGCGAGCAGATCCGGCAGAGCATCGTCGTCGACGATTCGGGCATGGTCACTTCCAAGATCAATATCGAAAATATTTTGAAAACGATCGACAGCCGGCTGTATGTACAGATTTACTTTTACGGCAGCGGCGATCTTCAGCAGTCGGACAATATGACGTTCGGCCCCGGCGCGTTCAAATTCGAGATTCCTCCGCTGGAAGGAGTCAAAGAAGATTTCAGCCGTATCCGCTCCGAAAGCCGGCCTTATTTGATGTATCAACAGCTGCTGCTGCCGGCAAACGGTGCGCGCGAGCCGGTGCTGCTGCAAATTGCGGCCAGTACGGAAGAAGCGGAGAACCTGCTGTCGGATCTGCGCTTCATTCTCCTGCTCGGCTCGGTGTCCACGCTTATTCTGGCCGCTACGCTCGGCATGTTTCTGGCCCGCAAATCGATGGCGCCGATCGGCAAAGTCATCGAAGCGGCGAACGGGGTACAGACCAGCAGCGACCTCAGCGTCCGGATCGACTACACCGGCCCGCAGGACGAAGTCGGACAGCTGATCAGCACGGTGAACCGGATGCTGGCGCGCACGGAACTGTTTTACAAAGACCTGGAAGAATCGTACCGGGCGCAGCGGCGCTTCGTCTCGGATGCTTCGCACGAGCTGCGCACGCCGCTGACGACCGTTCGGGGCAATACCGATTTGCTCAAAAAGATCTGGACGCTCGACAGCATGCCGCACGGCCTGACCGAAGAAGATCTGCGGCAGATGTCCGTCGAAGCGATCGGCGATATCGCCGACGAATCCGAGCGAATGAGCCGGCTGATCGGCGACATGCTGTCGCTGGCACGGGCGGATGCCGGCCAGACGATGCAAAAAGAACTGCTGCAGCTCGGTCCGCTGGTCGAAGACGTCGTGCGCCGGGCGCAGTTTCTGCCGCATCAGGCCCAGTGGGTGCCGGGTGACCTGACCGCGCTCGACGGAATCGCCGTAGTCGGCAACAAAGATTATTTGCAGCAGATGCTGTTCATTTTTATCGAAAATGCGTTCAAATACACGGTGGAAGGACAAGTCTCGCTCGATATTCTCGTTTACCGCCAGCAGGTTGGCATCCGGGTCAAAGATACCGGGATCGGCATGGACAAAGACGAAGTGCCGCATATTTTCGAACGCTTCTACCGGGCCGACGAATCGCGGGGCAAGACGCCCGGCACGGGGCTTGGACTGTCCATCGCCAAATGGATCATCGACGAGCATCAGGGTTCGGTCGAAGTCGTCACGGTCAAAGGCGAAGGCACCACGTTCATCATCTGGCTGCCGGCATTGTTCCCGGAAATTCAGGCCGCGTCCGAACCGGAAGAGATCGTCGTAGAGCCGGAGGAAGTTTACGGGGAACCCGGGGAGGGCGTCGGGGAAGACTCTTCGGAGCCTGTGGAGCCCGTAGAGATCGAAGACCCGGACGAAGCGCAGCGCGGCAATGACGCAGCCGATTCGCCGCCGAAGCCGGAACAAGGACCGGGCGGACGCGGCTCCGGATCGGTCTGACCGGCGGTCCGGAAGGCTGTGCCTTTCTTCGGGCTGGCGAATACGTTATAATCGGGGTATGCGCGAATCCGCGTTTAAGCCATGAATCCGAAAGCAGGTGCGAATAGATGGAAGTTCTACGTATTGCCCCGCGAGGCTATTGCTACGGCGTCGTCGACGCGATGGTGCTCGCCAGACAAGCGGCCAAAAATCTCGATCTGCCCCGGCCTATTTATATACTCGGCATGATCGTGCACAACGCGCACGTTACCCAGTCGTTCGAAGACGAAGGCATCGTGACGCTCGACGGTCCGAACCGGCTGGAAATTCTTGAGCAGGTGGACAAGGGAACGGTCATCTTTACCGCGCACGGGGTATCCCCGGAAGTGCGCAAGCGGGCGCGCGAGCGCGGCCTGACGACGGTCGACGCGACGTGCCCGGACGTCACGAAGACGCATGACCTGATCCGCGAGAAAGCGGGCGAAGGCTACGAGATTATCTATATCGGCAAAAAAAACCATCCGGAACCCGAAGGCGCGATCGGCGTCGCTCCGGACCGGGTGCATCTGATCGAGAAGGAAGAAGAGATCGAAGCGCTGAACATTCCGCCGGGCAAAATCATCATCACGAATCAGACGACGATGAGCCAGTGGGACATCAAGACGATTATGAAAAAGCTGCTGGAGCGTTACCCGGGAGCGGAAGTGCATAACGAAATCTGCCTGGCGACCCAGGTACGGCAGGAAGCGGTGGCCGAGCAGGCCGGGCAAGCGGATCTGGTCATCGTCGTCGGCGACCCGCGCAGCAACAACTCCAACCGCCTGGCGCAGGTGTCCGAAGAGATCGCCGGCACGACCGCTTACCGCGTGTCCGACGTGAGCGAGATCAAGCAGGAATGGCTGATGGGCATCAGCAAGGTGGCTATTACGGCAGGCGCTTCGACGCCGACGCCGATTACCAAAGAAGTCATTCTCTACCTGGAGCAGTTCGAAGAAAGCGATCCGTCCACTTGGGAAATCAAGCGCACGGTCGATATGAAAAAACTGCTGCCGCCGGTACGCGAGAAAAAGAAAGCCGCCGCGGAATAAAGTCCGTGCGGCCTGTTGAACACCGGCCGGCCGCAGCCGCGCCAAGCGAAGAACCCGACCGGGGAATCGGTCGGGTTTTTCGCTTGGCGCTTCGGAAGGCGCAAGCCCCGAGAGGCGCAGCGCGGCAAGGCGGCAAGTCCCGCAAGAAGCAAAGTCCTATACGGGAGGAGGCGGCTCAGATCAGGACGTAAGTAGCTCTCAGCGGTCCGTGGACGCCGACGACGAGCTGCATTTCGATATCGGCCGAGTTCGACGGGCCGGAGATCAGGTTGAGGCAGGAGCCGAGCGCGGCGCCGGCTTCATGGCGGCGATTGAGCTCCTGCATCGCCTGCGTCGAGCGCGGCACGATGCGTTCGCGCTCGATGACGGCGATATAATGCGCCGGCAGGAAATGCAGCGCCCGGCCCTGGTCGGGCCGGCTCTCCAGCACGACGGTGCCGGATTCGGCCAGCGCGAAATCGGCAAAAACGAGAGCGACGTTGGCCGCTTCGGCCAGCCGGATATTGCCGGCGCGGCCCGCTTGTTCGGACCAGACGGCTTCGCCTTCAAACGATAGTCCGTATTTCGCGAAGCGGGCATCGCCGGAGCGGATGACCGGCCCGCCGCCGCAGCCTGCGATCAGATCGTTCAGCGTCCGCTGAAGCAGGGCCGGCGTCGATTCGATGATCTGCGTATGGATGAAGAAGCACTGCTCCTTGAGAATGTCGACCAGCTGCTCCGGCGTCCGGTCGGCCAGCGTCTCCAGATGCGGCGTGCATGTCCAGGCCGGGCGCGTGACGCTGTCCGTGCGCCGGGGACGCCCGAGACGGTCGGAGACGCGGTTCAGGAACGCTTCGCGGTTGTAGGGATCGGGCCGCGAGGGATCTCGATCGCTGCGGATCGTCATGGGCGTGTCCCTCCTTTTTCTTCTATAGAAAGAGAAGAGGAGACGCGCCGCCCGGCGGCACCGGCCGCAGCGCCCGGAGAAGCGTCCGGGGAAGAGCCGGACGCGGGTACGGCCGGATCGGCCGCCCGGGCCGACGAGCCGCCGCCGCTGCCGGGCTCGCGGTTGGCGTACCAGGCACGGAAGCCGTCTTTGCGCTTGACCGGCTGCGGCAGATCGCGGCTGCCGATCCAGCCCGAGAGCGGAGCCGGTCCGCGCACGATCCGTCCGTGCCGGCTCAGCAGCAGGCTGAGCGGATTCGCCAGCCGCAGCGTGCCGGCGAACAGGCCGGGCGAAGAGAGCAGCCGCCCGGCCGCTTTCATCTGCATCCGGTCGACGCTGCCTGTCCGCCCTTGAGAGACAATGTTCTGCCGGTGCAGGACCAGCTGCTCGTGCAGCGGAATCTTGACCGGACAGACGTCGGTACAGGCGCCGCACAGGCTGGAAGCGTACGGCAGCTCTTTGTAGTCGTCGTAGCCGCCGAGCAGCGGCGTGATGACGGCGCCGATCGGCCCCGGGTAGATCGAGCCGTAAGCATGTCCGCCGATATGCCGGTAGACCGGGCAGACGTTCAGGCACGCGCCGCAGCGGATACATTGCAGCGCTTCGTGGAACTCGCTCGCCAGAATGTCCGAACGTCCGTTGTCGACGATGACGAGATGGAATTCTTCGGGTCCGTCGGAGTCTCCTTCCGCCCGGGGGCCCATGACGGTAATGTAGCTCGTCAGCTTCTGCCCGACCGCGCTGCGGCAGAGCAGGTTGTCGAGCACTTCCATCTCTTCGAGCGTCGGCACGATCCGCTCCATGCCCATGACGGCGATATGCGTCGGCGGCAGGGCGGCCGTCAAATCGCCGTTGCCCTCGTTCGTGACGAGGTTGATCGCTCCGAGATTGGCGACGGCGAAGTTGCAGCCGGTAATGCCGACCTCGGCGGCGAGGAACTTTTCGCGCAGCACCTCGCGCGCGAAGCGGGCCAGATGTTCTGGCGTCTCGTCGCCCGCGTAATTCAATTTGGACGCGAACACGTCGCGAATCTGGTCGCGGTTCTTGTGCAGGGCGGGCGCCACGATATGCGAAGGCGGGTCCCAATCGTCTTCCTGCAAAATGTATTCGCCGAGATCGCTCTCGATCACTTCGCAGCCGGCTTCGATCAGCACGCGGTTCATCTCGATCTCTTCCGTGACCATCGATTTCGCTTTGACGACCCGGCGCGCGTTTTTGCTCTGCACCACGTCGCGGATATAGCCGCTCGCTTCTTCCTTCGTCCGCGCGAAGAACACGTGGCCGCCGCGGCGTTCGACGTTGTCCGCCATTTGCCCGAGATAATAATCGAGATTTTCCAGCGTATGCTGCCGGATCTGCTGGCCGAGTTCGCGCCACTGTTCCCAATCGCCGAGCGAAGTCGCCGCCGTAAGGCGGCGGGTCTTCAGGCTGTCCTGGGCGGAGCCGACGGCGCCCCGCATATACGCGTCGCCGATCCCGTCCGCGGTGCGCTGTTCGAAATCCCGTTTGTCCGTTTGCAGACTCATGTCGAATTCCCTCCTGTCAGACCATTTTTCAGACTATTTTTCAAACCGCTTTTCAGGCCGTTTTTTACTTCGGTATTCGGCGGCACCTGGTTGAGCACTTCCGCGATATGCATCACTTGGATCTCCCGGCCTGTCCGCGACAGGCGTCCGCCGATATTCATCAGGCAGCCCATGTCCGCGCTGATCAGATAGTCCGCGCCCGTCTCCGCGACGCAGGCGCTTTTCTCGTCCGCCATCTGCTGCGAGATCTCCGGCATTTTGACCGAGAACGTGCCGCCGAAGCCGCAGCAGTTGTCCGCATTGACCAGCGGTGCAAGCTCCAGGCCGTCGACTTCGGCCAGCAGCAGAAACGGCGTTTCGGTCTCGCCGAGCAGCCGCGTCATATGGCACGAACGATGGTACGTGGCGAGTCCTTCCAGGCGGGCGCCGACGTCGGTCACGCCGAGCACGCGCACGACGAATTGAGTGAATTCGAACGATTTTTTTTTGAGTGCAATCGCTTTCAATTCCCACTGCGGGTCGTCTTTGAAAATGCGCGGATACTCATGGAACATGGCGATACACGAACCGGACGGTCCCACAACGTAATCGGCCTGTTCGAACGCGCGCATCATATTGATCATGGCCGCTTTGGAATCTTCCAGATAACCGCTGTTGTACGTAGGCTGCCCGCAGCATACCTGGGAAGCGGGAAAATCCGTTTCGCAGCCGAGCCGTTCGAGCACTTCGACCATCGCTTTGCCGACGCCGGGATACATAAGGTCGACCACGCAGGTCGAGAAGAGGCTGACTTTCATGACTCATCCCTCCGTTTTTTCTCTATTGTACGCTTTGAAGAAAGGTTTGAAAACCACAATAGGGCAAAAATAAAATAAAAAATCATTACAAAACCACAAAATAAAAGAATAAAATGTTGACAATAAAAAATGATAACGTTTACAATACAATAGAAGAAACAGCTTTTATCCCATTTCGAGGAGGCAGTACGGTGCAAAAACATCAAATGTATATTAACGGGCAGTTTACGGATGCGGAGAACGGGGAATGGATGGACGTGGTCAACCCTTCCACGGACGAAGCGGTCTCGCAAGTACCGAAAGCGACGCGGGCGGACGTGGCCCGGGCGATCGATGCGGCGGAAGCGGCGCAGGATGCCTGGGAAGAGACACCGGCGGTGGAACGCGGCGTCTATCTGCACCGGATCGCGGCCGGCATACGCGAGCGGTCGGACGAAATTGCGCGGCTGATTTCCGAAGAAGTGGGCAAGACGATAGAGCTGTCGACGGTGGAGGTCAACTTCACGGCGGATTATATGGATTACATGGCGGAATGGGCGCGGCGGTACGAAGGCGAGATCGTCCAGAGCGACCGGGACAACGAGCATATTTTTGTGTTCAAAAGAGCGATCGGCGTCACGACCGGCATTTTGCCGTGGAACTTCCCGTTTTTCCTTATTGCACGCAAAATGGCTCCGGCACTTATTACCGGCAACACGATCGTCGTGAAGCCGAGCGCGGAATCGCCGAACAACGCGATCGCGTTCGCGCAAATCGCGGACAAGGCCGGCCTGCCTCCGGGCGTGTTCAATCTGGTGACGGGACGCGGCGGCGAAGTGGGCAGCGAACTGGCCAGCAATCCGAAGGTCGGCATGGTCAGCCTGACAGGCAGCGTGCCGGCAGGGCAGAAAGTCATGCAGGCTGCCGCCGAGAACATTATCAAAGTCAGTCTGGAGCTCGGAGGCAAAGCGCCGGCGATCGTACATAAAGACGCGGATCTGGATCTCGCGGTCAAAGCGGTCGTCGATTCGCGGGTCATCAACACCGGTCAGGTGTGCAACTGCGCCGAGCGCGTCTACGTGCACGAAGCGATCAAGGAAGAGTTCACGAACCGGCTCGTCGAAGCGATGCGGGCGGTCAAATACGGCGATCCGCTGCAGGATAGCGATATCCATATGGGGCCGCTGATCAACAAGGACGCGCAGGATTCGGTCCAGGCCAAAGTCGACCGCGCGGTCGAGCAGGGCGCGAAGCTGCTGCTGGGCGGCAAAAAGGTCGAAGGCAAAGGCAGCTTCTACGAACCGACCGTGATCGGAGACGCGACCAACGACATGGAGATCATTCAGGAAGAAATTTTCGGTCCGGTCATTCCGATCGTGACGTTCACCAATCTGGACGAAGCGATCGCGCTTGCGAACGACAGCGAATTCGGTCTGACTTCGTCGCTCTACACGCAAAATCTCAACGTCGCGATGAAAGTCGTCAAGCGCTTGAAATACGGCGAGACCTACATCAACCGGGAAAACTTCGAAGCGATGCAGGGATTCCACGCCGGCTGGCGCAAATCGGGCATCGGCGGCGCGGACGGCAAGCACGGGCTGAACGAATATCTGCAAACGCAGGTGGTCTACTTGCAGTACGACAAGGACATCAACTAACCGGAACGCTTGCGCCGATCTGAAAAGACAGAGAGCCGGGCCCCGCTTCTTCGCGAAGCGCGGTCCGGCTTTTTACTTTGCAGAGCAGGCGGCGCAGGGGGGGCGGCGAACAGGGGCGGACGTGCGGCAGCGGACTGCGGAACAAAATGCGTCTTTTCCGAACGTCGCGGGTTGACGGGAACGACTTTGTTTGCTAGAATTACTTTAACGGATAAAAGCTTAAAAGCGAACAAGCGTCTAAGTAAAGAAGTATCATCGTCGGAACGGGAAAAGCCAACAATTCGCGCATGCCGGGCATAGGCCCAATTCATATACGGAAGGAAGTTTTGCACATGATCGCCATCTTATCGAACCAAGCTCCGGAGGAGCAGCTGCAGGAAGTCATTCGCGTCATCGAAAACGAAGGATTGAGCGTCCATCTGTCCCGGGGAGCCGACCGTACCGTCGTCGGACTCGTCGGCACGGCCGAGCCGAGACTGGCCGAGCATCTGCGCCAGATGAAAGGCGTCGAGGACGTCGTGAAGATCACGAAATCGTACAAGCTCGCCAGCCGCGACTTCCATCCGGAAGATACGGTCATTCAGATCGGCGACGTCAAGATCGGCGGCGGCGAGCTCGTCGTCATGGGCGGACCGTGCGCGGTCGAATCGCCGGAGCAGATCGACGAGATCGCGCGCCTCGTCAAAGCGGCCGGCGGCCAGGTGCTGCGCGGCGGCGCGTTCAAGCCGCGGACCGGCCCGTACAGCTTCCAGGGCGTCGGCGTGGAAGGGCTGATCATGATGGCCGAAGCGGGCAAGAAGCACGGCCTGCTGACGATTACCGAAGTCATGACGCCGGAATACGTCGATATCTGCGCGGAATACGCCGACATTTTGCAGATCGGCACGCGGAACATGCAGAACTTCGACCTGCTGCGCAAACTCGGTACGTGCGGACGTCCGGTGCTGCTCAAGCGCGGCTTCAGCGCGACGTACGACGAGCTGCTCAACGCGGCCGAATACATTCTGGCCGGCGGCAATCCCGACGTCATGCTGTGTGAACGCGGTATCCGCACGTTCGAGCCGTACACCCGCAACACGCTCGACCTTGCGGCGATTCCCGCCCTGCAGAGCCTCAGCCATCTGCCGGTCATCTCCGACCCGAGCCACGGCACGGGCCGCCGCGAACTGGTGGAACCGATGGCCAAAGCTTCCGTCGCCGCCGGCGCGGACGGCCTGATCATCGAGATGCATACCGATCCGGACAATTCCATGACGGGCGACGGCGTACAATCGTTGTTCCCGGACCAGTTCGCCGGATTGATGCGCGATCTGGAGCAGCTTTCGCCGATCGTCGGCAAAAGTTTCTCCACGAAAAAGGCCGAAGCGGAATCTTTTAAAAATTGGGCGATCGTCTAAATTTTGCTCCTCCGTACGCAAAAAAGCCACCCTCTTTTACCGTCTTTTCCAATCGCACAAGCCCGCGTCGTGCCGCCGTTTGCGGCCGATGTCGGGCTTTATTCATAAGTCGCTTGAAATTTCACGAAAGTGTAAGCATTACTCACATTATCGTAAAAAATACCTTACACGAGTCTTGACTGCTAAATAGTGCCGTTTTATAATGACGACAGCGAAAAAAGAGCATGAACGTTTCATAAGGTACATCCGTTCAATGTTCGGAAATTTGGGAGGAAAGTGACATGTCGGTACAACAAGTATTGAAGCTTATTCAGGAGAACAACATCGAGTGGGTTGATTTCCGTTTCGTGGATCTGTCGGGAAAAGCTCATCACATTTCGGTTCCTGCCAGCGCGGTTGAAGAAGAAACGTTTGAGAACGGGGTAGCTTTCGACGGTTCGTCGATTCCGGGCTTCCGCGGTATTGAAGAATCGGATATGGTCATGATGCCGGATCCCGAATCGGTATACATTGACGCTTTCACCGCACATCCGACATTGAACGTCATGTGCAACATCTACACGCCGGACGGCGAGCATTACGACCGCGATCCGCGCGGCATCGCCCAGAAAGCGGAAGCTTTCATGCAGGCGAGCGGCGTAGGTTCCGATGCGTTCTTCGCACCGGAATCCGAATTTTTCATCTTCGACGACGTCCGCTACCACAGCGGCATGAACAGCTCCTCGTTCGCGGTCGATTCCGAAGAAGCGGCCTGGAACACGAACCGCAAGGAAGAAGGCGGCAACCTCGGATTCAAGATCGGCGTCAAAGGCGGTTACGTGCCGGTCGCTCCGGTCGACAGCCAACAGGACATCCGCAGCGAAATGTGCCGTCTGCTCGAAGAAGCCGGCCTCGTGATCGAACGTCATCACCACGAAGTGGCGACGGCGGGACAAGCGGAGATCAACTTCCGTTTCGATACGCTCAAGAAAACGGCAGACAACCTGCTGAAATACAAATACATCGTGCATAACACGGCTCGCCAATACGGCAAAACGGCAACGTTTATGCCTAAACCGCTCTTCGGCGACAACGGCAGCGGCATGCACGTGCACCAATCGATCTTCAAAGACGGAGAGCCTTTGTTCTACGAAAAAGGCGGCTACGCGAACCTGAGCGAAATGGCGCTGCACTACATCGGCGGCCTGCTCTACCACGCTCCGGCCCTGATCGCGCTCACCAACCCGAGCACGAACTCGTTCAAACGTCTCGTTCCGGGCTACGAAGCACCGGTTAACCTGGTCTTCTCCAAAGGCAACCGTTCCGCGGCTGTCCGGATTCCGGTCGCTGCCGTGACGCCTAAAGGCTGTCGCATCGAGTTCCGTACGCCGGACTCCACGGCTAACCCTTACCTGGCCTTCTCGGCTATGCTGATGGCCGGCCTGGACGGCATCAAGAAGAAGATCAACCCGGTTGAACTCGGCTACGGTCCTGCCGACAAGAACCTGTACGATCTGCCGGAAGAAGAAAAATCGCAAATCCGCAGCGTTCCGGGTTCCCTGGAAGAAGCGCTCGACTCGCTCGAAGCGGACAGCTCGTTCCTTACGGAAGGCGGCGTCTTCTCCGAAGACTTCATCGCCAACTACATCGCGTTCAAACGCGCCGAAGCCAAACAGGTCTCGATCCGCGTTCATCCGCACGAATACAGCCTGTACTACGACTGCTAATCCGCAGCGGCGGGGCGGCAGCGACCCTGCCGCCCCGATGCCGTACGCAAAAAACCTCCGCCCTTTCCGGGCGGAGGTTTTTTTGCGTACGCTTGGCGAAGCCGAAAGCAGGAAGCCGAAAGCAGGAAGCAGGAAGGCGAAAGAAGGAAGCAGGAAGCGGAGTCACGGCAAGCGTGCAGGGCAGCCGCCGCACCACGAGCCTCCGCGCGGGGGAGATCAGCCTTCGGTCGCCGATTTCAGTTCGGCCGACATGCGGTTCAGGTCTTCGATCAGTTCCGAGAACCGGTCGAGCGAAGCCGCGTAGTTTTCGTTCATCTGCGCCACTTTGCCCGCTTCTTCTTCGGACAGCCGGGACAGGCGGCTGAGTTCTTCCATCGAAGCGTTAACCTGCTGCGTGCCGGCGGAGATCTGTTCCGCGGAGGCGCTCACGCCCTGGATTTGCAGCTCCGAGCGTTCGGTCGCTTCGAGAATGTCGCGGAACTGCGCTTCGTTGTCTTTCATCCGGCTCATGCCGTTTTCGACGTCCTGGCTGATCAGCACCATGTCGCTCGAAGAGCGGCTGATCCGCTGGCGGATGTCCGACACGACCTGTTCGATCTGCTGCACGGCGCCGCCGGTCTCTTCGGACAGCTTGCGCACTTCCGTTGCGACGACTTCGAAGCCGCGGCCGCGTTCGCCGGCATGCGCCGCTTCGATCGCGGCGTTCAGGGCGAGCAGCTGCGTCTGCGAAGCGACGTCGCGGATAAAGGCGATGATCGCGGCGATCTGGCTCGACATCGTGTCGAGCTCGGCGATGGACGCGGACGAACGCGACACTTTTTCGCGTATCTCCTGCATTTGCGAGATGGACTGCCGGATCGAGTCCGCGCCGACCTGCGATTGCAGCGTCGTCTTTTTGGCCTGCTCGGACACGTCGCCGGTCATTTCCGCGACGTGCAGAATGCCGTGCGAAATTTCGCCGACGGCGGCGGAACTTTCGATCGTGCCTTTGGACTGCAGCAGCGAGTGATGCGCGATATCGTGCATGGCGGAGACGATCCGTCCGTTCATCTCTTTGCTCTGGGCTTGCAGGCTGGACAATTCGGAAGCCATCAGGACGATCTGGTCGGACGTGCTGCCGGCCTGGACCATGATCTGTTCAAGCTGCTGCTTCTGGCGCAAAATGTCGGTGCTCGCTTCGGCGCGCTTGAACTGGAAATACATGCTGACGAGCAGGCCGATCAGGACGAGCAGATAGCTGACTTTTTTGAACAGATGGGCCAGGTCGAAGTTGACGTCGTAAGAAGCGTGCGAGAACGACATGAAGCCGAGCTGCGTCAGCGCCGCGGTGATGATGGACAGCACGAGCCAGTGTTCGAAATGGTTTTTTTTCCATAGACCAAGCTTCAAATGACCGAACAGCGCGATCAGGAACAGCACGCCCGGGATCAGTTCCTGCGGACGCCCGATGAAGCCGCCTTCGACGTACGCTTTCGGAAGCGGCACGAAGATGAAGAACAGGAAGCAGGCCAGCGTCAGCAGCGCGGTGGTGCCGTAGACGAGCCGTTCCGTGCGGCGGCGTTCGGCGGCCGACGTCTCGCGGCGCGTCCAGAGCAGCCAGGCGAGCACGAGCAGCACGGACAGGAACATCCGGGAAGCGAGCCAGCTCCACGCGACGAGGGATGAAGAAATAGACGGGAACATATCGGAGAAAAAGGCAGAAGTGACGATGGCATGGTAGCCGTCAAGCAGGGCCGTGCCGAGAAAGCCGCTGCCGATCAACAGCATGGACGTCCGGTTCTGGGTGTAATAATACACGAGGGCGAGAATGCCGATGAAGGCGGCGAGCATGGTGGCCATGATCTCCATCGAGGTGTGGAGCATGGTGCTGCCCTGCCAGTTCAGGCTGCGCAGCGGGATTTCGGCCAAAGCCAAAACGAGGAACAGCAGGGCATAACCCCAGGCACGTTTGTTGACGGTTTGCATGTGAAATCTCCTTTGGTATGAACAAGATAAATGTGAGGTCGCCGTATGGCTCTTGAAGTATATAAGCGGCGGCCGCAAACGTCAATGATTTTGTCAAATTATTTTGTCCAAAATCAAAAACACGAACGAAGAGCCAATTATGGCAAAAAGCGTACAGGTTGAAAAAAGGAGTCCGTCACCGCGTTATCGCGTCGGGGTTTTACTTGAAGTAATGTTAGATTGCTGTTATGATTAACCCTAAATTATGGCTTGAGGGGGCTTTCGATTCATGGGCAAACGGGCTTACAACTTTAACGCGGGACCGGCGGCGCTGCCGCTCGAAGTGCTTGAGCGCGCGCAGGCGGAATTTGTGGAATTTCAGGGAACGGGCATGTCGATCATGGAGATGTCCCACCGCGGAGCGGTCTACGAGAGCGTACATAACGAAGCGCAGGAGCGCATCCTGAAGCTGCTCGGCCAGCCGTCCGGCTACAAGACGCTGTTCCTGCAGGGCGGAGCCAGCACGCAGTTTGCGATGATTCCGATGAACCTGCTGGCTGCGGGCCGCCAGGCCGGCTACGTCATGAGCGGCAGCTGGGCTTCCAAAGCGGCCAAGGAAGCGAAGCTGATCGGCGACGTGTACGCCGCCGCTTCGACGGAAGGCGACAAGTTCACGCGCATGCCGGCGCAGGACGAGATCGAGATTCGCGAAGACGCGGCGTACGTGCATATCACGTCGAACGAGACGATCGAAGGCGTGCAGTTCGCGCAGTATCCGGACACCGGCAGCGTGCCGCTCGTCGCGGATCTGTCCAGCGACATCTTCTGCCGTCCGCTCGAGATCGAAAAGTTCGGTATGATCTATGCCGGCGCCCAGAAGAACCTCGGCCCGTCGGGCGTGACGGTCGTAATCGCGAAGGAAGAGCTGCTGTCGGCCGAAGCGAAGCATATTCCGACCGTGTTCCGCTACAGCACGCATCTGTCGAACAACTCGCTCTACAACACGCCGCCGTCCTTCTCTATCTATATGGTGAACGAGACGCTGCGCTGGATCGAAGAGCAGGGCGGCCTCGAAGGCGTCGAAGCGAAGAACCGCGCCAAAGCGAACCTGCTGTACGACACGATCGACAACAGCGGCGGGTTCTACAGCGGCGTCGCCCAGGCGGGCAGCCGCTCGCTGATGAACGTCACGTTCCGCCTCGGCTCCGAGGAGCTGGAGAAAGCTTTCGCCAAAGAGAGCGAACAGCAGGGCTTCGTCGGGCTCAAAGGGCACCGCAGCGTCGGCGGCCTGCGCGCTTCGATCTACAATGCCGTTCCGCACGAGAGCGTCGCGGCGCTGGTCGATTTCATGGGCGATTTCGCCAAACGCAACGGCTGATTCCGGTTCTTCCCTTAAGCCGGCGATTCGGGTAATATAGAACCAGAAGAGACGGAAGAGCACGAGACGTAAAAGCCGCCCGACTTTCGGGCGGCTTTTACGTGTGCCTCATTCCCGGAGCCCGGCGCTGTCCGTCCATTTTCCAGAAACGGAGTGAATCGATCTTTATGCCACTGCACATCGTGCTGGTGGAGCCGGAAATTCCGGCCAACACCGGCAATATTTCCAGAACCTGCGCCGCAACGGATACCCATCTGCATCTGGTGCGTCCGCTCGGATTTCGGACCGACGACGCTTCGCTGAAGCGCGCCGGGCTCGATTACTGGCCGTCCGTTAAGCTGACCTATCACGATTCGTTCGAAGAGCTTCGGGCCGAGCATCCGGAAGGACGCTTTTTCTACGCGACGACCAAGGCGACGAAGCGTTATAGCGACGTGTCGTTCCGCGACGGCGACTTTCTCGTTTTCGGCAAAGAAACCAAAGGGCTGCCGCCGGAGCTGATCGAGGCGAACCCGGAGACCGCGATCCGGCTGCCGATGCGCACCGAGCATGTCCGTTCGCTGAACCTGTCCAACTCGGTCGCGATCATGCTGTACGAGGCGCTGCGCCAGCTTGATTTCCCCGGGATGGAGTAGGGGGAATGACCAATAGATTTCCTCTGGCATTAGGTCATTGCCTGATTAGTCAAAAAACCGATAATTAACCAGCCTTTCTTTTTTTATCCGTAAAGAAGGAATTCTTCTTCGGACCTCGAATATGTATTCTTGGGTTTGCAGATTTATTTCTGCAGGTGGGGCAGAAGCAGCAAACTAAAAACAGAAGAGGTGTTATCAATTATGAAACCTGCTGGAGTAGTCCGGAAAGTCGACCAATTGGGACGGATCGTCCTCCCAAAATCGCTGAGAAAAAGATACCAAATGAACGAAGGCGATCCGGTCGAAATTTTGGTCCAGGGAGATCATATCATTTTGGAGCGTTACCGCCCGAAATGCGTGTTCTGCGGTTCGATCGAAGAAGTCAGCGAATTCAGGGACCGGTATATCTGCGGAGCGTGCGTCTCCGAGATGATGCAGATTCCGAAGCACGGCTGAACCCGTTCGAACTCGGCAAGACGCAAAAAAAGAGCCCTTGGGCTCTTTTTTTTGTCGTTTTTTGGTCGGATACTGAAGTAGGCGGGTAGTAAGCGGGCGACTCCGGCTCGGTCGATCAGTCGAAAAACAAAAAGCTGGTCGGCACGGGCCGAAGCGTGCCGTCGGACGGATGGTTGACGACGCGCCCGTTCATGACGAGCGAAGACGAACCGCCGCCGTCCAGATTGTAGGCGTTGACGACGCCGATCTTGTGCAGTTGGTCCTGCACTTCTTCGAGCGTCGCGCCGGAGCGGCCGCCTTCGTTATACCCGTCGATCACGAAGACGATCAGCTGATCGTCTTTGTAGCTGCCGATGATCGTGCGCGGCGCCCGTTTGGGCGCGGCTTTCCATTTGGACGGAATCGGCATCTTCCTGCCGTCCTTGAGCAGGATCGGCACGAACGAAGCGCCGAACTGCGGCTCCAGCCGGTCGAGCTGTTCCTGCTGGTTGAACTTGCCGCCGATCAATTTGCCGGACTCGTTCAAACCGACGAAGTACAGGTCCTTGAAGCTGGACTGGAAGCCGGTGAGGTACTTGCCGTCCACTACGGTCGTGCTGAGCGGGTAGCGCTTGCCGTCCTGGTCGGCGAAGCCGCCCGCGTTGATACCCGCGACGGCTCCGTGCCGCTGGACGGCTCTGAGCGTCGTCTCCGAGCTGCCCAGCGCTTCGCCCGCCAGGCTCATGCGCATCGCCGCCGGGTCTTTGAGCTTGACCTTCATGGCGTACCCGTTGTACGTTACGGCGTTGACGCGGAACAGCTCGATACGGATTTTGCCGCTGTCGACCGTCTCGATCGGGCGGCCGAGCTTGGAGCGGATCCGCTTGTCGTAGATGCCTTCCGGGCGCTGCGCCTGGATCGAAGCTTTCTGGACGATCGAAGACATCGTCCGGGTCGTCTCGTTGTACAGACTCAGCGTCTTCTGCAGCGAATCGGAAGTGGACTTCGCTTTTTGTTCGGCCGCACCCAGATCCCGGATCAGCTTGGCGGAAGAAGGATGCAGGCTTTTGTCCGTTTTGTAGGAATCGGTATTCAAACGCAGAACGGGTTCGGGCGGAAACAGCAGCAGGCAGAGCATCAGGCCGATGACCGGCGCGGCCAGCAGCAGGAAGAAGCGGTTCACCCGCTGGACTCTCGTCATTGCAGCAGGTCCATTTTCTTCTGGAGTTCGCTGAGCTTGCTCTTCACTTCGTTCAGCTGCGTGTACAGCTTGTTGCTGTTATCCGTTTTGTCGTTCGCGTTGTCTTGGGTAAAAGTCAGCAGTTCGTTGAACGAGTCCACCTTGCCCTGCAGCGCGGCCACCTGCTTGTCCAGCGCGACGAACTGCTGCTCGTAGTCGGCGCGCAGTTCGGCCATCTGGGCCGCCGTCTGGGCCTCCAGAGCCGTCAGCGTCTGCTCCTGGAGCTTCTGGCTGTACGCGTAGGCGGCATAGATGAACACGGCGATCAGGACGACCCAGAACAGCAGGAACCATCTGGCGGGAAGTCTGTCCTTTTTCATGCTGCGGGACGGGGTAGAGGCAGGTCCCGTTGAAGCTTTCATTCCATCACCTCGTCGCAAATTTAAAACCTGGGCCCAAGGCCCGAATTTCAGCTTTCATTTTATCATGCGGGGTTTTATTTCGCAAAAGCCGTTTTATATGTTTTCAACAAAAGTTTTCAATTTTCACACCTAATTCTTCACCGTTTTCGTTAGCGCTCGGGCCACGCCGCGACGACCGACGCGTATTCGTCCAGCGCGGCGATTCCGGCTTCGGTCAGCTTGTAGCGCCCCCGCGACACCCGCTCGAACCAGCCGTAATGATTGTCTCGCAGCATCGCCGCCGCTTTGCCGACGCCGGCCGCTTCCTTGAGCATGACGGGGGACGCTTCGCCGAACATCCACAGTTGGCGGGCGACTTTCAGCGCGTTTTCCCGGTAGGCCGTCACGATTTTGCGTTTGCTCGAACCGCCGACGTTGTGGTCGCCGCTGCGCGCGTCGAATTCCGCCCGCAGCCGCTTGGAGCGCGTGCCCGGTTTTTTGCTCCCGGCGCAGCCGGCTTCGCAGAGCACTTCGACGAACGGGTCTTTGGTCTTGTACAAGGTGACGGCGATCAGGCCGAGGCCGAGCCGTCCGCACAGCAGCGCGATATCGCCGAACCGCTGGTTATGCGCGCCTTTTTTGGTTCGATTGCGTTCGACCGCCAGGTAGACCCGGCCTCCGGTCCGCTGACGGTCCGCGCCCTGAAGCAGCAGCTCCAGCGTAAACGTCTTTTTGATCTCGACGATCAGCGGTTCCGGTTCGCCGTCGCGGTAGCCCAGCAGGTCGCAGTGGCGGACTTCGCTTTTGACGGAATAGCCCTGCTGCTCGAAAAAGGCTTTGAGCGGCGGATACAGTTCCGTTTCGTATTTCACGGCCATCTTCTAAGCTCCTTTGACAGGTGGAATTGCGTAAATTCAATATCTCATCATACCGCTAAAACAGTCGGTTGGCAAAAAAGCTTGTCGCGCAACGGACACCTATATATAATAGAAGAAATAAATATGGTTTTCCGGACGGAGTCTTGCCAAAACGCAAAATCCGGCCGGGAAGGAGGTAAAGCGATGGCTTCGATTCATGATGTAGCCAAAGAAGCGGGCGTGTCCGTTGCAACCGTTTCCAAGGTCATTAACAATTATCCGGACGTGAGCGATAAAACGCGCAAAAAAGTAAGCCAAACGATCAAGGATCTCAAATACCATCCGAACGTCGCGGCCAGAGGATTGGTCAAAGGGCGTTCGTGGACGGTCGGCGTGTTCGTCACTTCGCCGTTCACGAATCCGTTCGTGACGGAACTGCTGGAAGGGATCAAGACGGCGCTCCAGAACAGCGGGTACGACCTCGTGCTGCTGTCCACGCGTTTCGACGACGACAGTTACTCGTTCGTGGAGCACTGCCTGAGCCGGAACGTGGACGGCGTGGTCGGCTTCGGCGTGGACCGGGACGATCCGCATCTGGAAGAACTGCTCAAATCGGATATTCCGACCATGTTCGTCGACGCGGATATTCGCGGACCGCGGGCAGGCTACATTACGACCGAGAACAAAGCGGGCACGATGCAGGCGGTCGCGCATCTGGCCGAACTCGGCCATTCGCGCATCGCGTTCATCTCGGGCGAGCTGGACAATGCGGTCGGCGCCCTGCGCCACGAAGGTTACCTCGAAGGGATGAAGACGCACAAGCTGAACGTTCCCAAATCGTACGTCAAAGTCAGCGACTATTCGATGGAAGGCGGAACGGTGGCGATGAACGAGCTGATGGAGCTTAAGGAACGCCCGACGGCCGTCGTCTGCACGTCGGACATGATGGCGATCGGCGCTATCAGCGTTATTCACCGCAGCGGCTTGTCGGTGCCCGAAGACATTTCCGTCGTCGGCTTCGACAATACGTATTATTCGGAAATTTTCAGCCCGGCGCTGACGACGATCAACCAGAATATTCGCTCGATCGGCTCGCACGCGATCGAGACGCTGATCACGATGATCGAGAACACGGATTTTCTGCCGCCGGTCGTCACGGAACCTTCGAATCTGGTCGTCCGCTGCACGACGGCCAAGCCGGGCGGCGCCAAGTCCTGATCCGGCAGCGCCGTAAGCGGGAACCGCGGCGCATCCGTCCGTAGTCCCCGCGGTTCGAACCGCCGGATCGGTTCGTATCGGATCAGAGCGAATCGGTTCGAATCCTTTCGGATCGGCGAATACCGTTTGCCGGAATCGATGGATATCGCTTGATGCACAGACCCTACCCATTTGCGGCAGGGTCTTTTTTTATTTTACCGATACTAACAAAAATCTATTATAAGTATTTTGTTAGTTATAAAAAATAAAATAAGCATAAAAGTTAGATCTTTTATTGAATTTCAGCGCGGGGGATGATACGGTGTGAAGGAGAGTAAAAGCGGTTACACTTTGGCAGGGGAGGAACAAATTTTGAACGAAATCAAATGGGAATTGAACGAATGGACTTTCCGGGAAGCCGGACAGCAGGAATGGCAGCCGGCGGTCGTGCCGGGCTGCGTGCACAGCGATCTGTATCGGAACGGGCAGATTCCCGATCCGTATTACGGCACGAACGAACATGATTTGCAGTGGATCGACAAGCGCGACTGGGAGTACGAGACGGCGTTCACCGTGCCCGGCGATCTGCTGCGCCAGGACAATCTCAGCCTCGTGTTCGACGGCCTGGACACGTATGCGGACGTCGAACTGAACGGACAGCGCATCCTGTCCGTCGACAATATGTTCCGCACGTGGAATGTGCCGGTCAAGACGCATCTGACGGAAGGCGAGAACCGGCTGCGCATCGTGTTCCGTTCGCCGATCAACGAAGACCTGCCTAAGCTTGAGCGGCTCGGGTACGCGCTGCCTGCCGCCAACGACCAATCGGAACTCGGCGGACTCGGCGACAAGCGGGTCAGCGTGTTCGCGCGCAAAGCGCCGTATCATTACGGATGGGACTGGGGCCCGCGCTTTGTCACGAGCGGCATCTGGCGCGCGGTGCGGCTGGAAGGCTGGACGGGCGTGCGCATTACCGACCTGTGTATCCGTCAGGACGAAGTAAGCGCGTCGCAGGCCAAGCTGACCGCGCTGCTGACGATCGAATCGGATCGTGATTTCGAAGGCCGGCTGCGCCTGTCCGCGGAAGGATTCGAAGTCCAGCATACGGAAGCGATCCGTCTCGGCGACAATACGGTCCGCCTGGAATTCGCGATAGACGATCCGAAGCTGTGGTGGTCGAGAGGACTCGGCGACGCGCATCTGTACACGTTCAAGGCCGAGCTGCTCGAAGGCGAATCGGTCAGCGCGTCCAAGAGCGTACGGACCGGCCTGCGCAGCGTCAAGCTGAAGCGGGAAAAAGACGGCGCCGGCGCTTCGTTCTACATCGAGCTGAACGGCGTGCCGGTCTTCGCCAAAGGCGCGAACCATATTCCGAACGACAACTTCGAGACGGACGTGACGCGCGAGCGGTACCGGTACGAGATCGTCTCCGCGGCCGAAGCGAACATGAACATGCTGCGGGTGTGGGGCGGCGGTATCTATGAAGAAGACGCTTTCTACGAGCTGTGCGACGAGTACGGCATCATGGTCTGGCAGGACTTCATGTTCGCCTGCAGCATGTATCCGGGCGACGAAGACTTTCTGGAGAGCGTTCGCCACGAAGCCGAAGACAATGTCCGCCGGCTGCGCAACCATCCGAGCATCGTGCTCTGGTGCGGCAACAACGAGATCGATTCGGCGTGGGCGCATTATATTCCGGACGGCGGTTGGGGCTGGAAAAAAGACTATACGCCGGAGCAGCAAAACGTCATTTGGGCCGATTACGAAACGATTTTCCATCAGCTGCTGCCAAATGCGATCTCCAAGCTTGCGCCGGGCGCGGAATACTGGCCTTCGTCGCCGCTCGTCTCGCTGTCGAACGACGAGAACCAGCACGCGCATCCGGGCACGTCGGAAGGCGATATCCATTATTGGGGCGTGTGGCACAATTCCGAACCGTTCGAGAACTATAACAAATACATCGGCCGCTTCATGAGCGAATACGGCTTCCAATCGTTCCCCGAGCACAAATCGGTGCTGCAATATGCGCCGGAAGACGCGCTGCAGCTCGATTCGAAAATCATGCTCGCGCATCAGAAAAACGGCCGCGGCAACTTCCTGATCAAGGAATACATGGACAAGTACCTGCCGGAACCGAAAGACTTCGTCTCGTTCCTGTACATGAGCCAGGTGCTGCAGGCCGAAGCGATGAAGTCGGCGATCGAAGCGCACCGCCGCAGCATGCCGTACTGCATGGGCACGCTGTACTGGCAGATGAACGACAGCTGGCCGGTCGCTTCCTGGTCGGGCATCGACTATTACGGCCGCTGGAAAGCGCTGCATTACTACGCGCGCCGCAGCTTCCGCGATCTGTCCGTCTCGATCGACGGCACCAACGGGGAAGATTTGAACTTCCATATTCTCAACGACGGCTTAAGCGCCGAATCGGTGTCGCTGAGACTGCGTCTGGTCAGCTTCGGCGGCGGCGTGCGCGGCGAACAGGTGCTGAATCTCGAAGCGGCCGCGAACAGCGCCGCCAAAGCGTATTCGGTCAAAGCGGCCGAGCTGCTCGGCGCGGAAGCGCCGGAGCGCACGGTGCTGGTGGCCGAACTGGAACAGGGAGGCCGCATTCTCGATCAGCGGACGCACTACTTCGTGTCCGCGCGCGAAATCGGGCTGTCGGCGCCGAATATCGTCGTCAGCCGTACGGACGACGGCGAAGGCCGATCGACGTTCACGCTGGAGACGGACGCGCTGGCCAAGCAGGTCTGGCTGTCCGCCGAAGCGGAAGGCGTCTTCACGGACAATTACTTCGACCTTGTGCCGGGCGAACCGGTCACGGTCGAGTTCCAGGCCCGCCGCGAAGACGGAACGCTGTCCCACGGCTCCGCCGGAGCCGTCGAAGTCAAATCGATGGCCGATTTCATCAAGCTGTAACGCGCAGCGTTCATGCGTCCACGCGGGCGCAGATTCCGCCCGCTGCGGCAAGCCGGCATGCAGCCGCCGATCCCCCAGGGGACGGCGGCTGTTTGGCGTTCACGAGACAAACCGGGCTTCCGACTTGTTCCGCCGATCGGTGGAAGCTTATAATGAACGAACGAGCGTTTACCCTGAGGAAAAAGGAAGTGCAGCATGCAGCCCATACCGATTCGAACGACGCGCAGCTACAAAATGGCCCGCGTGTTCCCGACCGACGTCAACAGCTACCAGACGCTGTTCGGCGGCCGGCTGATGGCGTATATCGACGATATCGCGTCGATTGCCGCCGCCAAATTGTCGCGCGCCAATACGATTACCGCTTCGACGGACTCCGTCGATTTTCTGTACCCGATCTACATGACGGATTCCGTCACGCTGGAAGCGTTCGTCACCTGGACAGGCCGCAGCTCGATGGAGACTTTCGTCAAAGTCATACGCGAAGATCTCAAAAGCGGCGAGCGCCAGATCGCGGCCACGGCGTTTCTGACGTTCGTCGCGATGGACGACCACGGCCGCAAAATCGAAGTCGCGCCCGTCGTGCCGGAGACGGAAGAAGAACAGAAGCTGCACGACAGCGCGCCCGAGCGGGCGCTGATGCGCAAGCAGCGCCGCGAAGCGAGCCGCGCGTTGGCCGAATTTTTGACTTCGCGCTATCCGTGGGAGCCGGAACACGAAGCCGATTGAAGCGGAAACGTCCGGCTTTATAGAAACCAGCTTTATTTTATTCACCTACTTGTAAAAGTGTGAATGATCGTTTAGAATGTAACCAGAGCTGAAAGCCGCAGGGCTTGCGAAAGTTTGCGAAACGGAATGAAGCGCATGTTCTTTTTACGAAAAAAGACCGGGGCGATTCTACCGTGACAACTTTCACAGGCAGCGGACAGAAAAAGGTTTAAACTAAGACTATCAAAATACAAATGAATAAAGGATCTTCGGGGTAGGGTGAAATTCCCGACCGGCGGTAATGGTTCGCTTATGCGAACTTGGCCCGCGACTCCCGCGGCGTCTTCGAGAAGAAGCCGCGGGACTGATCTGGTGCGATTCCAGAGCCGACGGTACAGTCCGGATGGGAGAAGATCAAGCACAGGCATGCCGGTGTACGTACACTGCAGGTTTATTTATGGAACCTGCCGCAGCTACCCGCCGCGTATTTGGCCTGCCGCTCGACCCTTCGATTGACGTAAAAACCGCCCCGAACGCCGGATCTTCCGGCTTCGGGGCTTTTTGCGCACGGGATCCCCCTTATTCGGATGAGGAGACTAGGGAAATGACAACCGACAATCGTAATCACTTGAGTCAAGCACACACGGGAGGGAACGGATCTTCATTTTTCTCCAGAGCCGGCAGCGGCTTCTGGCTGATCGTATTGGGAGCGGCGCTCTGGGGCGTCGATCCGCTGTTCCGCATCCTGCTGCTGGAATCGATGACTTCATCGCAGATCGTTCTGCTCGAACACGTCATTATCGCTTTGTTCGTCACTCCGATCCTGTGGAAAAACCGCGCGGAACTGAAAGGTCTCGGCCTGCGGCACGTCGGCGCGCTGCTGTTTATCTCGTGGGGCGGCTCGGCGCTCGCGACGTTGATGTTCACGCTTGCGCTGCAGCATGCGGGCGGCGCCTTCAACACGGTGCTGCTGCTGCAAAAGCTGCAGCCGCTGTTCGCCATCATCCTGGCGCACTTCATGCTCAAGGAATCGCTGCCGCGCCGCTTCGGCCCGCTGCTGCTGGTCGCGCTGTTCGGCACGTATCTGCTGACGTTCGGCTTCACGATGCCGGTCGGCCATGCCGGCGAGTTTTTCCAGCTCGGCAGCCTGCTCGCGCTGGGCGCCGCCGCCCTGTGGGGCGGATCGACGGTCATGGGCCGCTTTATGGTCGGCAAGCTCAAATACGAGACGGTCACTTCGCTGCGCTTCATTCTGGCGCTGCCGCTTCTGCTGGCGATCACGGCCGGGGAAGGCGCCGCCTGGGCGCTGCCGGCCGGAGGCATCGCGCTGACGCTTGTCGGCGTCAACCTGCTGCTGCAGGCGCTGCTGCCGGGCCTTCTCAGTCTGCTGGCCTACTACAAAGGACTCAAAACGACCAAAGCGTCGGTCGCGACGCTGGCCGAACTCAGCTTCCCGATGGTCGGGGTGCTGATCAACTGGCTGTACGGCGGGGAAGTGGTGACGTCGGCGCAGATCGTCGGGTTTATCCTGATCTGGTCGGTCCTGTTCGTTATCTCCCGTCAGCAGACCCAGGAGATCGGGCCCAAGAGCCTGTCCCAACAAGCGGCCTGACCGTAAATGTGCAGCCATACAGACGTTTCGCCGGGAAAGCCCGGGAAACGTCTTTTGTTTTGGGCGTTCGTTCGGGGCTGTCGGCGGTCGCCCCGAATTGTTCGATGTGTGCGCCGAGGCTATGTTATGATAGACGTATTCGCACAATTTTTGCCGGACCGACGAACACGGTCGATGACCTGCTTATCTTATATAGACGAAATGGAGAGACTTCTCATGAATACCCAAAATACCTGGTCGGCGGTCAGCGCCGACCGTCCGTTTGTCCGGCTCGTTCCGGACGTGCAGTTCGCCCAATTCGCGGGCGGCAAGACGCTCAGCCTGAACCTGCTGCTGCCGGCTTCCGACCGGCCCGTGCCGCTGATCCTGTGGATCGTCGGCGGGGCCTGGGTCAGCTGCAACGCGGCGCGGAACCTGCCGCAGCTCGTGCGCTTCGCGGAGCAGGGCTACGCCGTCGCCGCGATCGAATACCGCCTCGCGCACGAAGCGCGCTTTCCGGCGCAGATCGAAGACGCCAAAAGCGCGCTGCGCTTCCTGCGCGCCAATGCGGCCAAATACGGCATCGACGCCGACCGAATCGGCGTATGGGGCCATTCCGCCGGCGGACAGCTGGCGGCGCTGCTGGGCGTGACCGGCGGATCGCCCGAATTCGAGACGGCCGACCATCTCCAGCAGTCGACCGGGGTGCGGGCGGTCGCCGAATTCAGCGGCCCGATCGATATCGAACTGGACTTCCAGAGCGAATACCATATGCCGGTCATGGCGATGATGCTCGGCGGCACGATCCGCATGAAGCCGGAACTTGCGCGCAGCACGAATCCGATCGCCTACCTGGACGGCCGCGAAGTGCCGCCGTTCCTGATCATGCACGGCGATGCCGACACGACCGTCCCGCTGCGTCAGAGCCAGCTGCTGCACGATGCGCTGACGGAAGCCGGCGTTCCTTCCGAATTCTGCGTGCTGGAAGGCACGGGCCATTCCACCGCCGAGCTGCTGACGCGCGGCGACGTGCTGGACAAGGTCGGCGAATTTTTCGACCTGCACCTTAAATCGTGAGCTTCAAATCGTGAATTGCAAATCGTGAATTTCAAACAAAAAAAGGCCCGGCGGATTACTTCCGCCGGGCCTTTTTTTATCGAATCCAAATCTTCCGTCTGCTTAAATCTTCCGCTGCATCCAAACATCAGAACGTCGTGAAGCCCGCCCGCATCTGAATACGGTACACGATGTCTTTGAGCCACGTCGTCGGTTCCAGATGCTCTTCGAGGTCGAGCGTGTACTCGGCGCCGTCGTTGGTCCAGATCCGCTCGAAATAAGCGCGAATCCCGTCCATCAATTCGGTGTCCGCCGCCGCTTCGACAAACAGGTCGTTCTCCAGATTGTAATCTTTCAGATTGCGCGGCGTGAAGTTGGTGGAGCCGGCCAGCACGCTGCTGTCGCCGGTTTGACGGTCCACGAAGATCATTTTGGAATGATACTGCTCTTTGGTCGTATTGTACCAGCGTATCGCGATTTTGTCCGGCGCTTCCTTGTGCAGGCCGGCCGCGACAGGGCGGTTCGGGATACCGATTTTGTCCCGGCCGAACGCGTTCTCGTTCGGATCGAGCACGAGCCGCACTTCCGCGTCCCGATCGGCCGCCGCGCCGAGTCTTTCCAGCACTTTTTTGTCCGCGAGATAGAACATGCCCATCCAGATCGTATCGCCGGACACGGCGCTGTCGATCTCCTGCAGCACCCGGTCGTACACTTTGCCTTCCGTCAAATACTGCACCGCATATTGGCCGTCGGCGCCCGCCCCCTCGTCGGCCGTATAGACCGGAAGCGTGCCGCCGCCCGACATGTCGAGCACCGCCTGCTCCGCTTGAAGCATGTCGCCGATGATCGGGCCGTCGACTTCAAGCGCGATATTCGAATGGTAGGCGCTGGCATCGTGGATATTGCCGCTGGAGACGATCGCGCTTTTCTCCGTGATAAACGCTTTGCGATGGTTCGCTTTGACGTTCAGCAGCTTCAGATACGAACGCATCGTGATGTCCGGGCCTTCGGTCGCCATCAGGTTCGGCACCCAGCCGCTGCCCGACTGGCCGAACCACTGGATAAACGTGCGCCAGACCGCCGAATAGGCCGGCGTGGAATCGCGCAGCGGATCGACGTCGGTAATGACCACCCGGATGCCGGCCTGCTTGAGGTTTTCGAGCAGGGCGTTCGGCGCCGAACCGTAGTTGGTATTGACCTCGTCCGTGATGAACACGATATCGAGCTCGGGCACCGCCTGTTTGCGTTCGATCAGCGCTTTGGCCAGCTTGGCGCTGACTTTGGGATACTGCTGGTCTTCGTGCGTGTAATCGTTGAACAGAAAAACGTCGATGACGATAAACCGTTCCGCTTCGCCGATCAGCTCGATCGTCCGGTCAAAAATTTGCCTCTCCTGCGTAAACTCGCGCGTCTGCGCCGGATACGTGAGGTCGTACAGAAAATCGACCCGGTCCGTGCGATAGACGGGGCTTGCGTACGAAACGCCGTCCGGCAGCGGTTTGTTCATCTGGTAGACGATGACCGCCAGCAGCCATACGACGAGCAGCAGGAGCGCGGTGCGAATGATCCGTCCCCCGGAAAAAGGAGCCCGGGAACCCCGGGCGCGCCTGCCCGGTCTGTGCCTGGTTTCTTTGTGTTTTCCCGCCGCCCGCATGATGGTCGAGCTGCGGTGCGTCGTCCATGATTCTTCGTTTCGCATCCCCGTTCATCCTTCCCTTTGCGATGGGCAAGCTTGCACAATCGCGCTAACTGTATATAACAACAAGCAAGCTAAATGAAGCACTCCCGGGGAAGGGAAGATGCAAAAGAGGCCGGCAACTGGATTTCCCCTATTTTTTATACAAAATTTGAGATAAAATACGGGGTATGCAGTTGGATTAGGCCGTTTTACGGATTATGCAAAAATGAAAGGGAGTCGGCTTTGAAAAATCCATTCGATTTGTTAGGAGAAACGTTTGCGGAGAGTGAAATTTATCGTCCGCTGTTCGTATATCATCCCGACGCCATCTACGTGATGAACATGGCGGGACAACTGATTTACGCAAATCCCGCGACCGAGCGCATTAGCGGCTACACGCTGGAAGAGCTGCAGGCGATGGATTTGCGGGAGCTTTACCGGGACGGCGAATACGAACGGAGCCGGGTCGGCCGCGGCGCGATGAATGAGCAGAAGCACCTGGAATTCAAGCTGAACATCGTGAGCAAAAGCGGCAGCCTGCGGACCCTCGCGGTCACTTACGTGGCGATCGAACAGGAAGGACGGCGGGTCGGCATCTACGGCATTGCCAAAGACATCACGGAAGCCGAAGACAAAAACCGGAAGCTGAAAAAGCAGGAGAAGCTGTACCGGTCGTTGTTCGAATACAATCCGGCCGGCATTTTGTCGTTCGATGCGGAAGGCCGCTGTTTGTCGGTCAACCCGAACCTGGAAGCGATGACCGGATACGCGAGCGGCGAACTGTCCGGGCGGCCGTACCTGAACTTTTTTCCGGCCGAGACGACGGAGCGGCTGCGGGAGCGCTTCGAGCGCACGTTCCGCGGCGAGTCGGGCAATTTCGAGACGCAGGTGCAAGCCAAAGACGGCCAGCGCATCGACGTTAATCTGACGGTGCTGCCGATCATCGTGGACGGCGAGACGCTCGGCGTCTATATGATCGCGCTGGACATCACCGAGTGGAAACGGCAGATGCAGCGCAGCCGCGAACTGACCGAGCAGTATACGTCCATTCTGAACGGGGTATCCGAAGGCATTTTCGAGATCAACCGCGAAGGACGTTCGATCTTTATCAACCGGGCGGGAGCCCGTATGCTCGGTTACGCAAGCGGCGAATTCGAAAACGTCTATAACCACGACCTGATTCACCACAGCCGTTCCGACGGCACTCCGTATCCGATCGAGGAATGCCCGATCCACCGCTCGATCCGGCAGGGCGATTCCTGTTTCGTCGAAGGCGAAGTGTTCTGGCGCAAAGACGGAACGAGCCTGCTGGTCGAATACCGGGTCAATCCGCTGTTCGAGAACGGCGAACCGGCCGGCGCCGTCGTCGTGTTCAAGGACGTGACGAGCCAGAGCGAGATCGTTCGGCAGAAGAACGAAGCGCAGCGGGGACTTGCCGCCAAGACCGAGTTCCTCAGCCTTATGAGCCATGAGATCCGCACGCCGCTGAACGGGGTACTCGGCATGGCCGATCTCATGTCCGATACGATGCTGACGGGAGAGCAGCGCGATTATATGGAAGTGCTGCGCCTCAGCGGTCTCGGCCTTCAGGTCGTCGTCGACCGGATTCTCGATTTCAACGCGGCCGAGAGCGGCAGCCTGACGTTCGAACGCGAATCGTTCGATGCCCGGCTGCTGCTTGAAAAAGCGGTGGCGTCTTTCTCCGTCCAGGCGGAAGCTTCCGGGGTGGAGCTGGATCTGCGCTTCGGCGAAGCTTTCCCGAAGCGGCTCGTCGGCGATGCCGGCAAGCTGCGGCAGATTCTGGTCGGCCTGGTCGGCAACGCGGTCAAATTTACGCCGAGAGGCCGCATCGTCGTGACAGCCGACTGCGTGATGCGGCCGGGGACGGACGACGGCGAACCGCTCCGGTACGTGCTGAAGGTCGACGTGCGCGACAGCGGAATCGGCATTCCGGCGGACAAAATGGAGCTGCTGTTCCAGCCGTTCTCGCAGATCCATTCGGCGATGGACCGCCGTTACGAAGGCACGGGACTTGGCCTTGCGATCTGCAAACGGTGGATCGAGCGTATGGGCGGCACGATCTGGGCCGAGAGCAGCGAAGGCGAAGGATCGGTCTTTTCGTTTGCGCTGCCGCTGCTGGGCGAAGCCTGAGCGGCGGGCGGCAGAGCGGAACGGCGTTAGACGCGAAGACGGCGCGGCGGCGTGCATGATAACGGCAGGCAACGCAAAAACGGCGGCGCAATCCTCAGAGGATTGCGCCGCCGTTTGCGGTTCGGCTTTTATTTTAACGCATACATCAAGCCGAGCGTGCCCGGTCCGCAGTGGGTGGAGATGACGCAGCCGGCGGTGCACAGCAGCACTTCGCGGGCGCCCGTCTCGCGCAGGATCGTTTTGCGCAGGCGCAGGGCGTCCTGCTCCGCATCCGCGTGCACGACAGCGACGGGACCGTCCAGCCGGTCTTTGTTGGCGAGCAGGTTTTGCAGCATTTTATCCAGCGCTTTCTCGCGTTTGCCCCGGACTTTGTAAGCCGGCGTCATCGCGCCGTCGATCACTTTGATGATCGGACGGATGCTGAGCAGGCTGCCGATCAGGTTCTGCATGCCCGAGCAGCGGCCGCCTTTGTGCAAATATTCGAGCGTGTCGATCGCGAATTCCGTCTCGATGCCGGGCAGCGCAAGCTGCAGCATATGTACGATCTCCGGAACGTCCATGCCGGCTTCGACGGCCCGCGCTGCGCGCAGCACCTGCAGACCGATTGCCGTAGACAGGTTGCGCGAGTCGAACACCGTCACCTGGCCGGGCTCGAAATCGTCGGCGGCGATCCGGGCGTTCTGGTAGGTGGACGACAATTCGGCCGACAAGCTGATGTATAGGATGCGATCTCCCCGTTCGAGCACCGGCGCAAAAGCCCGGCTGAAATCGGCAGGCGAAGGCGCCGCCGACTTCGGCAGTTTGCCCTGCCGGGAGACTTTGTCGAACAGCTGCGAAGGGGTCAGGTCGGTACCGTCCCGGTACGTCTGGTCTTCGAATACCACATACAGCGGAACGATGCCGATCCCGTACTGCTCAAGCAGTTCCGGGGGAAGGTCGCTGGTACTATCGGAAAAAATTCGGATGTTGGACATGTTCATCTCCTTGTAACCGCTCCCGAGCGTTTTGAGAGCAAAGGGGCGAAATAAGCGAATTCGGAACGTTTTCCATACAATGGCGTTCCGTTACCAGTATAGCACGATCGGTGAAGATTAGGCAGGCCAAAGGCCGGCGCTTGCGCACCGGCCTTTTTGGCGAAGCGGGGACGATCTTTCGAACGTAAATTCGGAAGCAGGGGAGCGGCTGCGGCTTACAGCCCGCCCGCGCCCATCAGCGTGCTGATCAGGATAAATCCGCCTCCGCCGAGCAGGCACAGCGCGTTGAGCGCGGTACCGATCACGGCGAACACTTTTTTGCGCGTTTTGGACACCAGGCCGACGATGCCGAGAATGACGCCGATCAGATTGAGCACGGCCGCGCCCAGCAGGCTCGCAATAAGCACGAGCGCACCGACGCCGACGCTCATCATCTGTTCTTCGGTCGCCGTATACGGATCGAACGTCGTGCCCGCGGAGCCGATCGAATAGACGACGCCGACCGCGGAAACGAAAAAGACGACGTACAGCGCGATCGCGACGAGCGACAGGACGAACGAGGCGATGCCGGGTCCCGAATGCTTCAGCTTGCCGAACTCCCGGTCGTCGCGCGGAAATTCGTCGTAGGGACTGAACGGCGGATTCATGCGTTCTTCGTACGTTCGCCCGTCGTTGTCGTTCAGGTACGGGTCATCGGAAGGCTGCGAGCCGAATTCGCCGCGTTCCGGGTTTTTGCGCAGATCCGGACCGTTCTGGCGGCCGTTCGGACCGTCGGGCGGGGGAAAACGATTATCCATGCTTCAACTCTCCTTTGTATAGGCAACTTTTATGTGATTACTCTTCCATATTTGACTGTAAAAAGCAACCTTAAGTTGCGCACATCTTCCTTGATACGGTTCGGATCCCGAACGGTTTCGAAAAGCTGCGCGCGAAGAAGGTGGCTTTTTCTGGTCTTTCGCGCCGCCACGCTCTATAATAAAGGTCGATTTGCGGGAGTTCGGGCGATCCTGCGCCGCCGGGTTTCCGCAACGAGGCGAACACAAGGAAAAGAGGGATAGCATGCAGAGGAAAATTGCGGTCACGGCCTGCCTTCTGGCCATGATCGGCGTCGGACTCGGCGCGTTCGGCAGCCATATGCTCGGCGACGCCATCGGCGAAGACTCCATGAAGACGTTCCAGACCGGCATTCAATATCATTTCATTCACGCGCTGGCGATGCTGATCGTTGCCGTCGCGATGGGCGTATGGGGCGAATCGCGCGGCCTGGCGTGGGCGGCCTGGCTGTTCCTGGCCGGCATCGTCTTGTTCTCCGGCAGCCTGTATCTGCTGAGCACGACCGGCCTGCGCATCTTCGGGCCGATTACGCCGCTCGGCGGCGTGGCCTTCATCGCGGGCTGGGTCGTGCTGGCCTTCTCCGCCGGCCGCCGGTCCGAAGCGCGCTGATTCCGCGCTGCGGAACCGGGCTTGCGCCGCGCCAAGCCAAAAAGACTCCGGAAGCCGCTGAGACGCGGTTCCGGAGTCTTTTTTAATGGAAAGGACAGGCTGCGGTGCAGCCTCTACTGACCGGTCAATTCGTCGATCTCGTTGAGCGAGAAGCTGTAGACCTGCTTCTCGTCGACGTGGTAGACACTCAGCATCTGCGCGGATTCGTCGAAGTTGAGAATCCGGCACGGGATGCTGAGGCGATTGCCGCCCGGCTTGTTGACGATCAGGCGCACGAGCCGGTTTTTGCTTATGCTTTCCCGAATGTCGTCGGGAGTCAGGTAAGAAGCAGGTTTGGGCGCCGCTTTGGGAGCCGGCTGCGAAGCGATTTGCGCGGCTGCTGCTTTGGCTTGGAAGCCTTTGGCCGCGGACAGCGTCGCCCGGGATTTCTCCTGGTAATTCGTCTTCATGCTGGCCAGCGCCGATTCGATCACCTGACCGAGTTCGATGCCGGAATTGATCCGAAGGTCGACCACCTTGTCGGAATCGTTCAAAAGGGCCAACAGGGCTTGCAGCGCTTGGCCGTTGGTCGAGCCGTCGATCAAAATGTCCACGTTGAAAAGAAATCCGGAACGTTCTTGCGATGTCTTATTGGTCATAGTTCCTCCGGTCTGAACCCGTTCTGATTCGGACCTCGATCTTGAATGCGATCGGGACCCGGCGTTCTCCAATGATAGCATGACTTTTGGCATAATCCTAGGGGTTGGTAAGCTTGCAGGCATGAAAATATCCAGTTTAATGGAGGAGGCCGAGCAGGTGTTCTTCGGCCGCCGCGTTCTTCCGCCTTTGGGGTCGGGCGCGGCACGTTTTGGAACGTTGACTTGTTTCGCCGCATTTTTGTTCGGGTAATCTGTACTTAGAAGCGGCCAAGAGAAAAGCGAAGCCGTGCCGGTCTTACACACACGAACTTCCCACGCGATGAACCGAACACACAACGCGCGGAATACATTTTAAGGAAAGAGGGATTAATCATGGACAAGACGAAAACAGAAGCCCAAACCAAAACAATCGAGGAAATTCTGAACCGCCAGGTCGCGAACCTGAACGTTCTTTACGTGAAGATCCATAACTTCCACTGGTATGTAAAAGGCGAAAACTTCTACACGCTGCACGTGAAGTTCGAAGAACTTTACAACGAAGTGACGGAGAAGATGGACGAAGTGGCGGAGCGCATGCTGACAATCAAAGCAAGCCCGGCCGCAACGATGAAAGAATATCTGGAGCTGTCCAGCATTCAGGAAGCTGCCGGCAACGAAGATTACCGCACGATGGTACAGACGCTGATCGAAGACTTCGCAACGGTAGCCGAAGAGATGCAAGAAGGTCTCGAACTGGCTGAAGAAGCGCACGATCAAGCGACAAGCGACATGTTGATCTCGATGAAGCAGGATCTCGAGAAACATATGTGGATGCTGCGTTCGTTCCTCGGACACTAAGATTCAAGCTTGACGCACCTTTACGATTCCGGCTTCGGCCGGACATAGGCAAAGCCCGGTCTGATGCAGACCGGGCTTTTGTTATTGAACGTCGGTCCCGCCCCTGCGAGAAGACACAAAAGAAGACCTAAATCGCCTCGGCGCGTTCATGGATAAGAAGCTTTAATTTTTAAATATATGGCGATTCGTTGAACTACAAAATAAATTCGGGTAAAATAAATTGAGAATCAACGATAATCAGTTTATAATCATTACAAGGTTATAATTATTTTGGTTAGAGCGTTTGATCAAAAGGATATCACGGATTCACCATTATATTTCTGGAGGGACGCTGAACATGGCAACTAAATTCGTCATCGAAGGACTCAAAGCTCAAATCGAAGGCAAGGAAATTCTGAAAGGCATCAACCTGGAAATGAACGGCGGAGAAATCCACGCGATCATGGGACCGAACGGCACAGGCAAAAGTACGCTGGCTTCCGCGCTCATGGGACATCCCAAATATGAAGTTACGGAAGGCACGGTTACGCTGAACGGCGAAGACGTGCTGGACATGGGCGTCGACGAACGCGCGCTCGCCGGCATGTTCCTCGCCATGCAGTATCCGAGCGAAATCGCCGGCGTGACGAACTCCGACTTCCTGCGCAGCGCGATCAATGCCCGCCGCGGCGAAGGCAACGAGATCTCGCTGATCAAGTTCATCCGTCAAATGGAAGGCAGCATGAAAGGCCTGGAGATGAATCCCGAGTTCGCGCACCGTTACCTGAACGAAGGCTTCTCCGGCGGCGAGAAAAAGCGTAACGAAATTCTGCAAATGATGATGCTCGATCCGAAAGTCGTCATTTTGGACGAAATCGACTCCGGTCTCGACATCGACGCCCTGCGCATCGTAGCGAACGGCGTGAACGAAATCAAGCACGAAGACCGCGGTTTCCTGATCATTACCCACTATCAGCGCCTGCTGAATTACATTACGCCCGACTTCGTGCACGTCATGATGCAGGGACGCATCGTCAAGTCCGGCGGACCGGAACTTGCGGCGCGCCTGGAGCAGGACGGTTACGACTGGATCAAGGAAGAACTGGGCATTACCGACGAGACGGTCGGACAAGAACAAGAAGCGTAATCCAATAAGGAACGGAAGGAGGAACACCGATTATGACTTTAACAACCATTCTTCCGGTTCAGGCCGCTCAGATCACCGAGTGGGCCGCAGCCCGCGGCGAAGCCGCATGGCTGACCGAACGCCGCTTGCAGGCGCTCGAACTGGCCGCTTCGCTGGAACTGCCGAAGCCGGAAAAAACCAAGCTCGACCGCTGGAACCTGAGCGACTACGGCACGTTCAAAGCGGCCGCTGCCGTATCTTCGCAAAGCGACCTGCCGTCCGCAGCGCAGGATCTGATCGAAGAAGGCACGCAGAACCTGATCGTGCAGCACAACTCCGGCGTCGTGTTCACTTCGCTGTCGGAAGAGCTGAGCGCCAAAGGCGTCATCTTCACCGATCTTGAAACGGCTGCCCGCGAGCACGAAGTGCTCGTCAAGAAATACCTCGGCACCGCCGTGAAGCCGAGCGAACACCAAGTGTCCGCGCTGCATCACGCGGCGTGGAACGGCGGCGTATTCCTGTACGTACCCAAAAACGTCGAACTCGAAGTGCCGCTGCAGGCCGTGTTCCTGAGCGACGACGCTTCCGCTTCGTTCGCTCCGCACATCCTGGTCGTGGCCGACACGAACAGCCGCGTCACTTACGTGGACAACTACGTGTCCGCCGGCCTGAACGGCAGCGTGCTGCATAACGGCGCCGTCGAAGTCATCGCGCTGGACGGAGCCAAAGTCCAATACGCGACCGTTCACCAGTTCGGCAAAGAAGTGACGGACGTCTCGTACCGCCGCGCACTGCTGTCGAACGACGCCGATATCGAATGGATCGTCGGCGAGATGAACGACGGCGACACGGTCGCGGATACGGCGACGACGCTGAACGGCCGCGGCACGCATTCCGATGCGAAGATCATCGCGATCGGTTCCGGCGCGCAGAAGCTCAACTTCACGACCCGCGCCGTCCACTTCGGCAAATCGTCGGAGAGCGACATGTTCACCCGCGCGGTTATGAGAGAAGAAGCGCAGGCGATCATCAACGGCATTACGAAGATCGAGCACGGCGCGACCAAGTCGAACGGGCAGCAGACGGAAAAAGTGCTGATGCTGAGCCCGAACGCACGCGGCGACGCGAACCCGATCCTGCTGATCGACGAAGACGACGTTATGGCCGGACACGCGGCTTCCGTCGGCAAAGTCAATCCGGATCAGGTCTACTACCTGATGTCGCGCGGCATCTCCAAGACGAATGCCGAGCGCCTGATCATCTACGGCTTCCTGGCGCCGATTATCGCGGAGATCCCGCTGGAACTGCTGCGCACGCGCCTGCAGCGTATCGTTGAGAGAAAGCTGGGGCAGTAATGAACGCCTCCGTTCGGGAGCAATTCCCGATTCTCAGCCAGGAAGTGAACGGCCACCCGCTGGTCTATCTCGACAGCGCGGCGACTTCGCAGAAGCCGCGCGTCGTGCTTGACGCGCTGCGCCGTTATTACGAATTCGACAACTCGAACGTGCACCGCGGCGTGCATACGCTGGGCAGCCGGGCGACCGACGCCTACGAAGGCGCACGGGAGAAAGTCGCGAAGTTTATCGGCGCGGCCCATGCCGAAGAAATCATCTTCAACCGCGGCGCGACGGTGGGGCTCAATCTGGTGGCTTCCTCTTACGGGGACGCCAACGTGCAAGAAGGCGACGAGATCGTCATCACGCCGATCGAGCACCACAGCAACCTGATCCCTTGGCAGCAGTTGGCCAAGCGGAAGGGCGCGACGCTCAAATATATCGAACCGAATCCCGATGGCACGATCACCGTGGAAGCCGCGGCCAAGGTCATCACGGACAAGACCAAAATCGTGGCAATTGCGTACGTATCGAACGTCATGGGCGTCGTCCACCCGGTCAAGGAAATCGCGGCGCTTGCCCACAAGCACGGCGCGATCCTCGTGGTCGACGGCGCGCAGAGCACGCCGCATATGCAGGTCGACGTGCAGGATCTGGACTGCGACTTTTATGCCCTTTCCGGACATAAAATGTGCGGACCTACCGGCATCGGCGCCCTGTACGGCAAAAAGGCGCTGCTTGAGCGGATGGAGCCGGTCGAATTCGGCGGCGAGATGATCGACGAAGTCGGCCTCTACGAATCGACCTGGAAAGATCTGCCGTACCGGTTCGAAGGCGGCACGCCGATTATCGCCGGCGCCGTCGGACTCGGGGCGGCGGTCGACTTCCTGACCGAGCTCGGCATGGATAACATCGCCGAGCACGAGCACCGGCTCGCGATGTACGCCATGCGCCGCATCAACGAGATCGAAGGCCTGCGGGTGTTCGGCCCGCAGGAGCGCAAAGTCGGCATCGTGACGTTCAATCTGGACGACGTGCATCCGCACGACGTGGCGACCGTGCTCGATTCGTACGGCGTCGCGATCCGCGCCGGCCACCACTGCTGCCAGCCGCTTATGCGCTGGCTGAACGTGAGCTCGACGGCGCGCGCCAGCTTTTACCTGTATAATAACGAACAAGACATCGACCGACTGATCGACGCCTTGATCCGGACAAAGGAGTACTTTGGAGATGCAACTTGACGATCTGTACCGCCGCGTCATTATGGATCATTACAAAAATCCTCGGAATAAAGGCAAGTTCGAAGACGAAGGTGTCACGATCGACCTCAACAATCCGACCTGTGGCGACAAAATTTCGCTGCAGCTTCAGTTGGAAGACGGAGTCGTGAAGAATGCCCGCTATACCGGCGACGGCTGTTCCATCAGCATGTCTTCCGCATCGATGATGACGGAAGCGGTCAAAGGAAAGACGCTGCCGCAGGCGCTCGAACTGGCCGAACGCTTCTCTTCCCTGATGAAGGGCGAGAACGTGGAATTCGAAGAATATGAAGATATCGAAGCCTTATCGGGCGTAAATAAATTTCCGGCCCGGATCAAATGTGCCACCCTTGCCTGGAACGCCCTGCGCAAAGGAATCGAACGGGAAGACCACTAAGAAAAGGGAGGAATCAACATGGCTAAACAAGCACCGATTAGCGAAGATTACCAATATGGTTTTCGCGACGAACACGAGTCCATCTACAAGAGCGGCAAAGGCCTGACCAAGGAGATCGTGATTTCCATTTCCAAAATGAAAAACGAGCCCGAATGGATGCTGGACTTCCGCCTCAAAGCGTTCGAACAGTTCCAGAAAATGCCGATGCCTACATGGGGCGGCGATCTGAGCGAACTGAACTTCGACGAGATTCAATACTACGTCAAAGCTTCCGAAGGCCAGAGCAAGACGTGGGAAGAAGTGCCAAGCGAAATCAAGGAAACGTTCGACAAGCTGGGCATTCCGGAAGCGGAACAGAAGTTCCTCGCCGGCGTCTCGGCGCAGTACGAATCCGAAGTCGTCTACCACAACATCCAGAAAGAGCTCGAAGACCAGGGCGTTATTTTCATGGATACCGATACGGCGCTCAGAGAGCACCCGGAAATTCTGAGAGAACATTTCGCCAAAGTCATTCCGCCGACCGACAACAAGTTCGCGGCGCTGAACAGCGCGGTATGGTCCGGAGGCAGCTTTATCTACGTGCCTAAGGGCGTCAAATGCGAAGTTCCGCTGCAAGCTTACTTCCGGATCAACTCGGAAAACATGGGCCAATTCGAACGCACGCTGATCATCGCGGACGAAGGCAGCTTCGTGCATTATGTGGAAGGATGTACCGCTCCGGTCTACGGAACGAACTCCCTGCACAGTGCGGTCGTTGAGATCATCGTCAAAAAGGACGCTCGCGTTCGTTATACAACGATCCAGAACTGGTCTTCCAACATCTACAACCTCGTAACCAAACGCGCGGTTGCCGAAGAGAATGCCAACATGGAATGGGTCGACGGCAACATCGGCTCCAAGCTGACGATGAAATATCCGGCTGTCGTTCTCAAAGGACGCGGTGCCAAAGGTTCCGTCCTGTCGATCGCGGTTGCCGGCAAAAACCAGCATCAGCACGCGGGCGCGAAAATGATCCACCTGGCTCCGGACACGACATCGACGATCATCTCCAAGTCGATCAGCAAGCACGGCGGCAAGGTGACGTATCAAGGTCTCGCTTCGTTCGGCCGCAAGGCGCAGGGCGCCAAGTCGAACATCAAGTGCGATACGCTCATTCTCGACAACGAGTCGACGTCGGATACGATTCCGTACAACGAGATTCTGACCGACGACGTGATGCTGGAGCATGAAGCGACAGTCTCGAAGGTATCCGAAGATCAACTCTTCTACCTGATGAGCCGCGGCCTCAGCGAGAACGAAGCGACGCAAATGATCGTCATGGGCTTTATCGAGCCGTTCACCAAAGAACTGCCGATGGAATACGCGGTTGAAATGAACCGTCTGATCAAGTTTGAGATGGAAGGCTCGATCGGCTAAACCGATCGCTCCTGTTCCTCCGTTATATCCACAAATCTCCGGGCCTGCCCGGAGATTTTTTTTTGCGTAAAATGAAATTCCCCAAAAGGCTGCTGACATGCCGTTGTCAGGAGGAGACCTATACAATGAACACAGAAACATTCACAAATAAGCGCTCAGACAAAGGAGAATACCCAAATGCCAGTCATTGGACCCGATTTTATCTCTTTGCAGGTGAACGATCTCGATCGTTCTGCCGCTTTCTATCAAGATTATCTGGGCCTCGTTCGCTCGCCGGCCGGCCCGCCTCATGCCGTCGTGTTCGAGACCCGGCCGATCGCTTTTGCCCTGCGCGACCTGCTGCCGGGCGTCGAGCTCGGCTCGCCGGTTCAGCCGGGACTCGGCGTTGCGCTGTGGCTGCATGCGCCGGAGGCGCAGGAGCTCCACGACAAGCTGCTTGCCGCAGGGGTGGAGATTACGTCCGCTCCGATCGACGGACCGTTCGGACGCACGTTTACGTTTGCCGATCCCGACGGGTACCGTATTACGCTGCACAGCCAAGCCGGATAATTAAACGCAAAAGCAAAAAGCGAACCCCCGGCCTCGGGGGTTCGCTTTTTGTATAATACGCCTACAGTGCCGTGCGCAGCCGTTCCATATACGTCTCGATTTCTTTGCAGGTGCGGTACACTTTGGCTTTGGGAAAAAGGTTCAGCAGATTGAGCGCATTCTCCAGTTCGGCGTAGAGCTGATGCGGCGAGACGGCCGGGAGGACGGAGCGATCGAGGATGCCGCCGGCCTGGCGGATCTCGGAGAACGAATCGATCGGGGATTTGCGGCCAAGCGAATTTTTCCAAAGTAAGTTCACTTTCATTCTCCTCTTCTGTCTGGGCATTCATGCGGGGACGGGCGAATCGGGTACGCATCATTTGGGCTTATAGACCTATATTAACGCAAGATTCCGGAATTCCCATTAGAAAAGATAGAGATCACGCCATGTTTTTCCACAAACATGCAGATTGAGCGCGGGCTTCGCTCGCCGAAACCGCCGATAGTCTGCTATACTGAAAAAGCTGACGTTTTCTTTTAAATTTGCGAGGCCGGCAGGAATAAGCTTGCTTGCCCCCGAATTAGTTGGCTTACGGCGTGTAAGCAAATTGCGCATGGCGCGGTGTTCGATCCCGCCCGGCGGGAAGGACCCGCAGCGGCCGCCGCCGCTTTTGCCTGCACCGCTGCATGAGCCATTTGCGTACGCGCTTTTAAAGAAGGAGGAATATAGACAATGAGCTTCATTTCCGTAATCGCAAAAGAGAATTTTATAACCGTAATGAGCGACAACGGCGCCAACGGTTCGGAACATACGCCGCAGCCGGAAGAGCATGTGGTGAAAGTGGGCGAACGCGAATTCGTGGCGACCGCCGGCGGAGACCGCGAAGCGCGCGAAACGATCGCGAAGCACATATCGGGGCTGCTTGAAGAAGGTACACCGTACGACCGCATTCTCGTCATCCTGCAGATGACGCTTGCCGTGTTTTCCGAAAAAGGCAAATCGGTCATGACCGCATTCGGCGGCGTCAACCGCGAGGGAGAGATCGAAGTGTGCACGTACGATCCGAACAGCCACGCGGAACGTCATCTGAAGCCCCGCGGCAGCGAGATCGCTTACTTCTTCCTGGCGGAAGGAGCGGGCAAGTACGGCAATCTGTACGAACTGCTCCAGAGCTACTGGAAAGAGACGGGCACCGACACGCCGAGCGTCATGATCCAGTCCCAGAAGCTGCTGCATCGCTACGTCGCTTCGAAGGACGAAGACGTCAACGCATCGACGGTCAAGCTCGTGCTGAAGAAGTAAAGCCTAAAAAACACGTACCGCCTTGGGCGGATACGTGTTTTTTGTGCTGCGAAACGCCGCAAACCTGAGATATCCGACCGTAAGGGGATCGGGCGACCGCCCTAAAGCCAGGGGAGGCCCGCACCGGGATCAACCCGCGTTGTCGGAAAACACTTCTTCGATATCGAGTTCGCGTTCGGTCGACAGATCGACGAAACGGTCGCTGACGCGAACGAGCGGACGGAAAAAATCGGTCGGATGGTTCATGACGATATAACCGTATTCGCCGTTCGTGAGCCGGACTTTTTTGTTAATAAAATAAGGCAGCATGTTGCGGATAAACGTATGCGTCGGTTCGGGCGCCAACTGTCCGAAACTGAGCCTATGGAGCTCTTTGAGCACGTTGATCAGTTCCTGCTTGTCCTGATACACCCGATTGCTCGTCATGGCGCTGTAGACGTCCGCTACGGCGATGATCGCCGACCACGGATGCATCTCGTCCGCTTTGATCCCGTGCGGGTACCCGCTGCCGTCTCCGCGTTCGTGGTGCTGCAGCGCCGCTGTCGCCGCGACGGTGTCGCCGAGCGAGTTGCGGATGATCTCATACCCGTTGACGGTATGCATTTTTACGATTTCGTATTCTTCTTTGGTCAAACGGCCGGGTTTGTTAAGAATCTCGCCGGGAATGGTCGATTTGCCGATATCGTGCAGATAGCCCGCCTGGCAAATCGCGGAAGCCTGATCATGCGGATAACCGAGCCAGAGGGAGAGGTAGTAAGACAGCATGCCGACCTGCATCGAATGGACGTACGTGTAATTGGCGTCCCGGTTGAGCAGCAGAAGCAGGGCGACGGCGTCTTTCTGGGAAGCGAGTACGTTGAACAGAGGCTGCATGATGTCTTCGACAAGCGCGCTGTCGAAACGGCCGGTCGTCATCGAATCGTGGAACAGCGACTCGAACAGCAGTACCGCGTCGTCGAACGTCGATTTGATTTCGGGGAAGAAAAACGCTGCCGTTCCTGCGTTGGCATAAGGGTCTTCCTCATTGGGGTGAACTTCGACGTAGTCGATGCTGTGCTGCATCAGACGGGCGATTTCGGCATCGTACAGGGCGGTGCCTTTGGCGAGAATGTGTACGCCGTGTCGATTGAACGTATCGGCGATCAGGCGGTCGCCGTTTTTGAGGTCGGTTACATGAACTTTCAAAGCGATTTCTCCTTTCTGTAACAAGCGAATGCGGTGGGGTGGAGAACGAGCGAAGATGCCGGGCGGCATCCCTTCCCGAACGGCTGCGCCGTTCTCCGGATCTGTGTTTCTGCGAATGGGTAAAGGTAGGTTCCTGGATCGCTTCGCCTGAGTAGACTCCCGCGCCGACCGCTCCAAGTGGAAAGGCCGGCGCGAGATGGAGAATGTCTTCGGTTCGGGTCCAAAACGCGCAGAGGCTGTGTAACTCGTATATCGGCACAATTCAACTCATTTGTTTGGGACTTTAGACTTGAAGCCAAGATGAGATTGACCCTCTCAATATATCATATTTTGTCACCAATTTGGAGTAAAATATACCAGTCAATTATCTCATACAAGTGCAAAATATCCTTATTTTTCATCCTGCTTGATAAAAAACGTGCAGAAATTTTACGGTTGTCGAATTGCTTATTCTTTTCGGGGAGCCGGAGGCATGTTAAAATACTTGCATAGACCGCGGACCGTTCCGGCACGGCCGGTTCGGCATCCGGTTTGGCATTCGAAATTCCGCTTGTGCGTTCAGAGGGACGGCTATATGATTGAAGATCGACTCGAACCGCGTTGGCGGCGGACAGCTCCGGCAGTTGCGGCTGCCGCCGCCTGCGCGATGCAAGGTCCGAAGGAGGACGGCCTCGATGGGCTCAAAGACGGAAAAGCGAGAGACGCTGACGATTTTGCATACCAACGACCTGCACAGCCACTTTGAGCAGATGGGCCGAATCGCCGCTTATATCGCTGCGGAAAAAGCGCAGGGGAAGCCGGTATGCACGCTTGACGTGGGCGACCATATGGATCGGATGGCGATCGAGACGGAAGGCAGTCTCGGAGCGGCCAATGTCGATATTTTGAATCGTTCGGGCTACGATGCCGTGACGATCGGCAATAACGAAGGATTGACCTTTACGCCGGAGCGGCTCGGAGACGTGTACGCTTCGCTGAACTGTCCGGTCGTGTGCGGCAATGTGCGCATGGCGGACGGCTCTTTGCCAGGCTGGCTGCGCGATAGCGCAGTGATCGAGACCGGGGGATTCCGGGTCGGCGTGCTGGGCTTGACGGCGCCGTTCTCGGATTTTTACCGGCTGCTCGGCGTCGACGTGTCCGATCCGTTCGCCGGTCTGCAGCGGCAGGTGGACGAGCTGCGCACCCGCGCGGACGTCGTTGTGCTGCTGTCGCATCTGGGACTGGCGTCGGATGAACGGATTGCCGGAATGACGGAAGGGCTCGACCTTATTCTGGGCGGGCATACGCATCATCTGCTGGCGGAGCCGATCGATATCGGCGGAACCGTCGTCTGCGCGGCGGGCAAATTCGGCGGCCATATCGGGCGCATCGTCATCGCGCGCGATACGTCGTCCGGACGGTGCGTCGTGGAGGAAGCGGGGCTCGTCGAACTTGCGAACGTCGAGCCCGACGCCCGCGTGGACGATGCGATCGCCTGGCATCACGAAGAAGCGGCGCGTCGCCTGCGGCAGGTCGCGGCCGTCTCCGAGCGGGAACTGCCGATCGATTACGAGCATGAATCCGAACTCGGCAATTTGCTTGCCCAGTCGGTTCGGCGCTTCGCCGGCGGGGAGTTCTCGCTGGTCAATTCCGGCCAGGTGCTCGGACCGCTGCCGGCGGGAGAGATCACGGAAGGGCTGCTGCACGCCCTGTGTCCGTCGCCGATCAATCCGTGCGTCGTTACGCTGCGGGGCAGCGACATTTTGCGCAGCCTCGAACAGTCGCTGCTGCCCGAATACACGGGCAAAAAGCTGACGGGATTCGGATTCCGCGGCGAACGCCTCGGCGGGCTGTGCGCGGACGGCCTGACCGTCCGGTACGATCCCGAAGCGCCGGCCTATGCCCGCATCGTGGAAGCCCGGACGTCCGAACGGACGATCGAGCCGGACGGCGAATACCGGGTCGGCACGCTGGACATGTTCACGTTCGGCGCCGGGTACGAATCACTCAGCCGCGGAACGGACAAGACGTTTATTTTGCCCGAATTTCTGCGCGACCTGCTGCGGCTGGAACTCGGCCGCCCCGGGGCGGCCCTGGAAGCTGCCGCGGCCCGCTGGGTCCGCGTCTGACCATTCGGTTCGGCCCGCTTTTTTCGGTAAGGTTCAAAAATACCAATCGCCCTCGCCGACGCGAACGCAAATCGCACGATCCGGACGACGAGACGGCTTAAATGGAGTGGAAGTTTGTGCGCCTGCTGTCGATCGGACAAATACGGCCCGGCATGAAGCTGGGCAAACGCATTTATAATGAAGAGGGCCTCACGCTGCTGGCCGAAGGGGCGGAACTGACCGTCTCGATCATTCGCCGGCTGGAACGGCTCGGCATCGATATCCTGTACGTCCAAGACGAGGTGACCGACGATATCGTGCTGCCGGAGATGGTCGCCGACGAGACGCGCCGCGAAGCCGTCAAGCAGATCCGCACGGTCTATCGCAGCATGATGAACGACAAGATGGGGCGCATGTCCTATCCGCATCTCGGTTACAGTTTTCGCAAAATGACCGAAAGCATTCTGGACGATCTCGGTTCGCGGGAAGACGTGCTGATTATGCTCGGCGATATCCACACGACGGATCATTATTTATACACCCATTCGTTTAACGTCTGTCTCTACACGCTGACGCTCGGCATGGCTGCCGGGCATTCGCGGGAAGACCTGTTCACGCTCGGCATGGGTTCGATTTTGCACGATATCGGCAAAACGCGAATTTCGCCGAAAGTGCTGCTCAAGCCCGGCCGGTTGACCGACGAAGAATTCGCGGAGATGAAACGGCATACGGAACTTGGCTACGCCCTGCTCAAAGACGAGCCTTTTGTTCCGCTGCTCGCCGCGCACTGCGCGTTCCAGCACCACGAGCGGCTGGACGGCAGCGGCTATCCGCGCGGCATCCGCGACGGGGAGATCCACGATTTTGCCAAATGGATCGCCATCACGGATTCGTACGACGCCATGACGACCAATCGGGTCTACCGCCGGGGCATGCTGCCGCACGAAGCGGTGGACATCCTGTACAGCGGCTCCTGCACCCAATACGACCAGCGCAAGCTGGAAGTGTTCCGCGACAAGGTCGCGCTGTATCCGGTCGGCCTGACCGTCAGACTCAGCACGGGTCAGACGGGCGTCGTGACGAGCGTGCCGCCGAAGACGCCGAACCGGCCGATCGTGCGGGTGATCGAAGACGAAGAAGGCGCGAGCGTGCAGCCGTACGAAGTCGACCTGTCGCGCCATCTGTCGATTATGGTCAGCCGGATCGCGGAAAATTAAAAAAACCGGCAGGCGTCATAAAACGCGGTCGGAAGGTTAATAGAACAAAGAACGCGCTTCATCCCTTTCGGGCCGCTTCGGCATCTGCCGGCGGCCCGAAGGAGGTTCTTAATAATAAAGGTGGTCAACATGACAGTAATCAATAACGGCGGTTCCACACTTCGCGATTTGTCTCCGAGCTACGATCCTTGGGATCCGATCCGCTCGCTGCGCAAACACGGAAGGCACCGCTTGACCAGCGTGGAAATGACGGTCACCAACCTGTGCAACATGCGCTGCGAGCATTGCGCCGTAGGCGATACGCTCGTATTGAACGAACCGGACATGATCCCGCTGGATTTGATGCTCCGCCGTCTGGACGAGGTGGAACATCTGGAGACGATCAGCATCACGGGGGGAGAACCTTCTTTTCGCCGGCAGACCGTCGATAACGTCATCGTGCCGCTGCTGCGCTACGCGCGGGAACGGGGCATCCGTTCGCAGATCAATTCGAACCTGACGCTGGATCTGGAGCGCTACGAGAAGCTGCTGCCTTATCTGGACGTCATGCATATCTCCTTCAACTATACCGGTCCGGAAAATTTCCATCAGACCGGGTTCGCCAACAGCGGACATCCCGTTCCTTATGCCGCGGCCGAAAAAATGTATACGCGCATGATCGACAACGCCAAAAGCCTCAGCCGGTCGGGCATGCTCATCTCGGCGGAGACGATGATCAACTTCCGGACGCACGAACATCTGCCGCAGATGCACCGAACGATTCTGGAGATGGGCTGCCGCCGTCACGAAGTGCATCCGATGTACCCGTCGGCGTTCGCCGCCAACCTGCCGGTGCTGTCGCTCGACGAGATGCGGGTCGCGATCCACGATCTGCTGGATCATCGCGACGAGAACGTCTGGATGCTGTTCGGCACGCTGCCTTTCTTCGCCTGCGGCAGCACCGACGAAGAGCGCGCGCTGCTGCGCAGGCTGTACGCTTCCAAGAACGTTACCGTGCGCAACGACCCGGACGGACGCAGCCGCGTCAACGTCAATATGTTCACGGGCGACGTGTTCGTGACGGATTTTGCCGCCATTCCTTCGTTCGGCAGCGTGTACCGCGACAATCTCGATTCCATTTTCGAAGAATGGACGACGAACCATCCGCTGAACCGCACGGTCGACTGCCACTGCGACGCGGCCAGCTGCTGCGGGCCGAACCTGCTCGTGGCCGACATGTACTACAAAGGCGTCGACTTCAAGTCGCGCCGCGCGATTATGGATTGAACCGGCTGCAGGCCTGCGCCCGGGGCGCAAGCCCCGATAACGGACAGCCTGCGCCGAAGAAAAGAGGAGATTTCATTTGGAGCACGAGATCGAGTTGGGAAGCTTGGCGATTAATTTATTTTTGGTCCTGCTTCTGGTTCTCCTGAACGGCGTATTCGTCGCCGCGGAATTTTCGCTCGTCAAAGTTCGCCATTCCAGGCTGCAGCAGCTGAACAGCGAAGGGAACCGTCTGGCTCCCTATGCGCTCAAAGTAGCCAACCGGCTGGACGCGTATTTGTCCGCGACGCAGCTCGGCATCACGCTGACGTCGCTCGGACTCGGCTGGCTCGGAGAGCCGGCCGTGTCCGAACTGCTCGTCGAACCGCTCATGTACCAAATGGGCTTCACCGACGAGACGCTGATTGCCGGCGTATCTGTCGCGATCGGCTTCGCCATCATTACTTTTTTGCATATCGTGCTCGGCGAACTCGCTCCGAAATCGTTGGCGATCCAGAAGTCCGAAGGAACGTCGCTTGTGCTGGCGGGACCGCTGCTGGTATTCTATTACGTGTTCCTGCCGGTCATCTGGCTGCTTAACCATGCCGCGAACGCTTTTCTGCGACTGTTCGGCCTTGAGCCGGCGGGCGAAGCGGAAGCGGCGCATTCGGAAGAAGAGATTCGCATCCTGATGAACCAGAGCGCGAAAAGCGGAGCCATCGACCTGGAAGAAGTCAAGCTGATGGACAATATCTTCGACTTTTCGGATATGCTGGCGCGCGAGGTCATGCTGCCGCGAACAGATATGGACTGTCTGTACGTCAATCTGTCGCTCAAAGAAAACCTGAAGATCATTACGGAGACCCGCCATTCGCGGTATCCGGTGGCGATCGAGGATAAAGACCGGATCATCGGCTTCGTGCATATTACCGATATCCTGCTCTGGCCGCAGGGCACCGAGCCGAATCTGCGCAAGCTGGTCCGCCCGATCCTGAACGTGCCGGAATCGATGGAGATCAGCCACGTGCTGCGCCTCATGCAGCAGAAAAGGGCCCAGCTGACGCTCGTCGTCGACGAGTACGGCGGTACGGCGGGCCTGCTGACGGCGGAAGAGATTCTGGAAGAAATCGTCGGCGATCTGTACGACGAATTCGAGAACGAACGTCCGGAGATCGAAGTGGTCGGCGACGTCATCTCTGTCGACGGCCGTCTGCTGATCGAAGACGTGAACGATCTGACGGGAGCCGAGATCGACGACGAAGAAGTCGATTCGATCGGCGGCTGGATGTTTAAGGAGCTAGAAGGCAACCCGCTGCCGGGCCAGAAAGTCGAATTCGGAGGCATCACGTTCGAAGTCGCCGAAGCGGAGCGGCTGCGCATCACGCGCGTCCATATCCACAAACCGCATAAAGACGCGGAGCTTCACGAACAAAACGGGGAAGAAAACGAACGGGGCGACGACTGATCGCCCCCGCTCGTTTTTGGGGAAGGATGAATATGAACATGCAAAACGAAAAACGTTTACGCCAGCCCGAAGCGATGATCTTCGATATGGACGGCACATTGTTCCAGACGGAAACGGCGCTGCTGCCGGCTTATCACCGGATGTTTGACGTCCTGCGGGCCGAAGGGCTCTATACGGGCGAGACGCCGCCGGAGCGGCTAATTCTCGGCAGCCTCGGCATGCTGCTCGAAGAAATCTGGCAGATCGTCATTCCGGACGCCGACGAGAACGTGCGCAGCCGGGCCAACGACCTGCTGCTGGAACTGCAGCTGGAAGTGCTCAAAGGCGGCGAAGCGCTGCTCTACCCGGACGTCAAAGAAACGCTGGAAGTGCTGCAGCAGCGCGGCGTACGCCTGTTCGTCGCGAGCAACGGCCTCGAAGGCTACGTCAAAGGCGTATCCGATGCGCTCGGCATCGCGCCGCTGTTCGAAGCGCAGTACAGCGCGGGCGAATATCAGACCGCGACCAAAGTGCTGCTCGTCGAAATGCTGCTCAAAAACCACGGCGTGAACAGCGCCTGGATGGTCGGCGACCGTTCGTCGGACGTGCAGGCGGGACTCGGGAACGGGCTCGGCGTGATCGGCTGCGCCTACGCCGATTTCGGAGCCAACCACGAGCTCGAAGACGCCGACGTGCTGATTACGAAGTTCGGTCAGTTGATCGAACTGTATGAACAAGCCGGCAAATAAGCGGGCAGATCCACAGGCGCGTCCTCAGGCGCATCATCGGCTGCCTTAACAGCCGGCAGGCCGAATAAGCAAATAAGCAAAGATTCACCCATCAACGGGGCTTGGACCAAGCCCCGACGCGAAGGAGACTTACCTTATGACTCTTATCTACGATAAAGCCAACGACCTTGCCACATCGCTTCAGGAAAGCGCGGAAGTCCAGGATATTACGGCAGCTTTGAAATTGATCGAAGCCGATCCCGAAAGCAAGCGCATGCTCGACGATTTCCGTGCCCGCCAGATGACGATCCAGCAGCGGATCATGAGCGGCGACATGCCGCCGCAGGAAGAAATGGAACAAATGGAGAAGCTGTTCGAAGTGCTGAGCCTGAACTTGAACATTCGCCGTCTGTTCGACGCCGAGCAGCGTCTGAGCGTCATTATCCAGGACGTCAACAAGATCATCTCCGACAGTCTGGCCAATATGTACGATTCGAACTAGGATCAAGCGGCCGCAGTCAAGCCGCTGCAGCCAAACGACGCCAAGCCGGAAAGCCGCAAAGTGACTTTCCGCGCAAGCCCCCGTTTCCTTATGGGAAACCGGGGCTTTTTCGTATGGCATTCAAGCGGCGGGCCGGATTTTAAATGCCGGTATTTGTGATATAATATAGGTACAGTCTAATACAGATTTCCGGAGAGGAGTGGAACAGTTGGAAGGGCATGAACAAGCCGTGACGAAGCACGAACAACTGCTGCAGCATATCGAACAGCTCAAAGTCGGCACGAAGATTTCCGTTCGGAAGCTGGCCAAGGAACTGGGCGTCAGCGAAGGAACCGCCTACCGGGCCGTCAAGGAAGCGGAGACGCTCGGGATCGTCATTACGAAGGAACGGATCGGTACCGTCCGGGTAGAGAAGAAGCCCCGCAACATCACGGACCAACTGACGTTCGCGGACGTGGTCGACATCGTGGAAGGGCATGTGCTCGGCGGAAACGAAGGCCTGTCCATCACGCTGAACAAATACGTGATCGGCGCCATGAAAGTCGACGCCATGGCGCGTTATATCGACATGGGCAGCCTGCTGATCGTCGGTAACCGGGAGAACGCGCACTCGCTCGCGATCGAACATGGAGCCGGCGTGCTCATTACCGGCGGATTCGGCACGAGCCGCGAAGTGAAAAGCCTCGCCGACCGGCTCGGGCTGCCGATCATCTCTTCGCGGCACGATACGTTTACGGTCGCGTCGATGATCAACCGGGCGATCTTCGACCGCCTGATCAAGAAAAAAATTATGCTGGTCGAAGACCTCGTCAGCCTGAAGTCGAAGCCGTATTCGCTCAAAGCGACGAGCACCGCCGAAGATTTCCGGCGCGTCGCGGAGCGGACCGGCGCGAACAGCTTTCCGGTGACGGACGAATGGAACCGGGTGCTCGGCATCGTCAGCCGCAAAGACATCGAGAGCGTCGAGCCGGGCCAGAGCATCGAACGGGCTATGGTGCGCAGCCCCGTCACGGCCGGCATGCTCACTTCGCTGGCGTCGGCCGCGCAGATCATGACGTGGGAAGGGATCGATTTCTTGCCGGTCGTCGATCGCAACCGCAAGCTGGCCGGCGTGCTGACGCGGCGCGAAGTGCTGCAGGCGATGCGCGACGCGCGCGAGCAGAGCAGCCTCGGCGAGACGTTCGATCATTTGATCTGGAACGGTTTCGCGGAAGAACGCGACGCGGAAGGCCGACTCTTTTTCCATGGATTCATTACCCCGCAGATGGCGACCGACCTCGGCACCATCTCCGAAGGCGTCATGACGTCCGTCATGATGCAGGCCGCGCTGCGCATGGCCAAAGATCACAGCGGCAACGATTACGTCGTCGATAACATGAGCACGTATTTTATCCGGCCGGTCCAGATCGAGGATGCCGTCATGGTCATGCCGATCGTGCTGGAGGTCGGCCGCCGGATCTGCCGGCTGGAGATCGCTATTTCGCACGGCGAGCAGACCGTCGCCAAAGCGATGATGACGCTGCATTCGATCGAAAACGGCTGAAACGCCGATTCATCACGAACGGAAAAGGGGGAACGCCCGCATGAACGATTTTGTCCATCTGCATGTGCACAGCGAATACAGCCTGCTCGACGGAGCGGCGAGGATCAAGGAACTGGTGGGACGCGCGGCCGAACTCGGCATGAAATCGCTCGCGCTGACCGACCACGGCGTCATGTACGGCGCCATTCCGTTTTATAAAGCGTGTCGGGCCGCCGGCATCAAGCCGATTCTCGGCTTCGAAGCCTATTATACGTCGGCCTCCCGGACCGAACGGGCCAGCCGCAAAGAGCAGCCGATCTACCATCTGCTCCTGCTGGCCAAAAACGAGACCGGCTACCGCAATCTGATGAAGATCTGCTCGGCCGGCCATCTCGAAGGATTCCATTACAAGCCGCGTATCGACCGCGAAGTGCTGGAGCGCTACAGCGAAGGCATCGTCTGCACGAGCGCGTGCATCGGCGGGGAGATTCCGCAGCATTTTCTGAACGGACGTCCCGAAGAAGCCAAAGCGGCGGCGCTGCGGTACAAAGAGATTTTCGGGGAAAACTTCTATATCGAACTGCAGGATCACGGTCTGGCCGAACAGAAAAAAGTAAATCCGATGCTGATCGCGCTGGCCGAAGAGATTCAGGTCGAGCTTATAGTGACGAACGACTCGCATTATCTGTCCGAACCGGACGCCGACATTCAGGACGTGCTGATCTGTATCGGCACCGGCAAAACGATGGAAGACGAAGAACGGTTCCGTATTCCGACGCGGCAGCTGTATCTCAAAACGGGCGAAGAGATGGCCCGGCTGTTCCCGCATCTGCCCAAGGCGCTGGCCAATACGGCGAAGATCGCGGAGCAGTGCGAACTGGAAATTGAACTGGGCCGCTCGATTCTGCCGGAATACCAGCCGCTGCCGGAAGGCCGATCGCCGCAGCAGTATTTGATCGACCTGTGCCGCGAAGGGCTGGAGCGTCGCTACGCCCATCTGCCGGGCTGGGAAGACGCCGCTCATCGGAGCAAGCTCGACGAACGGCTGGAGTATGAACTTGGCGTGATCGGAACGATGGGCTTCTCCGATTATTTCCTGATCGTCTGGGACTTTATCCGCTACGCGCACGAGCAGGGCATCGTCACGGGACCGGGCCGGGGTTCGTCCGCGGGCAGTCTCGTCGCCTATACGCTGAACATTACGGACGTCGATCCGATCAAATACAATCTGCTGTTCGAACGGTTCCTGAATCCGGCGCGGATCACGATGCCCGATATCGATATCGATTTCAGCGACGAACGCCGCGACGAGGTTATCGCCTACGTGACGGACAAATACGGCGCGGACCGCGTCGCGCAGATCATCACGTTCGGCACTTTGGCTGCCCGCGCCGCGGTGCGCGACGTCGGCCGCGTGCTGGCGCTGCCGTACGGCGAAGTCGACAAGACGGCCAAGCTGATCCCGGTGCAGGTCGGCATGACGATCGACCGCGCGCTGGCGCAGAACGCGGCGCTGCGCGACCGCCTCGAAGCGTCGCCCGACGCTTCGAGGCTGATCGACACGGCCCGCCGGGTCGAAGGGATGCCGCGGCACGCTTCGACGCACGCCGCCGGCGTCGTTATCGCGCGCGGTCCGCTGACCGATTACGTTCCGCTGCAGGAAGGCGGCGAGAAGACGGCGCTGACCCAGTATCCGATGGAGAGTCTGGAAGCGGTCGGCCTGCTGAAGATGGACTTTCTGGGGCTGCGCACGCTGTCGATCATTGAACGCTGCCAAAAATGGATCGCGGAGCGAACCGGAGCGGCCGTCGATTTCAAAGTCGTGTCCGAAAACGATCCCGGCACGTACGAACTGCTCGGCCGCGGCGATACGACCGGCGTGTTCCAGCTGGAGTCGCCCGGCATCCGCCGCGTCATGAAAGAGATGAAGCCGTCGGTCATCGAAGACATCATCTCGGTCGTGGCGCTGTACCGTCCGGGTCCGATGGAATTTATATCGAATTATATCCAGGTCAAGCACGGGTTGGTCCGCGCGGATTATCCGCACGAAGACCTCAAGCCGATTCTCGAAGACACGCACGGCATCATCGTGTACCAGGAGCAGATCATGCAGATCGCCTCGACGATGGCGGGCTTCTCGCTCGGCGAAGCCGATCTGCTGCGCCGGGCCGTCTCGAAGAAAAAGCGCGAGACGCTGGACGAGGAACGCGGCCACTTCGTACGCGGCAGCCTCGGCCAGGCCTACAGCGAAGAAGACGCGAACAAAGTGTACGACATGATCGTGCGCTTCGCCGATTACGGCTTCCCGCGCGCCCACGCCACCGCCTACGGCGTGCTGGCGTTCCAGACCGCTTACCTCAAAGCGCATTATCCGGTCGAATTCATGGCGTCGATGCTCGCCGCCGTGACCGGCAACCATCGCAAGGTGGCCGAATACGTCGTCGAGACGCGCCGGATGAATATCCCGGTGCTGCCGCCGGACGTGAACAGGAGCGGCATGCTGTTCACGCCGTCCGAAGAAGACGGCAAAGCGAGCCTGCGCTTCGGGCTTGCGGCGATCAAAAACGTCGGTACGAACGCGATCCGCAGCATCATGGACGAACGCGCGGAGCGGCCGTTCGACAGCCTGCTCGACTTCTGCCGCCGCGTCGATCCGAAGACGAGCAACCGGCGCGTGGTCGAAGCGCTGATCCAGGCCGGGGCGTTCGATTCGCTGCCCGGCCACCGCGCCCAGCTGCTCGCCATGCTGGACGAGGCGCTGGACGCCGCCGCCAAATGGCGCAAAGAACGCGAAGATTTCCAGATCCAGATGTTCGATTTCGTCGAGACGCCGAATTGGGAGATCGAATATCCCGACGTGCGCGATTACACGTCGTCGGAACAGCTTGATCTGGAGCGCGATCTGCTCGGTTTGTATTTGTCCGGCCATCCGCTGGACGATTACGAACCGCTGCTCGGCGAGGCCGGCGTGCAGAAGCTGATGGAACTCGGCGACGCGCCGGACGAGAGCCACGCCGTCACGGTCGGCATGGTCGTCAGCCTCAAGACGATCACGACCAAGCAGGGCAAAGCGATGGCGTTCGCCGAGATCGAAGACCAGATCGAGCGCTGCGAGCTGGTCATGTTCCCCGAAGTGTGGAAGCGAAGCCAGGACGTCATGCAGCCCGGCGCGCTGCTGGCGCTGCGCGCCAAAGTCCAGCAGCAGGACGAAGGCTTCAAGCTGCTCGCCGACACGGTGCTGCCGCTTGGCGAAGAAGCCGTTCGCAGCCTGCTGGCCCGCGGCGAATCGCGCAGCAGCTCTTCGAGCCCGAGCCGGCAGGGCCAGGCCCGCCCGGCCCGTCCAAGCGCGGGCAGCGGCGACAGCCCGCCGCGCAGGCCTTCCGGCGGCGCCGGCTCGCCGCCCGCCCGGCCGGGTACACGCC
>NZ_VPFK02000014.1:0-321256 GCF_008634075.2 Saccharibacillus sp. WB 17 | reverse complement strand
GCAGAGTCCGGCGCCGCGGCAGACGGCGCGGAGAACGGCGCGGGCAGCGCAGGCGGCCCTGCGGGCGCCTCGCAAGCTGCGGGCGATCCGGCCGAAGCTTCGGCCGGGCCGGCCGCCGCGGACGGCGACCCGGCGGCGGTCCGGACCGAACCGGACGCCGTAAGCGGCGAGAAGCGCATCACGATCGGCTTCGCGATGGATACGCTGCTCGAAGAGCGCTGGAAAAAAGATCGCGATTTGTTCGTCGCGGCGGCTGCCAAGCTCGGAGCCGACGTCAAGGTGAAGTCGGCGGCCGGCGACGACGCGAGGCAGGTCGCCCAGGCCGAAGCGATGATCAGCGAAGGCGTCGACGTGCTGGTCGTCGTCCCGCACAACGCCGAATCGACCGCCGCCATTGTGAGCAAAGCGCACAAAGCGGGCATCAAAGTGCTGTCCTACGACCGCCTGATCACGAATGCGGACGTCGATCTGTACGTCTCGTTCGACAATGTCGAAGTCGGACGGCTTCAGGCGCAGGCGCTCGTCAAGCTTGTGCCCAAAGGCAATTACGTCTATATCGGCGGCGCCGATACCGACAACAACGCGCATCAGTTCAAAGACGGCGCGTTCGAAGTGCTGCAGCCGTTGATCAGCCGCGGCGATATCCGCGTCGTCTACGACCAATGGTCGAAAGACTGGAAGCCGATGCAGGCGCTCGACAATATGCGCGAAGCGCTCCGGGCCAACGGCGCGGACGGCATCGACGCCGTCATCGTCGCCAACGACGCGACGGCCGGCGGCGCCCTGCAGGCGCTCGAGGAATACGGCCTGGCGGGCCGTATTCCGGTCGCGGGCCAGGACGCCGACGTCGCGGCGATGCGCCGCATCGCGGCCGGCACGCAGACGATGACCGTCTACAAGCCGATCGGCCGCCTCGCGGAAGATACGGCGCGGCTGGCCGTCGCGCTCGCGAACGGCGATCCGGCCGGCGCGACCCGCCGCGTCAACAACGGCAAGATCGAAGTGCCATCGATTCTGCTGTCGCCGATCGCGGTCGACGCCTCCAATCTGGACGAGACGGTGATCGCGGACGGGTTCCATTCGCGGGAAGACGTGTACGGCACGTCCGGCGGAGAATAGGCAAGCATGTTTGCGAACGCAGACGCAGGCACTGCCCAAACGCGGCGACCCGATTGGACTAGAGAGTTAGACGTAGGCGCAAGTATAGCAGCACGTGCAGGCGTATGAGCGAGGATAACAGCTCGCGCAGACTCATCAGCGAGAGAGACGACAGGCGCACGATATGGACAGGCGGCGGGAAACTTTTACCGCTTGCGTGTCCATACCGCGCCTGTCGTCTCTTTTTTCGAAAAATTCAAGTCAATCAAGTCATCCGAGCAACCCCAGTCACCCCAGTCACCCAAGGAATAAGTGCTCACATACAGTTATTTCGTAATCTAACCCGTCTTCGAATCAAATAAGTGCGCAAATACAACTAAAACGCTATTTTTCGATACAAACAGACACCTAACCCCCAAATAAGCGTTCCCTCGCATTTATTTCAAGAAAATCGCCGGTTTGCGCTTAAATAGCTGTATTCTCGCATTTAATTGCGCATGAATTGCGCCTGCGCTCCTCGCCAGGAGGCGGAGGTCTCGCTTATTTGACTCCACATCCGCACTTTTCTGCAAACGCTTACCCTCCAGCCTTAAAAAAGTACAGACAGTCGCAAAAGAGTGCTAATGATAAGCGCTTACATGCATCCCGTGCGGTGCTATATTTGATCTTGCCAGAGGAAATCAACAACACACCAGACAAACCGAAAGGGGTTCGTTCATTTGAAAAAGCAGGTTAAGGGGATTGTGCTTCTGATTGCGGTCGTCGTGTTCTCGATCGTAGCCACGGCATGCGGCAACGGCGGAACGTCGGGCAGCGGAGGAAGCGTCAGCGTCGGCATCGTACTCCCGACGAAGGATGAGCCGAGATGGGTGCAGGACGAGCAGCGCTTCAAGGACGCGCTGTCCGGCACGAAGTACACGACCGAAATTTTGTTCAGCCAGGGTTCTTCCGCGAAAGAAAAAGAAAACGTGGAAACGCTGCTCAACAAAGGCATCAAAGTGCTGATCATCTGCCCGCAGGACGGCGATGCCGCGGCGGCAGCGGTAGAAGCGGCCAAAAAAGACGGCGTGACCGTCATCGCTTACGACCGTCTGATCACAAGCACGGACGCCGTCGACTACTACGTCACGTTCGACAGCCTTGCGGTGGGCGCAGCCCAGGCGCAGTACCTGATCGACAATGGCACGGGAAAAGGCCAACCGCTGTATCTGTACGCCGGTGCGGCAACGGACAACAACGCGTTCCTGTTTTTCCAGGGCGCATGGGAAGTACTGCAGCCTAAAATCGCGGACGGCACGTTCATGATCGCGAACTCGCCGGAAGCCGAGAAACTCAAAGATACCAAAGACCTGTCCCGCGACCAAATGAGCAGCATCATCGGCCAGGTTACAACCAACTGGGATCCGAACGATGCCAAGAACAAAGCGCAGACTCACCTGACGTCCGCCGCCGCCAACATGAAAGGCGACGTTGCCATTCTCGCTCCGAACGACGGCACGGCCCGCTCGATCGCCGACGTATTCGGTTCCGACAGCGCGGTGACAAACTACATCATTACCGGCCAGGATGCCGAGCAGGCTTCGATCCAGTACATCATCGACGGCAAGCAGTCCATGACGGTCTTCAAAGACGTGCGTACCCTCGTCAAAGACGCAATGGGCATGGCCGTCGAAGTGCTGGACAACAAAACGCCGGAGACGACCGGTTCGTACAACAACGGCAACGTGGACGTCAAAGCAAAACAAACCGACGTGATCGTAGTCGACAAAGCCAATCTGCAAAAAGAACTGATCGATTCGGAATATTACAAAGCGGCAGACTTCACGGGACTGTAAGGGTCGGACCTTCTCGAAGGGACGATCGATCACAGCAAACAGCCGGCTGGGATAGGGACGGGGATGCCCCGTTCCTCTTTCCCGGTACACGGGGCAGCAAGGGGTGCGACAGAAATGGGCGGAAATATATTGGATAAAAAAGACGACCGGACAGCCGGAGGCCGGGGTGATCATATTTTGGAGATGCGCGGCATTTCCAAAAACTTTACGGGCGTCAAAGCGCTCTCGGACGTGAACTTTCAAGTCAAACGAGGCGAAATTCACTTTCTGGTCGGCGAAAACGGCGCAGGCAAATCGACGTTGATGAAGGTGTTGAGCGGGGTCTATCCGTACGGCACATACGAGGGCGACATCGTCTACGAAGGCACGGTTCAGCAGTTCGGCAAAATCACGGACAGCGTCAAAACGGGCATCGCGATCATCTATCAGGAGCTTGCTTTGTTCCCGGACCTGAGCGTGTACGAGAATATTTTTGCGGGTAACGAGGTCAAGCGCGGCGGCGTGATCGACTGGAACGAGACGATCATCCAATCGCGCAAAATGCTCGACAAGGTCAAGCTCAACGTCAATCCCGAGACGCTGATCCGCGATCTCGGCGTAGGCAAGCAGCAGTTGGTCGAAATTGCCAAAACGCTCAGCAAAGACGTCAAGCTGCTCATTTTGGACGAACCGACGGCGGCGCTGAACGAGAACGACAGCGAGAATCTACTGCAGCTGCTGCGCGAGCTGAAGAACCAGGGCATTACGTGCATCATGATCTCGCACAAGCTCAAAGAAGTCATCTCGATCGCCGACAAGGCGACGGTCATTCGCGACGGCAAAACGATCTGCACGCTGGACGCTGCCAAAGGCGAAATTACCGAAGCGCAGATCATCAAGAACATGGTCGGCCGCGATATCGAGGACATCTATCCGAAGCGTCCCGACAAAAAGTTCGGCGAGCACATTCTCGAAGTGAAGAACTGGACCGCTTACGATCCGACGCTTGGCCGCAACCTTGTCAAGAACGTCGACCTCTATGTGAAAAAAGGCGAAATCGTCGGCATCGCGGGCCTTATGGGTTCGGGCCGGACGGAGTTCGCGCTCAGCATTTTCGGCAATCCGAGAAACTACAAGCTGGACGGCGAGCTGTATGTCGACGGCAAACGCAGCAAGTTCAAGCACACGAGCGAAGCGATCAAAGCGGGCATTGCCTACGTGACCGAAGACCGCAAAGGCGACGGGCTGTTCCTGCTGCAGGACATCAAAAGCAACGTCAGCGCGGCGAATCTCAAAGGCATCTCTCCCGGCGGCGTCATCAACGACAACGAAGAAGTCAAAGTCGCCAACGAATACAAAGGTTCGATGAATATCAAAGCCCCTTCGGTGGAACAGATCGTCGGCAACCTGAGCGGCGGCAACCAGCAGAAAGTATCGCTCGGCAAATGGCTGTTCGTCGGCCCGCAGCTGCTCATCCTGGACGAACCGACCCGAGGCATCGACGTCGGCGCCAAGTTCGAAATCTATACCATCATGAACAAACTGATCGCCCAGGGCATGAGCATCATCATGATCTCTTCCGAACTCGGCGAGGTACTCGGCATGAGCGACCGGATCTACGTTATGGCCGAAGGCCGGATCAAAGGCGAGATCGCGGCCGAAGAAGCCGACCAGGAGAAAATCATGCAGTTTGCGACGCAGTAGCAGTCAACGCCATATAGGAGGGGAAAATCGTGAACTTCTTTCAAGAAGCCAAGTCTTTGCTCAAAGTAAATATTCGCGATTACGGCATGTATATCGCTTTGTTCGTCATCATGCTCGCTTTTACCATTCTGACCGACGGGTTGTTTATCTCTTCCCGGAATATCAGCAACCTGCTCGATGCCACCGGCTACATCGCGGTACTTGCCGTCGGCATGACGCTCGTCATCGTCATCCGGCATATCGACCTTTCGGTCGGCTTTGCCGCCGGCTTCATGGGCGCGATCGCGGCCATCATGCTGTCGCAGCTCGGCGTGCCGGTGTACTTCACCATTCCGATCATCCTCATTCTCGGCATCGTGATCGGCATGTTCAACGGCGTGCTCGTCGCGTCGATCGGCATTCCGGCCTTCGTCTCGTCGCTTGCGGCCATGCTGATCTTCCGCGGCGCGCTGCTTCAAGTGACGGAGAAGACAGGCACGATCATCGTCAAGGACGACACGTTCAACGCGATCGGCAACGGATTCCTGCCTTCGCTCGGACATATCGCCGGCCTGAACGTGCTGTCGATCATCCTCGGCGCGCTGATCATCCTGTATTTCGTCTATGCCGAAATCTCCAAGCGCCGCCAGAAAATCAAGTACAAATTCGAAGTGCCTTCCAACCAGATCTTCGCGATCAAGCTGGTGTTCGTCTCCGCGATTATCGCTTACGTGACGTGGATTCTGGCCGGCTACAACGGCTTCTCCTGGACGGTCGTCATCACGCTGATCGTCGTGGCGGTCTACCACTTCCTGACGACCAAGACCGTGCTCGGACGCCATATCTACGCGGTCGGCAGCAACCCGGAAGCGGCCCACCTGACCGGCATCAACGTCAAGAAAATTACCTACATCGTCTTCGGATCGATGGGCATGCTGTCCGCGCTGTCGGGCATCATGTACACGGCGCGTCTGCAATCGGCCACGACGACGGCGGGAACGCTGTTCGAGCTTGACGCGATCGCGGCCGCTTACGTCGGCGGCGTATCCGCGGCGGGCGGCGTCGGCAAAGTCACCGGCTCCATCATCGGTGCCGTCGTTATGGCTTCGCTGTCGAGCGGCATGAATCTGCTCGGCGTCGGCATCTCGTACCAGTACATGATCCGCGGCGGCGTGTTGGCCGCAGCCGTGATCTTCGACGTCATGACGCGCAGAAAAAGAGGCTAAAGCGCCTGTCGCTTTCGCGCTTCTTCCTCGAACGGGGAGGGAGCCGCGAAAGCGATTTTTTGCGTTTGAGCGGCTGCAAGACCGACTACCTTTTCATTATCCGATCTGGTAAAGTGGAGAGGACGGGCTTTTACATAAGTTCCACGCATGCCCCGGCTATTCCGAAAACGATTTCAATATCAAGGAGGAAACACGATGAGCGAGGCAGCAAACGGTATGATCAAATGGGGCATTTTGGGGACGGGCTGGATCGCCGAGCAGTTCGCGGCCGATCTGAAGCACGCGTCGAACGGCGAATTGTACGCGATCGGATCGCGCACCGAAGAGAGCGCGCGCAAGTTCGCGGACAAGTTCGGCGCGCCGGTCGCGCACGGCAGCTACGAAGCGTTGGCGGCCGACGCCGAAGTCGACGCGATCTATGTGGCGACCCCGCACCCTTTTCATAAAGAAAATGTACGGACCGCTCTTAATGGTGGCAAAGCGGTTCTGTGCGAGAAGCCGTTCACGGTCAACGCCCATGAGCTCGAAGAGCTGATCCTGACCGCGCGCGAGAAAAAGCTGTTCCTGATGGAAGCCATGTGGTCGCGCTTCCTCAAGCCGATCGGGCAGGTAAGGCAATGGCTGTCCGAAGAGAAGATCGGCGAAGTGCGCGTCGTCAAAGCCGAATTCGGCTTCGATGCCGGCTGGAATCCGGAAGGCCGCCTGCTGAACCCGGAACTCGGCGGAGGCGCCCTGCTGGACGCGGGCATCTATCCGGTGTCGTTCGCTTCGATGGTGTTCGGGCCGAACCCGGACAACGTCTGGACGACCGCGCATCTCGGCGAGACCGGCGTGGACGAGCATTTCACGATCCTGCTCGATTACGGCCAGGGCCGCACCGCTTCGCTGCACGGCGGCGTACGCCTGGAATTCCCGAACGACGCGTATATCCACGGCACCAAGGGATATATCCATATCCCGCAGTTCCTGTTCGCGAAGGAAGCGACGCTGCATGTCTCCGGCCAGGAGCCGGTGACGGTCACGGACGATCGCGAAGATCGCGGCATCAAAGGCTACGCCTACGAAGCCGAAGAAGTGGGCCGCGCCCTGCTGGAAGGCCGCCGCGAGAGCGGAGTCATCTCGCTCGCCGAGTCGATGGGCATCATGCGTCTGCTGGACAATGTGCGCGCGCAGTGGGGACTGAAATACCCGTTCGAGAAATAAAAACGGCGTTCGATTCCGCATGCCTACACGACGCAGCACGCCAAAAGCCGGGTCTTCCGTGAAGAAGACCCGGCTTTCGGTGTTGGTCCGGCGGCATTCGGGGGTAAATAACTTCCATATCCATGATACCGATACATAAGAAAGCGGGGAACAGAAATTGAAAAAATGGACAACAATCGTATTGGCGGCGGCTTTGACGGTGACAGCGGCGCCCGTGCTGCCTTCGGCCCACGCGGCGGACAGCCCGACAAGCATCGTGAACGGCACGGCGAAGCCGGTGTCGTACGAGCTGCTCGGCGGATTGAGCGACGGCGCCGTCTCGTTCTGGAATAAAAGCACCGATCGCTACGGATTTCTCGATACGAACGGCAAAACGATCGTCACGGCCCAATATAACGAAGTCAAACCGTTTAGCGAAGGATTGGCGGCAGTACGCAAAGGCATGCTGTGGGGCTTCGTGGACAAAAAAGGCAAAGTGGTCGTCAAGCCTCAATACGAGCGCGTCGTGGAAGGTTTCAGCGGCGGATTGGCGGCGGTGAAAAAGACCGGCGGCAAATGGACGTATATCGACAAGACCGGCAAGACCAAGCTTACGGCCGCCTACGACGAAGTGCATGAGTTCAAAGACGGCATGGCCGTCGTCTGGAAACGCAAAGGCGCCTCCTACCTCGGCGGATTCATCGATCTCACAGGCAAAGAAATCGTCAAGCCGCAGTACGCGATGGTCAACGTATTCAGTGAAGGATTGGCTCCGGTCATGAAAAACGGCAAGTGGGGCTATATCGACAAAAAAGGCAAAAGCGTCATCAAACCGCAGTTCGACGGAGCCGCTCCGTTTAGCGAAGGGTTGGCCCTTTTCCTGCAAAACGGCAAATACGGCTACGTAAACGCCAAAGGCAAAATCGTCGTAAAAGCGCAGTATACCGGCGGACAGCCGTTCAGCGAAGGCCGAGCGGCGGTCAAAGTCGGCGGCAGCGCCAACGATCGCACCGGCAAATGGGGCTATATCGGCGTGACCGGCAAGCTCGTCATTCCGGCGCGGTTTACAGACGAGAATGCGGAGATCGGAGCGTTCAAGGAAGGCGTCGCGTTCGTCCAGCGGGCCGATTTCAGCAAAGTGCTGATCGACCGCTTCGGCCGGGTGCTCGTCGATCTGCAAAGCGACGACGTCACCGTCGGCGAATTCCAGAACGGAGCCGCCGTCGTCAACGCGCCGGTCGGCCCGGGCCATTATTATTTCATGCAAAATCCGTTGAAAAGCAAAAAGTAAACCGCTTTGCGCGAACGTCCGATTCCGGGCCTAACACGCACGGTCCTATATCGAAAAAGCCGATCCGCGCGCTTGAGTGTTTCAAGCGCCGGATCGGCTTTTTGTTAGGCGGATATAGGGCGGCATGTGCCGGGACGAAGCCCGAGGATCAGGCTGTCGGTCCGTTGTGCGGATGGGCCGATTCGGATTCGGCGTCCGCCGAAGCGTCGGCGAGCGCGCCGTTTGGCTCGGCGGGGGTTTCTTCCGCGCGCGCCGGCATAGGGAATTCCGGCAGGGCGTCGAAGTAGGCGCGCAGCTCGGCTTCTTTGCGCGGATCTTCGAACGCGATCTTGCCGTCCAGATAATGCTTCATCGCGAGCTCCCAGGTCGGCATAACCCGGCGGGCGGCGAGAGACTTGGCGGCGGCGCGGACGATGCGGCGTTCTTTGGAGTTCGAGAACATGTCCTTGTACTCTTTGGCCAGCGTCAGGTCGAGCTTGTCGTAGACGGCCCGGAAAATGTCCGCGGTCATCTTGGCGTCGTCCAGCGCGCGGTGCGCGGCGCCCGACGCTTCGATGCCGAGCATCTCAAGCGCGCCTTCGACGCTGACGTCATTCTTGAGCCCCTGCGTCAGCAGGAAGCCTTTGAGCAGGTCGAGCGAAGGCGTCTGCGTCCAATACGTTTCTTCGAGCTTGTGCATGCGCACGTCCTGCACGATGCGCTTGATGTCTTCGCCGCCCCAGACGACGAACGTGATCGGGCCCGGTTTGGCGTCCAGCCATGCGCGGAAATCGGCGATGATTTTGGGGAAGCGGGCCGCGGTGTCGATCGACTCCTGCGGAATGCCCGTCTTTTTCTTAATAAACGAGTTCAGCTTGGCAAAATACACCGGCTTGATAAAGGCCGAAAACGTATCGGTGTCGCGCAGCGAATCGTCCAGTCGGACGGCTCCGATCTCGATCACTTCCATCGGGTGCGGACTGGCGAACTTGCGGCCGTTAAATTCAATATCCAGAACAATATAGTTCAAAGGGTCTGCCTCCATGCTGTCCAAAAAGTAAAATGCGTGTATTCGTATACCCTAGTGTAACAAAAAAATGCCCGGAGCGGGTGCGGATTATGAATCCTTCGCGGGGCGGGTAACGGTTCGGCGAATTTGTGGAGGTACGGGAGCCGGAAATGAACGTTTTTTCAAATAGAACGGTACGAAGATTGCCAAAAAAGATGAGAGAGTTATAAAATGTGTAATTTTTTTGTCGAAAAAGGCCGATAAAGCGCTTGTAGGCACCACAATGGGCCCGAGTTACGAAAGGGGAATAAATAATGACGACCCAGAACGAGCAGGCAAACACCCAGAAAAACAGAGGATATGATCGGTTATCGCTCAAGATCAAGCTCCCTCTATTCATTAGCGTATTGACGGTGGTAGTGCTGCTTGCGTGCAGCAGCGTGATCTACATGTTCGGCGCGGATCTGCTGACCAAAAAAAGCAAGGACGAGATGAACGCGAACGCGGACCGTATCGGCGAAAGCCTGTCGACGACCGTCGACCTGGAAGGGCAGTTGGCCCGGACGCTGTCGGTATCGCCGGCACTGCGCGAGCTGTTGGAACTTCGACAGGCGGGCACGCTGACGGACGACGCGTTTTTCGCTTCGGGCAACGAGCTGATGTCGCGCGCCAACGCGATGTTCAAGGAGACGCAGGCCGGTTCGACGGGGATCGAATCGATGATGGTCGCCGATCTCAAAGGCACCGTCGTGGCGGGCAGCAATCCGGATTCGCTCAAGGGCGACCGTTCGGACCGCGAATATTTCCAAAAAGTAATGGAGACGGGGACGCCGTTCGTGAGCGACGCGATCGTCTCCAAAACGACCGGCAACCTGATCGTCGTGTTCGCGCAGCCGGTCAAATCGGACGGCGGGCAGATGCTGGGCGTCTCGATCAACACGATCGCCGCCGACTTTTTCGTGAACCAGCTGCAAAATATCCACATTAATGCGGAAGGCTTCATTACCGTTACGAGCCGCGGCGGCACGATCATCTACAGCTCCAAAGATTCGGCGCTGATCGGCCAACCGTACGAAGCGGCCGGGTTCGACCAACTGCTGGGTACCGATACGGGCGGCAAAATCGTGCAGGGCAGCGTCGAGAGCGACGAAGCGTATATCCGGTATTCGAAAATCCCGGTCGCGGATTGGGCCGTCATCGTCGAAGACTCGTACGCCGATATCGAGCGTCCGCTCGGCGTGCTCATGCGCAACATGCTGATCGCGCTTGTCGCTTCGATGCTGCTGGCCGTGCTGGTCGGCATCCTGATCTCGCGCAGCATCACCGCGCCGATCGTGCGCCTGACCGGGCTGTTCAAGCAGCTGGCCGGCGGCGATCTGACCGTGCGCGCGGACGGCAAATACCGCAGCGAATTGGCCGATCTGGCGGACAGCTTCAACACGATGGTCGACAGCAACAAGCAGCTGATCGGCCAGATGAACCATTCCATCGAAGTGCTTAACGTCAACACGGGCGACCTGGAACAGACGTCGCAGAACACGGCGCGTTCGATCGGCGAGACGTCGGTGACGACGATGGAAATCGCCAAAGCGATGGAATCGCAATCGCACGATACCGAGCGGATCGTCGGCCGGTTCTCCGGCATCGGCGACAAGATCGAGTCGCTCGGACGCAAGACCGAGACGATTCAAGTCAGCGCCGATTCGATCGGCCGCGTGTTCGAAGCGAGCAGCAGCGTCGTGAACAGCCTGATCGAGATCAATTCCAAGAACGAGCGCGAGATCCAGAACATCTCGTCGACGACCGAGATGCTGGCGGACAGCTCGCAGCGGATCGGACAGATTACCGATGCGATCAACCAGATTTCGGCGCAGACGAACCTGCTCGCGCTCAACGCTTCGATCGAAGCGGCGAGAGCCGGCGAGCACGGCCGCGGCTTCGCCGTCGTGGCGGACGAGATCCGCAAGCTGGCGCAGCAGTCGGCCGACCAGGCCGGCGAGATCGGCGGCATTATCCGCCAGACGCTGGAGCAGGTCGACAAGAGCAACGAGAGCGTAGGCGCGATTCGCGAGATTTCGTCGACGCAGAACGAGTACGTCGACCGGACGCGCCAGGCGTTCGAAGACATTTTGAACAGCGTGTCGTCGATCACGGGCCAGATCCGCGACATGTCTGCCGAGTTCAAGTCGATGGAGCGCGACAAAGACGACGTGCTGGAAGCTTCGCAAAGCCTGTCCGCTTCCGGCGAACAGGTATCGGCGTCCGTCGAAGAAGTGACGGCGACCGTGCAGGAGCAGGCCAATATGGTGCATAACCTGGCCGACATGGTGCAGAGCATCGACCGCCTGACCCAGCAGCTCGGCGAAGCGGCCGCCCGCTTCAAGATTTAATTCCGGATTCGAGGCGTCGAATTCGAGTTATTGGATTTGAGTTATTGGATTTGAGTTATTGGATTTGAGTTGTCGGATTCAAGTTGTCGGATTCGAGTTATTGGATTTGATTTTTAAGGAGGGATCGTTATGCCGATCACGCCGATCGACCTCACCCACGGCATTTCCCGCGTGATGCCGGTTCAGCCCGTGCAGCGCTCGGAAGCGGCCGGATTGCGCTTCAAGCTGGCCGGCGCGCAGCAGACGGAGCGCCCGAAGCCGCGCCGCAAGTCGGCGCCGGGACGGATCATAAACGTCCAGGAAGACGGCTGGATTCGCCGCTACGGGGTACTCCCCGACGGCACGCGAATCCTGCTCGAAGAAAAGCCCGCGCACGAAGGGCCCGCCCTCGCGCTGCCGCGCGGCGAAGCGCGCATCATTCCCGCTTCGCCCGGCCGCCCCGAGCACGACCCGGAAGACGCCATGAAAGCGAGCGGCGAAAAGCTCAAAGCGCTGCTGTCAGCCCGTCCCCGTTCCGACGGGGCGGGCGAGGCGCTTTGAGGCGCGGACTTGCGCGCCAGACAGGCGAGGCGAGCGCGGTGCCCTGCGCATAAGGGCGAGGGCAAGCGCAGGCGAGGGGAGCGCGATGCCCTGCGCGTAAGGGCAAGCGCAGGCGCGGAGAAGGCTATGGCTCGTGTAAGAGCCAGGGCCGTAAGGGCGAGAGCAAGCGCGATGCCTCGCTTGAGGCGCATAGCGCGCCTATGCAGCGCCAAAGGCGGACAGCGCGCGTCAGCCTTCGGCCGAGCGAAGCCGAACCGAGCCGTTCCCGGCCGCACATTCTTCGGAATGTGCGGCTTTTTTGTCGTTGCGCCGCACACCTCGCCGCCGTTTCGCTCCTCCATCAAGGGCTCGGCTCAAACGCCGCACCTCAAACGCCGCACCTCGCCGCACCCGACGCGCCTTAAACGCCCGTCTCGCCCCGCTCGAACCTACCCACTCCGCCCATCCCAGTCATTCCGCCGCCCGGGCCCTCCGAGTGTCCGATTTTCCACTCTTAACCGGACTCCCCCAGCGCTTCCAAGCAAAATAACTGCGACAAAGCATCTATTTCGCGCAAAACGCCAACTTTTAAGCAAATAACTGCGACACGACAACTAATCGTTCGTTTCAGCCCTCAACCGATCCAAATCACACTAATTAACTGCTCTCACGCACTTATTTCGCTTCAGCGTCCGTCGTGCGAAAAATAACTGTATTCAGGACGTTATTTTGCGCAAAACAAAAATGACCTGCCTATCGCTCACCGGTCGCCGTTCGCCACAAACGCAGCGGCACCGCATCGTTCCTGCCTTGCACCTTGCCCTCAGCATCTTCGCCATCCACGCCGCCACATTCTTCGTGCCTCGCCAGTCGTCCCGCCTCACAAATACCCCAACTCCGCATTTATCAGCGCGTAACGCACGATCCGCTTGTTCTGCGTGCCGGATTCGCCGACAAACACTTTGCGCTCGCACAGCGCATGCAGCAGGTCGGCCGCCCTGCGGTAGCCGATGCCGAGATGCTCGCACACGTCGATCGGCCGGATCGGACGTCCGAGCGTGCAGGCGAGCCGTACGATTTCGCGTTCCGCCCCGGAACACGGACGGCCCGGCGCGATCTCGTCCGCCTGATGGCGCCCCAGCACCATTCGCAGCAGCGTCAGGCACAGCTGCGGCCGCTGGGCCACGTCGTCGTAGGCAAAAGGAATCAGCTGAAAGCCCACCGCGTTCAAAAACGTCTCCCGATTCAGCTCGCGGCAAAATTTCCGGCGGTCCATGTCCTGTACGTGGGGACCGAAGCCTTGGATCTCGATGACCAGTTTGACCTGGGGCGTCATCCAGACGAAATCGCAGAAATACGACAGCCCGCGCCAGTCCGTCACTTCGTATTCGGGATGCAGTTGGTCGAAGTTTTGCCGCAGCGGCCACCAGACGTTTTGACAAAACAGCTTTTCGGCTTCGCGATGTCCGTGCCGCAGCCGGTCCCGGCGTTCGCCGGTTCGTCTGCTCAGATGCGCGTCGAGGAAGAGGGCATGCGCCGATTCGAATAGAACGGTCGTAGGTTTCATGGATAGCCTCCTTGAGCATGATGGGATGTACGCAAAAAACGCCCCGGCTCGCATCCTCAGGTGGAAGAGGAGAGAGCGGGACGTGCTTCGTCGCCGTGGTATCGGGAATCGGCAGGCTGTCCGCGTGGAGCGGTCTTATGCCGAGACAATCCGATTGCCGTAAAATTATAAGTTATCGTCATTGTAAAACGAACAGCGCACCAAATCCAGACTTGCGGAAAAATTTTACGGAAAACAGAAAGAACAGCCGACGCGTACCGATCATAAGCTGTCCGCCAGCCTGCTCTGCGATCCCGCTCGTCATTCCCCCGACCCCAATTCCCGGCCGCATTTCATACCCGCTCATAGCCGCGCTTCATACCCGCATTTCACGGCTGCGCTTCGGCGGACGCGGGCTTGATCACGTCCAGTTCGGCTTCGATAAGCCCGGACTTGTCCGGTTTTTTGCCGGCTTTGTGCGAAAAGTCGGTCAAATACAGTCCGCCCGGCTGGATCAGGTTCCAGGCGTTGGCGTCCTCGACCCGGATTTTCCACGTTTCGCTCTCCGCGTTCCGGGAATCGGCGGCGTTATACGCCGTGATCCACGTCTTGCCGTCCTCCGTAATTTTGTCCCTGACCGTCAGGAGGGCGGTGGTGTGGCTCTGACCCGCTCCGCAGGCCGTAAGCGCCAACGCGCACGCCGCGATAACGGCGAATCCCAATCTTTTCACTCTTTTTCCCACACGCAATATACGCAACATCTGATCGCCCCTTTCTTCATAGTCCTTCTTTTTACGGATGAAACTTGTTACGGATGAAACTTGCCCCGATCCGTCTGTCTTGACCCGCTAACTTCGATCCGCTCGCTGTAATCCGCTTGCCCCAATCCATTCCTTCAACAATCCGCTACCCGCGCCCCTCGGCCTTGCGATTCGCTTCCGCGTACCGTCCCGGCGAGGTGTTCTTGAATTTTCGGAACACTCTTGCAAAATACCCGGCATCGCCGTATCCGACGCTGCGCGCGATTTCCTGCACCGTGTGGCCGCCGCTTCGCAGCAGCGCTTCGGCTTCCTGGATGCGCAGCATGTTGACGTATTCCGTCAGCGTGCGGCCGGTGGAGCGTTTGAACACGTGGCAAAAATACGTCGGCGTCACGCAGCACAATCCCGCCGCCGCCGCGACGTCGATCGGCTCGCGGAAGCGTTCGCTGAGATGCAGCAGCAGGGGATAGACGACGCTGTCCGCGCCCGCGCCGCTTCGGGTGCCGCGGACGCTCTCGAAGCGGCCGGAGCCGCCGCGCCCCGCCGCGCCGGGGAAGCCCGGCCCGTCCGCCCGGGCCGATGCCCGCAGGGCCAGGCCGAGGGCGGCCAGCAGCGCGGCTTTGACGAGCAGTTCGTAGCCGGGCTCGGCCGCCCGATGCTCCGATACGACGCCGAGCAGTTGGCGGCGCAGCTTCGCGGCGGCTTCTTGGGCGTAAAAAGAACGCAGGGCAAGCCGCCCTTCGAGCAGGGGACGCACGTAACGCGTCTCCGTATGGTCGAGCGCGTGGTTGCGCAGCAGCGCCTCGCCGAACACGAGCGCGTGCAGTCGGCTGCCCGCTTCGAGCGGGAACGCCGCATGCAGCTGCTTCGCGTTGACGAACGCGCAGTCGCCCGCCGACAGCTCGCGCAGCTGGCTGCCGACCTGCACGCTGAACCGTCCGCTTGCGACGACGATCCATTCCAGATGCTCGTGCCAATGCGGCGGAATGCAGAACATGTCGGGGTCCGATTCTTGAATCCGGAATACGTTTAGCGGAAAGGTGCGATCCGGGATCACCGTATGCTCGCGCCGCCAGCCGTCCTTTTCCGCCGAACCGTCCGCCTGCGCCGCTCCATCCGTCTCCGCCGTCCCATCCGCTTCCGCCGCCCCGTCGGTCGGTCCCAACGCGTCCGTCCGCCCCGATCCATCCATCTCCGCCACCCCGTCCGCCCAATCCGCCCCGCCACCCTCTTTTCCAAGCGTTCCCGCCATCGTCCATGCCTCCTTGTCCGGTCCGACCGCTCCGGCTGCTTTTTCCCGAAACGTAATCCTGTCCCATATCCCCGTATTCTACGCCCTGCCGCCCGATCCTGCTTCCGCGGTATAATGATCTCGCATAAGATAACGCTTACAACACTTAATCCATGTCAGGGAGGGAACACTATCATGCTGCAAGCACAAGAACGGGCGCTGATCTGGACCTACGACCACGAGACGCTGCGGATCGAACCGTGGGGACCGAACGCTTTTCGCGTACGCGCGTCCAAAGACAGGCTGCACGACGACGATTGGGTGCTGCTGCCGGCGGGAGAACCTGCGGACAACGCGGCGGTCACGGTATCGGCAGACGGACGAAGCGCGACTATCGTCAACGGGAAGATCCGGGCGGACGTCGAACGGGACGGCCGGATTACGTTTACGGACGAGAGCGGCAAAGTGCTGCTGAAGGAAACGCAGAAAACGTACCAGCTCAAATCCGGCGGGCGCGACATCGTGCCGATTCCGGGGACCCGCGATTTCGAGGTGACGCTGCGCTTCGAATCGCATCCGGACGAGAAGCTGTTCGGGATGGGGCAGTACCAGCAGTCGCTGCTCAATCTCAAAGGCTGCCGCCTGGAGCTTACCCACCGCAACAGCCAGACCAGCGTCCCGTTTCTGCTGTCGGATCGCGGGTACGGCATGCTGTGGCATAACCCGGCGATCGGGCAGGCCAGCTTCAACGTCAACGTGACGGAATGGGCGGCCAAGTCGACCAAGCAGCTTGATTACTGGATCGTCGCGGGCGACACGCCGGCGCAGATCGAAGAAGCGTACGCCGACGCCACGGGCAAAGTCCCGATGATGCCGGATTACGCGATGGGCTTCTGGCAGTGCAAGCTGCGCTATCGCAGCCAGGAAGAACTGCTGGGCGTCGCGCGCGAGCATGTACGGCGGGGACTGCCCATTTCGGTCATCGTGATCGACTTTTTCCATTGGCCGAACCAGGGCGACTGGACGTTCGACGCGGCGTACTGGCCCGACCCGGAAGAGATGGTGCGCGAACTGCGGGAGCTTGGGATCGAGCTGATGGTGTCCGTATGGCCGACCGTGCAGACGGAGAGCGTGAACTACGGCGAAATGGTGGAAAAAGGCTATCTGGTCCGCACCGACCGCGGTATCCGCACGCAGTTCCAGTTTCTCGGGCAAAACGAAATTTTCGACGCCACCCATCCGGAAGCGCGCGAGTTTGTCTGGGAGCAGATCAAGCAAAATTATTACGACCGGGGCATCCGGCTGTTCTGGCTGGACGAAGCCGAGCCGGAGTTCGGGGTGTACGACCACGACATTTACCGCTATGACGCGGGTCCCGCGCTGCAGGTCGGCAACTGGTATCCGAGCCAGTACAGCCGCACCTTCTACGAAGGGATGACCGGAGCCGGGCAGGAGAACGTGATCAATCTCGTGCGCAGCGCCTGGGCGGGCAGCCAGCGTTACGGAGCGCTTGCGTGGTCCGGCGATATCGCGTCGACTTTTGAGGTGCTGGGCCATCAGGTGCGCGCGGGACTGAATATGGCGATCGCGGGCATTCCGTGGTGGACGACGGACATCGGCGGCTTCCATGGCGGCAATCCGGACGATCCGGCGTTCCGGGAGTGCATCATCCGCTGGTTCCAGTACGGCACTTTCTGTCCGGTCATGCGGCTGCACGGCGATCGTTCGCCGTACCGCGAAGCGGATACGGGCTTGCCGGGCGGCGGGCTGTGGGGCAGCGGCGCGGACAACGAAGTGTGGAGCTACGGCGACGAAGCGTACGGCATCTTCGGGGAACATATGCGTCTGCGCGAACGGCTGCGCCCTTACCTGAGCGAGCAGATGGAAGCCGCGCATCGAAAAGGCACCCCGCCGATGCGCCCGCTGTTCTACGATTTCCCGGACGATTCGGCGGCTTGGGACGTGGACGACCAGTTCATGCTCGGTCCGGACCTGCTGATCGCGCCGATTCTGCAAGCGGACGTCCGCGGACGCGACGTCTACCTGCCGGCCGGGGCGACGTGGACCGACGCGTACAGCGGCGAGACGCTCGACGGCGGCCGGGCGATCTTCGCGGACGCGCCGATCGAGCGGATTCCGGTCTATGTGCGCGACGGGGCGAAGCTGCCGATCCGGGCAAGCGCGGAATAAGAGGAACGTAGAATAGGGGAAGCGTGAAATAGGAGAAGCGGTGGCGCAGCAAGGTCTTGAACGGTCTTTTGGCATCGGAAAAGAAGATCTCTGCACTCTTTCTTTCGCTTATGTTCGTTGATATACTTAGAACGCGCATCGGTCGGACGACCGTTCGGCCAACCAATCGAATGAACCGAGGAGAGAGATCATGACACAGAAGTACAATGTCGAAACGGATCAGGCCAAAAAGTTGTTCATCGCTACCGTCGGCGGATTTTTCCAAATGAGCGACGCGGAAGGTTTTGCCCTCAAGTTTATGCAGGAAGGCAGCCAGATCAAGACGAGCGAGTATACGCTTGTCGTTAACGCCTATGAACTGTCTACCGTTAAGCAGGACCTGCTGGACATGCTGGAACAGGCGTTCCAGATGTACATGACGCTCGGCTTCAAGAACATCTACATGGTCGAATCCAAATCGGCCATTACGAGTATGCAAATCCGCAAAATCGCCGAGAAAACGAACTTCAGCGGCGTATTGGTCAAGAGCATGGACGACGTGAAGTAAACGTTCATAGGCATGCAAAAAAGCTGTCCCGCGTAACGCCTGGGCGTTCGATGGGGCAGCTTTTTTGATGTTGATGACCGTTATGTTTGGTTGTCGGGCAGGGATCAGAACCGGTACAGGCAGGCGCCCATCACGTAGCCGAGTCCGACCGAGCAGATCACGAGCTTGTCGCCCGGCTTGATCCGGCCGCTCTGAAGCGCTTCGTTCAGGGCGAAGATCGGGCCGGTTACGCCGGTATAGCCGTATTTGTCGCCGACGTAGATCTGCTTGCCGGCATCGACGCCGAGCAGGTCCAGCGTCTTGAGGTTCTCGGCGAGCGAGAGCTGCGAGAAGATGAAGTGGTCGACGTCGCCCGGTGCCAGGCCGTGCTTGGAGAGCAGGCCGGTGATCAGCCCCTGCCATTTGGCGGAGAAGAAGCTGACGTCGACTTCTTTGTGGTAGACTCTTTTTTCCGATTCCGGGATCGAAGCGTCGAGCATGCGCGAGTGGCCGACGTTCGGGTAGAGCGCCGTATCCGTGATGATCGATTCCGTGTAGAAGTCGGCGTCGACGAAGCCTGTCTGCTGTTCGTCTTCTTCGCCGAGTTCGAGCACGATCGCGCCGCCGCCGTCCGCGAAGGCGGAGAACATGATCGGCTCTTTGTCGCTGGCCGCTTTGCTGACGGATACGCCGCCGGCGATCAGGGCGTACTTGATGCCTTTGGCTTTCATCAGGATCGAGGCCTGGTCGAGCGCGGAGATGGCTCCGATGCAGTTGGCGTTCATGTCGTAGACGAGATGCGCGTTCGGCGTCTTCAGCCGTTCATGCAGCATGACCGCGTTCGTCGGATACGTATATTCGGGCGTGTCGGAGATAAACATGATCATCTGGATGTCCGACGGCTGCAGCCCCGAACGCTCAAGCGCCTGCTCGGCCGCGAATTGGGCCATCGTCAGCGAGTTTTCGTCGGGATTGTTGCGGCTGAGGTAACGCGTTTCTTTGCCGAGATGCTCAAGCAGGCGGGTGATATCGTTGTTGTCGCGTTCCATGAAGAAGTTAATGAAGTATTCGTTGTCGAACCGTTCCTGCGGGTGGTACATGCCCGTACTTCGAATCGTGACGGAAAGCTGAGGCGTTTGCAGCATCGTGTCATCTTCTCCCTTATGAATCTGTATATGGACCGAACGGTCAAAGGTCCGGCAATCTATTATCGGTTAAAAAAGAACGAAAATGAAGGGAAACAGATAGACGGAAATCGGATTTCGGATTGCGGCGAAGTTCGGTTTCCGTTTAGATTCCGTTCGGGTTCTTTTTGGTCTTCTTTTGGTTTTCTTTTAATGAAGGCGGTTGCATCTTGGAGTGATTATCGTTAATATTTAATCGAATGATTAATAGGAAACGAACTTTCTTAGGCGGTCCAAGACGACGGGGCGAATACCTGTGCGGCGTCGGCCGATCGGCGGAACGTGACGTCCTTCCGAGGAGGATGTAGGGATGAAATACCGGAATCTGGGGCGCACCGGCCTCAAAGTCAGCGAGATCGGATTGGGCAGTTGGCTCACCTACGGCACGGCGGCCGAGCAGCAGGCGGCGGACGCGTGCATCGAAGCGGCGTTCGAGCAGGGCATCAACTTTTTCGATACGGCCAATGCATACAATCGCGGCGAAGGCGAAAAAGCGATAGGCTCGGCGCTTGGCAAATACGAACGTTCGAGCTACGTGCTGAGCACCAAAGTCTTTTTCCCGATGGGCGACGGGCCCAACGACCGCGGATTGTCGCGCAAACATATCATGGAGCAGTGCGAAGCCAGCCTGAAGCGGCTCGGCACCGACTACATCGACGTCTATTTCTGCCATCGCTACGATAGCGACACGCCGGTCGACGAGACGCTGCGCGCGCTCGACGACCTGACGGCGCAGGGCAAAATCCTGTACGCGGGCGTCAGCGAATGGACAGCGGCGCAGATCCAGAGCGCGGCCGGCATCACCGAGCGCCGCAACCTGCGTCCGCTCGCTTCGAACCAGCCGATCTACAATCTGTTCGAGCGGTATATCGAAGACGAAGTGCTGCCCGTCTCGGCCGAAGCCGGACTGGGCCAGGTCGTCTTCTCGCCGCTTGCGCAGGGCATCCTCACCGGCAAATACAAGCCCGGCCAGAAGCCGGCCGCAGGCACGCGCGGCGCGGACGATACCGTCAACCAGGTCATCGGCAGCTATCTGCGCGACGACGTGCTCGGCGTGACGCAGGAGCTGAACGAACTGGCCGGGCAGCTCGGCCTCAAGCTGTCGCAGCTGGCGCTGGCGTGGGTGCTGCGCCAACCGGGCGTCAGCTCCGCGATCATCGGAGCGAGCCGTCCCGGGCAGGTGCGCGAGAATGCCGAAGCTTCCGGCGTCGTTTTGAGCGAAGAGACGCTGGCGAAGATCGACGAGCTGATGCAGCCGGTCCGGGACTTCGCGCCGGCGCGCTGAGATAGCGGTTTTTTTTGCCGAAAAATCTGTTGGAAAATCCCGGCCGCGGACGAGATCCGCAGTCGGGGTTTTTTTTGCGAAAAGGATTCATTCCGGGCGGGCAAAAGCAGATATATAAAGAGGAAGAACGAACACGGACCGAGAACCGGACAAAAGGAGACCAAACGGAAATGGGAAAAGGATGGAAGACGCTGCTGGCCTTTGCGCTGACGACGGGATTGATCGCGGGAGGGGCGCTGCCCGGCGCTGCGACGCAGAGGGCGGAAGCGGCTGCGGCGGCGACCAAAACGTACGGCTATTCGGACCCGGCGGCAGGGCGCACGTATGTCCCGCTCCGCGTGCTGAGCACGTTCGCGGGAGCGAAGATTAGCGGCAAGAGCGGCAAGGGCAAGCTTGAGATCGTCAAAGGCAAACAGCGGATCACGCTGCACACGGGACGCAAAAAAGCGGAGATCGACGGCAAAAAAGTGCGGATCGACGCGGCGCCTTTTGCCTATGCGGGCGTGACGTACGTGCCGCTCGGCTTCGCCGCGAAGCATCTCGGATTGACGCTCGAATGGAACGATGCGACGTCTTCGATGCACGTCGCAAGCGGCGACAAGGCGATGGATCTGCCGATCATCCGCCGCGGTTCGCTGACCGACCGGCCCGTGAGCTACCGCCAGCAGGTATTCTACGTCGGCGGCGCCGCGATCCGCGCCAACGTCGTCACCGTGCAGCTGATGCATCCGCGGGTGTCGCTCGACGCCGCTTTTGCCCATCACAGAGTGGGCACCGTGCAGAACCTGAGCGCGATCGCCGCCCAGAACGGCGCGTATGCCGCGATTAACGCGACCTACTTCGACGCGTACAGCTCCGCCGTCTACCGGGCCCCGTACGGCTACCTCGTCAGCAAAGGCGACGTCAAGTTCATCAACGGCGGCACTGATCTCACCGTCTTCGCCTACGACCGGAACCATCTGGCGCGCCTGATTCCGGGCCTTCAGTTCGGCAAAGCCTACGAAGAAGGCCAGGTCGAAGGCGCCGTGCAGGCCGGACCGCGGCTGGTCAACAACGGCCGCATCGCGGTCAACGCGGTCAAGGAAGGCTTCCGCGATCCGAGCATCCTCCGCGGCCGGGCCGCGCGCAGCGCGATCGGCATTACCCGCGACCACAAGCTGATCATGGTCACGCTGCGCCGCTCCAGCATGCCGCAGCTGGCGCACATCATGAAGCAGGCCGGCGCGTACCAGGCGATGAACCTGGACGGCGGCGCTTCGAGCGGGCTGTACCTGAACGGCAAATACGTCACCAAGCCGGGCCGCAAAGTAAGCAACGCGCTGCTGGTAAAAGTGAGAAGATAGCCCGATTCGGCAGCGTACCGGGCGGGACGTCGAACGGCGCTTCAAGCTCAAGCGGCGTGTCGAACAACGTGACCGCCGGACAGGGCGACCGCCGTATAGGCACACGCACACAAGGACCTCGGCGAGAGACGCCGACGGTCCTTGTTTTTGTGCGTGCGGAAGCATATCATCCATGCCACACGCCGCCTTATTCATCGCCTATACCACGCTACCCATGCTATACGCTTCATTCATCGCCTCTATACCGCACCACCCGTGCCACGCGCCACCTCATCCATCGCCTATACCGCATTATTCATGCTTAGCACCGATTCCCCACGCCGCGCCAACCCTAACGAATCCTCCTATCGCTATTTGCCCGTATTCCGCTATTTTCGCCATCTAACGAATCCTCATATCGTTATTCGCCCGAAATCGCCCGAAATCGCCCGTTTAAGGCCGATTCGGGTCCAATAGCGTGATGACGATTCGTTAAAAATCGAAAACGCTCGTTTGCGGCCCAATAGCGTGATCACGATTCGTTAGCGAAGGAGTCCAAGCGAGAAGAATATTACCGTTTGCACGCAAAAAAACACCCTGCCGCAGCCGGGGGTGTTTTGATCTTTTTTACTACGATTAGTTACCTACACCCGCTCCACATTCACCGGCTCTACAATCACGGCGCCCACCGCCCCCGAACCGCCGCCGGCAGCGTCGTTCAGCCGATCGTTTTGCACCACGAGCCAGGTCGTGTACAGCAGCAGCATGAGCACGATCAGGCCGAGCGAGATCAGCGACGCGATATGCTTTTGGCTGCCGGGCACGATCTTCCAGTCCCGGTACAGCAAGTAACCGCGCTGGATCAGCACGAGCGCGAACACGCCGAGCAGCGCCCAGCTGTCTTCGGCGAACAGGACGAGTACCGCGAACAGGCAGGCCAACGCGATCAGGCCGACCGTATCGAGCAGCGGCGAGTTGGACTTGCGGTTCTTGAACGCTTCTTCGGGCACGAACCATTTTTCCAATACCCATTCCCCGCACACCATGATGATCGCAAGCACGGTCAGAAAAACCATAAATACCGAATCCATGGGAATCCTCCTCTCCAACAGTCTGTTTCTCTTTACATAGACGCTTGAAGAGAGTGAAACGTTTCGCTGAACGGCTACAGCAATTAAAGTCTTTATTCCGAGTATTAATAGCCCTTTAGTCTAATAATTCCGGGACTTTTTGCCGATGAAGACGAGGTACTCATGAAAATTCTTCGGGGATGTGAACGTGATGAAAGATTGGAATCAAATGCGTGCGGAAGATTTGCGTCTCAAAAACCGGCTGGTGTTCTACTCGCTGGCCATTACCGTCCTGCTCGCCCTGCTGATGTACGTCGCGGTCGAGATGGATGCCACGGCGCGGTATATTCTGATCGCCGGCGATCTGGCAAGCGTCGTCGTGGTCGGCATTTTGTATTTCGGTCGCAAGCGGGAAAAAGCGATCGCGTACGTCGCCCTCATCATGCTCGGCGTGACCCACTCCGCCGCCGCGATCATCGTGCCGAGCGTCGTCAACATCGTGCCGGTGTACCTGGTGCTCGTGCTGTCGCTCGTCTACATGCAGCGGGCGCCGCTGTATACCGGCTTCGGCGCCGCCGTTCTGCTGCTGGCCGCCTATATTTACAAAGGCAGCGCCTACGGCATGGAGCGGGACCATATCGTCGCGCATTTGTTCTTTTTCGTCATTATCAGCGTGATCTTGTTTAACTTCCAGCAGATCGCCGACCGCATGTTCCGGCAGCTCGCCGACACGCAGCGGCATACGCAGGAACTGCTTGAGCGCACGGAGCGGCAGGGTGTATCGCTGCGCGAAAACGTCCGCGTCGTCTCGGGCAACATGGACGCCGTCTCGTCCGGCAGCCAGGAGAACGCCGTCTCGTTCGACGAGATGAATATCGCCGTGCAGGAAGTGACGCAGGGCGCCGTGTCCCAGAGCGAACTGCTGACCGGCGTGACCGACGCGATCCGCCTCAGCGGCGACCAGCTCGGCGGCATGCTGCAATCGCTTGGCCAGCTGCGCGAGCGCAGCGAGACGGCGGCCGATTCTTCGCACCGCGGCGACGAGATCGTCGGCGGGCTGTACCGCCTGATCGGCGAGTTCGAGACGCAGGTACGCACCGCGGCCGAAGAAGTCAACGGACTGGCCGAGCAGGTCTCGTCTTCGTCGCAGCTGATCGGCACCATTCAGGAAATTTCTTCGCAGACGAATCTGCTGTCGCTGAACGCCAGCATCGAAGCGGCGCGCGCCGGCGAATCCGGCCGCGGCTTCGCGGTCGTGGCGGGCGAGATCCGCAAGCTGGCCGACCTGTCCGCCAAAGCGGCGGAGCAGATCTCCGGCAATCTGTCGCTTGTCGGCAGCCATTCCGGCAGTACCCAGCGCAGCATGCAGACGATCGCGGTGCGCATGCAGGAATGCATGGGCATGGTGGAAGAGACGCGCGACGTGTTCTCGTCGATCCGCTCGTCCGTCGGAGAAGTGAGCGAGTCCGTCAACCGTTACGACGACATGATCGGCACCGTGCGGCTCTCGTCCGAAGAGATCGAGCGCTCGTCGGAGAGCCTGGCCGCGATCAGCGAGCAGTCCACCGCCGCCATGCAGCAGGTGTCCGCGTCGCTGATCGAACTCGTCCGCAAAAACGCCGACATCCTCGAACTTATCCGCCACAACGAAACGGCGCTGCGCAGCATGGCGGCCGAAGCGTCGGAAGAGAAACAGGATCTGCCGCAGGCGCTGCAAGGCTGAGCGAAATAGACACGTTTATCGGAATAGGAAAAAAGCCCGTTGGCCGGAATATCGGCAGCGGGCTTTTTTTGTGGTAGGTCGGCTCGTGGAGCGGGTCCGCTCGGAACGCTTGCGCAAGCCCGGCGCAGCCTCGGCTCTTGCCGGCACCTAGCTTCGGCTTCTCGCCGGCGCACTCCCGGGCTCTCACCCACGCATACGCGAGCCTTTAACGGTACTTACCGGTACTCACCGGCATTCGCCCTGCACAGCCATTTGGCCGTCCGCCCCGATCGTCACCGTCACCGCTCCGCTGAGCGACTCCGTGTAGCCGCAGATCGTGCCGCCGTACGCTTCTCCGCCCGGGCCGACGGCCCGCAGCACCAGCTCGCCCGCGCCCTGCATCGCAAGCTCCGGGCGGATGTTCCGGCTCTCGCCGCGGGGAACGGGGCGGGGATAGGCGTATTTCGCGTCATCCTGTCTGTCGATCCGCAGTTCAATCTCGGTCAGCTCCGCGCCGGATTCGTTATGCAGCGTGACGACGAGCGGACGCAGATCCCGGAGAATCGGGATCAAGACGAACACCGCCAACAAGGCGCCGCCGAGCAGGAGGACCGAGAGCAGCAGAATTAGCCTTTTTTTAAAAGAAAGAGTGTGGCGTTCGCGGTTCGTCGTGCGGTTCATGGCAAACAACCTCCGTCGTCAAAATAAGGGACTTCGCCCTTACCCGGAAGACGGAGGATATCGCGGTTTTGTCGCAGAGCGCCCGGCACGAATATTACGCGTACGTCACCCAGCCGTAGAGGCCGGACAGCAGGCACATCCCACCGATCCAGCAGAGCGTCACCACATGGCGGCGGGTATGCGGCAGGTATTTTTTCTCAAGCGCCATTATGGACAGACCAGTCAGCAGAACCAACGCAAACGCGATCAGATCAAAAGAAGCCGGCGGAAGCCGCAGTCCGAGCAGCCCCAGCAGCAGCGCGATCGCGAGCAGCGTGATGCCGTACACGTAACGCTTCAGACGCGGCACGTCCGTCAGCCTGCGCCGATCCGCACCCGTGACGATAAGATCGGCGACGACGAAATTCAGCAGCAGGAGAAGCAGCGTATTGCCGAGCAGAATGATCGGAAACGTGGTTGGGTTCATGAGGGGTTGCTCCTTTCGACGGTTCAACTGATCACATCGCTTGCATGGAAAAAGAGCGCCAGTCCGATCATCAGCACCGCCATAACGCCGTACAGCCGGTGTTCCCTCGTCTCCGGCACGTATTTGCGGTCGATGAGAGCAAACAGAATCATCGACAGCGCGAGCAGGCCGAGCGCCGGCGCCCACGTCGGCCGTTCAAGCGACCGCATCAGCAGCACGAAGCAGGGCACGCCGGGCAGACAAGCCGCCGCCGTCAGCCCGTAGTAAGTCTTTTTGACGCGGTCGTTTTCAAAAGTCGGCTTGCCCCGCACGATCCACATCCGAAGCAGCGACGCGGTAATCGTCAGCAGACCGAGAACGAGAATGATAGGGGATTGCATCGCGTTCAGCCTCCTTGGCGCGTTAGCTCACAGATACAGCGGATAAATTACGAAGTAGCCGGCCATGACGACGACCGTCACCGCGAAAGACAGCAGCGTAGCGAGATGTCTTCGGGTATTCGGCAAATATTTGCGCTCCAGCCACGCTTGCGACAGACCGAACAGCGCTACGATGCCCAGCGCCGCGACGAGGAAGTAAGGCCGGTCCCCGCCGTAGATGACCAGAAACGCCAACGCCGCCGCCAGCACCAGATTGATGCCAAACGCATACAGCTTCGGTGCCGTCCGATCCAGATCCATCAGACTGCGCCGATCTTCCCCGCGAACGATTTTCCAGATAAAAAACAGCCGTGCGGCCCCGACGAGGAGGAGCAGGAGTAGACCTGAGTAGTTTTGCATGGGATCACCCGCTTTCTATCTATTCTTTCTACATAAGTATAACGTGTTGAACCGGCCTGAAGTTACGCATAAATAAGTCCCATTATCCGTATAAGGCAGTAGAATAACCCTCTTTCAAAGAAAATTATAGAAAATAACCAGTAATCTAGTTCCCAAACAAGTTCCAGCAAGCTACAATAGACGAAGATGACTATCGAACCAGAGACAAGCCCTTACGAACCAGGCCGCAGGACCCGGTAAGCCTTGATCTACAGCATTCTCCAGACCGTCTATCCGCTGCATCCATATCACATCCACAGATTCCGGAAGCCCCGGACGTCTTCACGGGATCTGTCTCATCAGGGAGTGACACCTTATGGCTTATATGATCCCGGACACCATCCCCCGCACGGCGACCGCAGGCGAACGCCTGCTGTTCCATACGCTTCGCGAACACCTTCCCGACGATTATATCGTCTATTACGAACCCCGGATCGCCGGCCGGCGTCCCGACTATGTCGTGATCGGACCGGACCTCGGCATGCTCGTGCTCGAAGTGAAAGACTATACCGAGAGCACGCTGTACGAACTCTACCCCGACGAATGGCGCATCTACAGCACCCGCGGCGAGCTGCATACCGTCAGCAATCCGCTGCATCAAGCCCGTACCTACGCTTTTAATATCGTGGACAAGCTCAAAAAAGACAAAAGTCTCATTCAGGTCGGCGGCAGCCACTACGGCAGACTCAAATTCCGGTTCGGCTTCGGCGTCGTGTTCACCCGGATGCGCGAGACGCATATCGTCAAGCACCAGCTGCACCGCGTGATCGATCCCCAGTTCCTGCTGACCCGGGACGATATCGATCCGGAAAACGAGCACTTCGACGGTACCGCGCTGCTGGAGCGGATGCTGGGCATGTTCAATTTTCCTTTTCACCCGAACCAACTGCTGAATGCGGAAGACGTCAAAGCGATCCGCTACCATCTGTTCCCCGAAGTGCGCATCAGCGCGGAGTTCAAGCCGCCGTCGCATTACGACGATCAGCTGCTGCTGTCGCTGCACAATCTGCAGGCGATGGATCTGCATCAGGAGACGCTCGCGCGCCAGCTCGGCGACAAGAACCGCCTGATCCGCGGCGTCGCCGGCAGCGGCAAGACGCTGATCCTGTCCGCCCGGGCCCGTCTGCTGTCCAAGGAACATCCGGACTGGAAAATCCTCGTGCTCTGCTACGGCATTCCGCTGTCCCGCGTGCTCAAAGGCATGATCGGGAAGATGCTGGAAGAACCGGAAGACCTGTTCGATTTTGCGGCGATGGAAGCGGGCGAAGACGGCACGCCGGCGCTGCCCAAGTCCAATATCGAGACCGCGACTTTCCATGAATGGCTGTGGAACGCGCTGCGTATCCGGGACGACGGGATCGACACCCTGCTGCCCAAAATCGACCGCGGCGAGACCATCCTGCCCAAATACGACGCGATCCTGATCGACGAAGGCCAGGACTTCGAACCGTCGTGGCTGGAACTGCTGAGCAAAGTGCTCAACCCGGAGACGCAATCTCTGCTGCTCGTAGAAGACAAAGCCCAGAATATTTTTAAAAGAAAAACGAGCCTGTCCTCCAGCACCGGCCTCGACTTCCGCGGACGTTCCAAGATTCTGAGCATCAACTACCGCAACACGTCGCAAATCGTCGGCTTCGCCTGGGACTTCTACCGCACCCACTCGGCCCTCAAAGACCGCGTGAAGGAAGGCAGCAGCATCGAAGGCGTCGAGATCATCCCGCCCCAGAGCACCAAGCGCAAAGGCCCCGAGCCGATCATCAAGCAGTGCGCCAACTTCAATGAAGAAGCGTCCTGGGTCGCCCGCGCAATCCGCAAGCTGCATGACGACAAAAAAGTGCCGTACGCCGAGATCGCCATCCTGTACCGCGTCCGCAGCCAGTACTCGTATTCGTACGTCGACCGGCTGCGCCAAGAACTGACCCACCTCGACATCCCGCATGACTGGATCGCCGAGAACACCGCCTCCAAGCGATCCTACGACCGCGCAGCCGATACCGTGAAGCTGTCGACAATCGACAGTTCCAAAGGTCTGGACTTCAAAGCCGTGTTTATCGTGAACGTGGAGAGCATGCCTTTTAAGCTGGAAGAGAACGTGGAACGGGAAGTCTCGCTGTTCTATATCGGAATGACCCGGGCGATGGATTGGTTGTTTTTGAGCTATTGTGAGGCGGAGGGGTTTGCGGGGTGGTTGAATAAACTCCTTGAACAAAAGTTCTTATGCAATAAAAAATTAAACACTTGTGAAGTGATGAAGTGATGAAGTGATGAAGTGATGAAGCAAGAAGACTTAGAAATATAGAATTAGATTGTCTACTAAAAACTACTAATATATTAAGATTATAAAAGTGGAATAACGTAATAAAATTTTAATTATAAGTATCTGTTTAAAATCTAATTTAATATCTTCTAGGAGTGATCTCAATTGATTGTAATAGAGCCGGAACCAAAAGATATTTCTACAATTGAAGATAAGCAGCGCAGCAATTTGGAGAATATGTTAATGAATAAAACGAAAACTGCAGTTGCTGATGAGAAGCCTTTCATCTTATGTCACCCCGATAAAGATTACTGGATTGATCTGATAATCAAAACTACTATTTCTGAGTATGTATCTGGTTATAAAAAGCGTGAAGACTTTAAAAGAAGACTCTCTGTATTGATTATTTCTATAGATCCTCTTGTGATTGACAAGTTATTGAAGGTGAATATTTCTAAAAAAATAGCTTTTCAAATGGGATTTGATCGTCATCGTTTTTTTAGTGAACAGGGAGAATTTTGTGCAATTGATGATAAAGATTATTTTCAATGTAATATTAAACACTACTTGGAAAAAGGATTTGAAAGTAAAGTTCCAGAAGCTGTTCCGTTGCACTATATATTACCCCTAGCAATTGGCTATACAAAGTTTTCGAATTTTCCAAGGGGGAATAGAAATAAGATAGGACAGTATGATAATAAGCAGCAGGCTGTTTTCTATGTGAGTGCTAGTTTGAATATTATGGAAAAAGATGATCTGCCTTTTTTTGATCATATTTTTGTTGACTGTGCCTCTAGTAATGATTTGATAAAACCATCCTTTTCAGCAACCTCATATTTTTTTGATTCTTGTATGGATAAACGGCTTACGTACCTGAATAATAATAGAGAATTTTATAATTTTGACCCTAAGTTAATTCCTCATTTGAAATTACAAAATAATGCAGTTTTATTGAATCAATTAAAAAATAAAGATGTACAACGTTTAGAAATAAGCTATATAGACACACGATTTGAAGAATGTTTGAGTGAAGCATTCGAATATTTTGGCTTGTTAAGAAAAAGAAGATTTGATCCGTATGATCTGAGTCTCGCAGGCAGACTGTTATATATTTTTTTGAATACACCTGTTAGCGCAGTAGAATACGATATGGTGGCTGATGAAATTCCTGGAGTAGATACCATTCAAAATCAACTGAAAGAACTTAAGCAGAGTGAAAATCGTTATGAAGATGATGATTTTGAATCATTAATCAAGTGCTTAGAAACTATGCTAAATAAACATAAGCTAGATTATGAATCGCCTAAGCAGGATGAATTATTTTCTAGAATTTTAGAAGAACGCAGGAAAGGAAAAAGTGTAGGTATTCTATCGCCAGGACGTGTTGTTAGCATTGCTTTAAAAGAACAGCTGGCATCCAAATTGAATACTACCATTGAAGAAATAGGACAGCAGAATGTATTTCTTTTCAATAGAAAGAAAGTTCTTAAGGGAAGTGAAAAAATAAAATGCGATACACTTCTGTTATTTACAGCTTCTTCACTTGAGGATTTGAGAATTCTACAGATAGCAAACTACCAGCAAGCCGAGGTATTACTTTATCGTATAGAACGCTCCCTATTACAAAGTAAGCTTGAGCGAATGCTTACTTTAAATAATAATTTACTTGATAATTTTTCTCATTCAAGAGAACAGCTTACTACTTACAGTCTTTATCGTTACTTCCTCAATCGTATAAAATTAAAAAACAATGAGTTAGAATCAGAGAACTTTGATGTGCTCGACTTTATAAAAAATATCAAAAGTGATGTTCAAATTTCAATGCGAAAGAATAGGCCCTATGAAGGTAAAGATGCTGTAGAAGCTTATTATATTAAATTTGCTGATGGAAGTGGTATGTTTTTAAGTACAGAGACAGTAGTTAAAGTCCTAAATAGAAATAAACAGAGTCAGGAAGAAATATACTTAGAAAGTATTGAAACAGGTTCTGAAATTCTAATTATTGACCTAGACGCCAAAAAAGATTTATATGATGTCTTTATAGAGTCCTCAGATAAAGGCACAGAGAAAAAAGAACATTTTAAAGTGATTGCGCGTTGGCATGAGTTATTTGAAGATCGATATGTAGTAGGTAAGTGGAATCAAGATAAGTTATACAAACAGATGCGATTAAATGGATGGAAAAGAAAGTCGAAGCAAAATTTCGATAACTGGAGATCGAGATTATATTATGGACCGCAGGATGTAGAAGATATTATTCAACTGGGACAGGTTATGAAAGTCGAAGATTTTATAGAGAATGCGGTCGTCTATCAACATTCTATGAATACTATTCGTAGCGAGCACAGGCAGATTTCGAAAATTTTAAATGCCCTAATTTACGATTCTACAAAAGGCCTTTCTGGAGTAATGAGTAAGAAATTGAGTGAATATAATTTGACGGTCGATAGATTGAAAGAAGCAGTTAAGATCAAAACAATTCTGACCATCAGTGAGCAGCCTTACCTTGTGAAGCCAGGAGAAGTTGGTATTATTTATAAGGAATAGGTTATAGAGAATCAAATAAGGGGGAGATATCTTGGATATTAATGAACGTTTTAAATATAAAAGAGTAAGAAGTGAGATTCTTAGAGCACTTAAGCAAGATCTAATTGGTCCTTCGCATACAGAAGCAGACATTATTTATGAATCTCCAATGTCTGCTTATCTGACGGGTATTTTGCATCCGTTAGATAAGGATGAGATCGTTGAAATGGTTGAAAGTGATACCAGTGATTTTGGCTCATCTGTACAAAAAGAAAATCGAAGCTCTGAATATGGGAAAGAAGAAGAACTCGAAGAACCGGAAGCCAAAATGGTAAATAAAAGCATCAAGAAGCAATCTTCTATGGGAATTCGGTTTTATATGAAGAAAAATTCTTCCTTTCAACTAGTAGTCAGATGGGGAGAATATGATATTTCTACAAAAAGAGATTCTCAGACAGATAGAGAAGTAAGAGTGTGGACTAGAAGGCCTGTTAGCTCTACGAGCTTTAAGTGCACTATTGATTTAAGTACTTGTGCTTCTACTCATCTTACTGTGGCAGACAATGTTGTTATTCAGGTTATAGAGAAGCCTATAGAAGGAACCACTAATTGTATTGTAGCTGTATTTTTGAGGAATCTAAGAAAAGAAAAAGACCGAGCCCTTTATCAAGTAGAGATGGAACTGAGTAGCCTTGAAAACAATTCTCTGTTTTTAAGCGAGAATTTTGCTCGTCATTCTTCTGATTCGAGTAGATTTGACGAATTTCTTTACCGCAATAAACCCGTATTTGCAAAAGGTTTTGGTTGTGCGGCAGATTGGAGCCAAGAAGGCAACGGTCACGCCAATATTCTAAAAACAACATTTATTCCAGAACAAGAAATTGCTTCTATGAGTACAGAATTACCAACTACTACAGAAAGTAAAAAGTTAAAGAAAGAACAATTGTCTATTAAGCAACTCTCGGAGGTTAAAGACTCGGGTGAGCTTATCAAAAGATTAAGCGCTATTCCAGAACTTTATGCGGAATGGATATTAGACCTAGGTAAGCAGATAAAAGAGCTCGAGGATAAAGAGAAAGCTAACGTTAACATCCGAGAGTGTGAGAAGTGCCTTAAACGTATTGAAGATGGAATACAGCTGCTAAAAAGACCGGAGGTATTTGAAGCCTTTATATTTATGAATCAAGTTATGCATATGCAGAATGCTATGAGAGCCTTTGCAAAAGAAAAAACCAGCCTAGAAACAGAATTAACGAAAGAGTATTTTAGTTGGCGACCTTTCCAGTTAGCTTTCATTTTAATGAATATTGAAGGTCTTATAAAACCATATTCAGAAGATCGTAAGATAGTAGATTTGCTCTGGTTTCCTACAGGTGGGGGGAAAACCGAGGCATACCTTGGGATAGCTGCATTTTTGCTTGCCTACCGCAGGCTAATTCATGATCCCAATGATGATTATAATAGAGATGGTGGTGTAACAATATTCTTACGTTACACATTAAGACTGCTTACTACACAGCAAAGAGACAGATTGATGAGAATGATCTGTGCTGCTGAAATTTTAAGGAACCAGACAAAAAAATTTGGAGAATCAGAATTTTCAGTTGGTTTCTGGGTAGGAGGACAGGTCACAGTAAATAAATTAACCGATTTAACATTTAAAGAAGGAGGGGCAAAGCTGCAGGAAATTAGACAAAGGCATACAAATTTGAAAAAACAGGTTATTGAGTGTCCTTGCTGTGGGTATAGAGATCTCAATCACAAATTATTACCTGATGACAACTTGTATACTCCAAAAACAGGTTATGAGATTTTTTGCAATAACCCTAACTGTTACTTCTCAACTAAATTGATTCCAGTATATATGATTGATGAAGATATTTATCGGAAACTACCAAGTGTTATTATCTCTACAGTTGATAAGTTTGCAAGAATGCCTTGGGATGAAATAGTAAGTAATCTGTTCGGTAAAGTAAACCGCTTATGTGAAAAGTGCGGTTATATAGGTGCGGGAGAAGAACATCAAGCAAAACATACGAAGCCTTTAAAAAAAGTCGAAGCTATCAAACCTTTTTATCCTCCTGAGTTGATTATTCAAGATGAATTGCATCTTATAACTGGACCCTTGGGGACAATATACGGAGCCTATGAAACTGCAATTGAATCATTATGTTCTTTGTCTTCAGAATCGGGAATTATCCAACCCAAATATATTGCTTCAACAGCAACAATAAAAAATGCTGAAGATCAAATATTAAAAATTTATGGTCGAGAAAAGGTTCAACAATTTCCTCCTCCAGGTTTAAGTATAGAAAATTCTTTCTTCGCTCAGGAAATACCTATAGAAAAAGATCCTTTTCGTTTATATGCTGGAATATGTGTAAGCGGACAATCAGTCAAAACTGTCCTACTTAGAATATATGCAGTTCTTTTGCAATTCACTGAAACACATAAGGGTAACCCGGACTTTTCACCTTATCTTGATCCTTATAGAACTCTAGTTGGCTACTATAATAGTATTCGAGAACTTGGTGGAGCTGTTCGCTTGTTAGCTGATGACATTCCTAAAAGGATCCGAATCATAGTTGAAAAATATAAGTTAGAAAATGAAAGATATATTAACTATAATGAGATCGAGGAGTTAACTTCACGAGTTTCTTCTTATAAAATACCAGCAATCCTTGCAAAACTGGAAAACAAAATAGGAGAAAAAGAGCTTACTGCAGTACTTGCTACTAATATGATTGCTGTTGGTATGGACGTAGATCGTTTAGGTTTAATGGTAGTAACTGGACAACCCAAGCAAACGGCAGAATATATCCAAGCTTCAAGTCGTATTGGTCGTAAATATCCAGGATTAGCAATTACAGTTTATAATCCTTATAGACCAAGAGACTTATCACATTACCAAAATTTTAAAGCATACCATAGCCGATTGTACCAATACGTTGAGGGCACCACAGCTACTCCATTTGCTTCGCGAGCAAGAGATAAAACGCTTCATGCCATCGCTGTCTCGCTTCTAAGACTTAGAGAGACGGAGGTATCAACCAACGATAAAGCGAAAAATATCAAAAAAATAGACTTAAGCGAGTTAAAAGAAATTATAAAAAATCGCGTTACAAAGGTAGAAAATAAGAATGTAGAGTTTGTAAGAAAAGAGCTGGAGGACTTCCTTGATTACTGGAATCGACAGTCAGAAACATCATCAAAAATTGTATACTGGAAAAGTATGAAAAATTTAGGTTCTGCAACAAGGCTGTTGAGACGTTTTTCTGATAAAAATTTTAATTCAAATGAGAAGATGACAATGGATTCAATGAGAAGTATTGAACAGACTGCAGGCTTATATATTCAAGATGAATGGTGGGAAAAAGTGAATGGTAAAAATTAAAGTGGGAGAAGCTCGACCAGGTCAGCTGATCACAACTTTTGGACCAGGAGCTATTATGGACGCGGTTGAAGATTCACTTATGGTTCTGGATATTAAATACTGGGAAAACGCAAATAACAAAGAAGACCGAATTATCGACAAACAATTGGCATCTTTTTTAGGTAAAGATTATTTTGTAAGAATTCCTACTGAAGGTAAAGGGGATATTCCTACTATCCCCTTTCCCTATTATCATGTTTGTAGTAAAGCCAAATGTCGATTACTTTTTGATATTCGAAAAAAATTTAATATGAACAGTTATCTTAAACAAGGACCTCTTTGTCCGAAATGTTCTTCTAAAGTATATCCTGCACGCTTTTTATTGTCTTGTGAAAATAACCATCTTGAGGATTTTCCATGGCACTGGTGGTCTCATGGGAGAAAGGATAAGGAATATAAAAAATGTTCTGGGGAGCTAACACTTTTCAGTATAGGTGGTTCTTCGGGTTTAGAATCTTTACGAGTAAAATGTAGTTGTCAAGAAAAAAGTTATTCATTAATAGGTGCGATGACAGAAAACAACTTTGATGAATATGAATGCAATGGTCATCACCCTCAGAAACTAGAGTTCGAAAAGGCTGGATGCAAGAAGAAGGTTAGCCCTCTACAAAGAGGTGCTTCAAATGTATACTTTCCAGCTATACGCAGTGCTATTACGATGAGAGAAGAGAGCGGTACAAATAAGAGGTTAACAGATTTGTTCTTTGATAAGAAAGAAAAAATAGAGGAATGGATCAGTCTTGAGGTACTTCATAAAGCATTTAATGAACAACTTTATTTGAACGAATTTAAAAAAGAAGGTTTGAACACATACGAAGAGTTTTTAAAAGAATGGACTTCATTTATATCTTTACATTCTAAAACAAACGAAGTCACATATAGCGAAATTAAAAAACTAGAATACGAGAGATTCACCAGTTTTGAAGGAAGGTGTCGTATACCAGAAGACAAACCAGAGTTTGAAGCGGAGAAACAAGTGATTCCTTATGATCTAAAACCTTTTTTTGAAAGTATAACCTTGGTACATAGGTTGAAAGAGATCATGGTACTCTTGGGATTCACAAGAAATGATTCTCCAGAACCTGAAATTAAGCAACCTGATATTATATGGCTTGGATCTAAAGGGGACGATCGAGATGAAAAGTGGCTCCCGGCAGTCGAAATCTATGGCGAAGGGATTTTCTTGGAAATTAACCAACAAGCACTAAGTTCTTGGATGAGTAAAAATAATGTAATGGGTGCTTCGCAAAAATATACAGACATTCACGGAGAATGGATTAAGAAAAAGGGATGGCACTTAAAAGCTGACCATGGTCAAGAGGATAAAGATGAAAAAGAAGGGATTAGAGCACAGAATGCAGCTTACGTTATGTTGCATACCCTATCCCATCTTATTATCAAGCAGCTTTCGCTTACTTCTGGTTATTCTTCTGTAGCCATTAAGGAAAGAATTTATTGTGACCACAATATGGCTGGAATACTTATTTATACAGGAAGCTTGGATCAAGAAGGTTCATTAGGCGGACTTGTTGAAATGGGAACAATCGATAAATTTCGTAGGATTCTTAAACTAGCTTTGGAAGAAGCCACTTTCTGCACGAACGATCCTGTTTGCTCTTCTATGAATATTGATGAGGAAGAAGATCTTAACGGTTGTTCTTGTTTTGCCTGTTCAATGATCGCAGAGACTTCATGTGAGAATGGAAATCGCCTTTTGGATAGATCATTACTGATTCCGTTATCGGATAGAGAAGAAACAGCTTTTTTTAAAGGAATTGTACCCTGATGGACATCAAAAAACTCTTCAAGATCAATGCTTTTAAAAGCTTGTTTAGTAGTTTCTTAATCAATAACAATTTGATGAATACTGAAATTTTCAAGGAAGAAATAGATAAAGAGTCTAAGTCAGTTATTAATCTTTATAAAGATTTGAAAGGTATCTTCCCTACTCTCAATAAGGAAGAGATTGAGGCTCTGCTTTATATGTTATGTGACTTGAGGCAAGAAGCTTTGCCGGAACCTACGTTTAAAATTGTTGCTACTGCTTCAGGAGAAACTACTTCCTTTGCAAGGGATACAGTGGTTGTAATGAGAGAGTTAATAAATTCTGCTGAGGAAAGAATACTCATCACAGGCTTTGCAATTTCAAAGTATTTTCGAAGTATTCTTGATAGTTTGGGCCAAAAAGCAAAACTGGGGGTGAGAATCGAATTTTACATAGATATCAATGATATAGTGCTTGAAATGCTTGAGGAAATTCAGGATTTATCTCTAAAGTATGAGAATATACTTATTTATCGTTATAAATGTACAGCCTCTAATATGCATGCAAAAGTGATCTTAATGGATGATAAGAGAGCGCTCGTCACGTCTGCTAATCTATCTTATAATGGACTTATAAACAATGTAGAAGTAGGTGTCCTCCTTCAAGGGGCAGATGTAGCTCAAATCAGATTGTTTTTTGAGGAATTGAAAGATAGAAATCTATTTACTTTGTACACCAAGAAGAAGAAGAGGGAAAATGAATGAATATCATTGATTTGTTTTCAGGTGCCGGCGGTCTGACTGAAGGATTTCACCAACATGGACATAATATTATTGCGCAGGTTGAGAAAGATCCTTGGGCTTGTGAAACACTGAGGACAAGGTCGATTTATTATTTTTTAAAAGGTCAAAATGATCTTCAAATGTATTATTACTATCTCAATGAAGCTACCAATTATAGGAATATTGAAGCTAATCGAGAAATAATATATAAAAAATATCCTGATCTAAAACCTCTACTCGATAGGGGAATTCTTAATAAGAAGTTTGGTGCTCCTCATATTGATCAGGAAGCTACGGCAATTAATGAAATTATAAATTCTATTCATGAGGCTCTTTTGTATAAACAGATAAACGAAGTTGATTTAATTATTGGCGGACCTCCATGTCAATCATTCTCTCTTGTTGGTAGAGGTAGAATGAGAGAAGCTGTTCGTAATGACCCTAGAAATATGCTTTTTCTTTATTACAAAGATATAGTTAACGAATTTCGACCTAGGGCCTTTATTTTTGAGAATGTACCTGGTATTTTAAATGCTCAGAAAGGGGCTGTTTTTTCGCAAATTCAATCTGAATTTAATGAAATAGGTTACACTTTAAAATCAGGAATTTCTGAAAATCACACAAAAAATATTATAGATTTTGCTGACTATGGAGTTTTTCAACATAGGAAGCGTGTTTTGTTATTCGGATACCGTAATGATCACGCCTTAGCCTATCCTGATTTTTCAGGAGTCAAAAGACAATGGAGTGCTCCGGTAAATACTTTATCTGCGATTAGCGATCTTACAACTTTGAAACCTGGAGAGGGAGAAGATCTGAAAGTTACTAATTACGCTGAAGACACTAAATTAAACGATTATCAAAAGTTTATGCGTGAAGATAGTATCGGTATTATAAATCATAAGGCAAGGTCTCTTCTCAAAACAGATCAAGAAATTTATAGAATCGCTATAAGAGCAGCTGAAAATGGCATACAGCTTGATTATAGAAATTTGCCAGATACGCTTAGAACTCATAGAAATCAAACTTCTTTTTTAGATCGCTTTAAAGTCCATAGAGCAAATGATATTCCACATACAGTGGTAGCTCATATCTCAAAAGATGGACATTATAATATTCATCCTGACATATTACAATCTCGTTCTTTTACTGTACGAGAAGCAGCGAGAATTCAAGGATTTCCAGATAATTTTAGATTTGAAGGCCCTAGAACTGCTCAGTATGTACAGGTTGGTAATGCAGTTCCTCCTTTAATGTCTGAAGTAATAGCAAAAAGTATGGGCTATCTATTTTGATTTAACTTTGTATTCCCCATTTCAAATGATGTAGTAATGCTCATATAAGATATTGTTATTTTTGTTTAAAGTAAATTTTATACAAGCTTAAAATAAATAATAATAATTTAATATAGTATAAAAATCAGCACATAGAACTTTTCAAAAATTAAAGCTCGAATCACTCAATTTAAAATTTTGAAAGGACTCTATTATGCTAAGTTATAAAAAACTAATCCGCAACCACATTCCAACTATCATCGCTTCCACCGGCAAATCATCCACCACCCGCATCCTGGACGAAGCCGAATACGTCACCGAGCTCCGCGCCAAGCTGCGCGAGGAAGCCGACGAATACTTCACCGCTTCCTCCGAAGCTGACGCGCTGGAAGAACTCGCCGACCTGCTCGAAGTGATTCGCGCCCTCGCGGTTACGCACGGTGCAGATCCCGAGACACTGGAGCAGATACGCGCCGACAAAGCCGCAAAGCGCGGCGGGTTCGACGAACGGATCTACTTGATCGATGTCCACGAATCTTAACGTCAAGCTCATCACCCGCAACCTGGGAGATGAGCTGATCGCGGGGATGCAGCATGCGACGGGGATCTATATCATGACGTCTTTTCTCATGCAATCGGGGGTTAATCTGCTGGCGCCGCATCTGAAAAAGGCGCTGGATCGAGGGGCCGAGGTGAAGCTGCTGGCGGGGGATTATCTGTATATCACTCAGCCGGAAGGGCTGCGGAAGCTGCTGAATATCGACGATCGCTTGGAAGCGCGGCTGTGGCGGAGCATGGGAACGTCTTTTCATCCCAAAGCATATCTGTTCGACTACGAAAACGGGGAAGGGCTGCTGATCGTTGGATCTTCCAATTTTTCGTTTTCGGCGCTCAAGACGGGGTATGAATGGAATCTGGCGATGAACGCGCAGGCGGAGCCGTATACGTTCCGCAGCGCGATGGACCAGTTTATGGAGAATCTGTATCACGATACGACGCTGCCGCTGACGGAAGACACGATCTCGCTGTACGAACAGGAATATCTGCTCAATTACCGAAATAATCCCGAGCTGCAGCGGCATATTATCGAGACGGAGGAAGCCGAAGCGGACATCGGGGACGTGCAGACTGAGGAGACGCCGGCAGAAGAACCGCAGACGGAGACGACGATCCATCCGCGGCCGGCTCAGGAGATGGCGTTGGAGGCACTGACGGCGACGATCGAGGAAGAGTACGACCGCGCGATGGTGATCATGGCGACGGGACTCGGAAAGACGTATCTGGCCGCTTTTTTGGCGCAACGATATCAACGGGTTCTGTTCGTCGCTCACCGGGAAGAGATTCTCAAGCAGGCGGTCCGCTCGTTCCAGCACGTTCTTCCCGAGCGCAGCCACGGCCTCTATAACGGGCAGAGCAAAGAAAGCGGCGCGGACTGCGTATTTGCTTCGATCTATACCCTGGGGATGAAAAAGCACCGGGAGAATTTTGCGCCGGATGACTTTGACCTGATCGTGATCGACGAGTTCCATCATGCGGCGGCGAGATCTTACCAGTCGGTCATCGACTATTTCCAGCCGCAGTTCATGCTGGGCATCACGGCAACGCCGGATCGGATGGACGGGCAGGACGTGTATGCGCTGTGCGGGGGAAACGTGGCGTACCGGATTCATTTTATCGAGGCGATTCGGCGGGAATGGCTGGCGCCTTTTCAATATTACGGCGTGCACGACGAGACGGACTATTCCGGCATTCGCTGGCTGGGCAGCCATTACGACGAAGAACAGCTGCTTGCGGCGCAGCTGCGGGAAGAGTATGCAGAGCGCGTATACGAAGCCTGGGTGCTCAGACGGCAGACGCGCACGATCGCGTTCTGTTCGTCGATCCAGCAGGCGGATTATTTGTCGGACTACTTCCGCACGCGCGGCAGCCGGACGCTCAGCCTGCATTCGCGCACCCGCGAGATGAGCCGGGACGAAGCGATCCGCAGACTGGACGCCGGAGAGCTGGAAGTGCTGTTCACCGTCGATCTGTTCAACGAAGGCACAGACATTCCGAGCGTCGATACGCTGCTGTTCGTCCGCCCGACCGAGTCGCTGACCGTGTTAACCCAGCAGGTGGGCCGGGGTCTGCGTCTGGCGGAAGGCAAATCGCACTGCGTCATTATCGATCTGATCGGCAACTATCGGAACGCGGACGTGAAGCTGAGTTTGTTTGCGGAGTATGACGAAGATTCGGATGGGCAAAAAGCTCGTCCAACCACGATTCCGACCGTACCGGACAGCTGCTCGATCCAAATGGAGACGGCGGTCGTCAACCTGCTGGAAGAACTAAGCCGCAAACGCGCGCCGCATCGGGAGAAGCTGCACCGCGACTTCCTCGATCTCAAAGGCGAGCTGGGCCGCATCCCCGCTTATCTGGAGCTGCATTTGCAGGGGCGGTCCGTAAGCAAAGGGTATCGAGATGAATTTGGGTCTTATGCAGGGTTCCTGAGCTGGGCGGGGATGCTGGATGATCGCGAGCAGCAGGTGTACGAACGGTATGAGGCGTGGCTGCGCGACGTGGAGAAGACGGTCATGACGAAAAGCTACAAGATGGTCGTGCTGCTGTACATGCTGGAACGCGGCGCGGATCGTTGGAACGAGCCGGTGACGGCGGAGGAAACGGCAGCGTTTTTCCACAGGTATCTGACGGAGAAGGAGTACCGCAAAGTGATCGACTTCAGCGACAAGGAATCCAAGCGGCTGTGGGACTGGAACGAGCAGACGCAAACGAAAGTGACGAAGCTGATCGCGGACATGCCGATGAGCAAGTGGGCGGGGGCGAAAGGCAGTCAGGTGGAGTTTGCGGATGGGACGTTTGGGTTGGCTTTTGACGTGGCAGAAGAGGATAAGGAGCTGCTGCACCGGTGGACGCGGGAGGTATGCGAGTATCGGCTGCATGTGCATTTTGAGCGGCGGGGAAATCTGTAGATGATACATTCATAAAAAACGCCTGCATTTATTATGCAGGCGTTTTTTTATAAATGCTTATTAAGCTTCAAATATTCTTCGTAGCCATTGTTATATACAAATGCCATTCTTTTTCGATCGAAAACGGCTTTTGCTCCATGCATTAATCTATGATGGTTTGGACAGAGAATCACAATGTTGCTTGGGCTATGATTTTGTGTTTTTGAAAAGTAATCGATATGATGGGCTTCAGTCACATCAACGCCATAAGGGCTTTGATGGTTGATTCCGCATATTTGGCAGCTATTCCCGTACATTTCTTTCAAAGTATCTATTGTAGTTCGACTTGCTTTCCTTATCTTTTGCAGAACATATCGGGTTTCGATCGAGGCGGAAGAATCCAGACTGGCAAGTATCTTCTCAATTTCTTGTTCGCCTGTATTTTCAAGCAGCGTCTCTATATGTTCTTCACTAAAATTATTTAAAAATGTGTCAAAAATTATTGATTCCTTAAACGATTCGTTCATGGGATTTGTATCCATCCATTGACTGATGGTCAGAGCATCCATGCCCGATTTTGATAATATGGTTTTGAATGCGGCTGCCGAGATTTTTCGAATGGAATTCTGCCAAGCTGGATTTGGCTTGTTTCTTACTTGAGAATAACCAATAGATTCATAGAATTCGTTGTTTGTATCATAAATAGGAACTGTATTGATGAACCTCCAGGTATCAAGAAGCTCGGCATTATAATGGCCTTCTTCTGCCGAAGTTACTTCGCCTATCTTACCGCATCCGAAATAATATCTATTTTTCTTTTTATGACGATCACCCTGGTAGTATAGAAAGGTGTCACCAGAATTAATCTGATTTTTGTAACGGCTGGGGAAATGATAAACTTTAAACGGAATATCTTTATAGTCAGATTCTTTTTCTAGTTTTTGAGAAAGTATAAGAAGCATTAAAACAACCACCCTCAATAATTTTTAGGAAAGCCAGGTCAAATATATTTGAATAATCGAATATGAAATCAAGATGCGTTTAAGATCATTATTTTTTCTAAAGTAGGGATGTCTGCGGGCGCCCAGTCAAGCGTTATCAATTCATTAGTCGACAACCATTTGATATCGATATGTTCAGTGAGCGTAGGTTTTCCTTCTACCAATTTGCAGTAAAACGTAGATAGATGGACAAAGCCAAACTCGTACTCATATACAGTCGTCAGGATAAACTCTCCGATCTCCACCGTGCATTTCATTTCTTCGTCGATCTCGCGCTTTAGGGCGTCTTGCGGCATCTCTCCTTCTTCAATTTTGCCGCCTGGAAACTCCCACTTGTAAGCTAACGTTTTCGTCTTACCACGTTGCGCGCATAGAATCTTTTCATTTTCAATGATGACAGCTCCAACTACATGAATATGTTTTTTCATAAATTCCTCCATTGTGAAGCTTAGGATACAGAATGTTTTTTCTGCATTTATATTCCTATTCTATTATGGAAATGGGGAAGAGGCTAGGTTGAATGATGGACATTAGTTTCTATAAGAATCAAGACAAAAAAAGCTTGCCCCTTCGTATAAGGAAGGCAAGCTTTTCGCTTTTAAGTAAAATTACATCATAAAACAGCAGCTCAAAATCGTCTAGCCTTTTTCGGAGCGTTCTTTACAAAGAATACAGTTTAAAGAATCGTAATGTTTTTAATAGTATTTCATGAAAAGAAGAACCAAATAAAATAGCATCGCCACAAATAGAACGGTATAAACAAGTATGATTTTTTTGGATTTTTGTTTTCTGACACCCATGATCATGTAAGTAAGTATAACTATAAAATAAATAAAAAATGTGTATGGATTAGGCTTAAAGGCTACGAAGATAACCATGATAATCATAAGAGCGGTTAATATCTTTAATGACATGATTTCACCTCTCTACGAAATTATTTGAATCTATTGAAGACTATCTCCGCATGACGCTCATAAACCGGATTTTTGACAATAAAACGGAACTGAAAGCCTATCAAACAGTAAAGCAAGTTTTTTCTTGAAGTGTCCTATGCAAAAGGTACAGTTTAGATAAGAACGCTTCTTTATTTGATGGACGCATCTTGATTTTGATCTAAGCATTTTTTCTAGAAGATTTGGAAAGCTTATAGGCTCCGACAGACAGAATTGCATAGACGATGCCGTATACCAACCAAGCGTCTATATTCGCTTTGAGCGTCTCCAGGTTGGTGAAGATAAAAAGGACCGGAAGAAGGAGACTAAGCGATATAGGCCATACTGCGTTCAATCCGATACGCCGGCATACGGCGCCCAGTAGGATCGCAAGTAGAGGACCTATTAAAAAAGTTGGCAGCAAAGGGTTCAAATCTGGAAATGCCCAATATAACATGAATAAACCTCCCATCCCAAGTTTTTTTGGATTCATGGCCATGAATTCGGCTTACGATGTAAGAGGTTTATTGTGCATGTCTATTGTTATTCTATTACGTAAATCGGGCAGAGGCCAGATCGGACGATGGGGTAACTGTAAGAATATGATAATCGCAAACGGGAATAAAACTTGTCTAAAAGGGAATACCGCTTCACACCCGCTGCACCAACCGAATCTCCGGCAAGTCCTGCTGCTTCTTGGCGATCGGATTGAAGCGGGAAGCGACTTTGCGGACGGGGCCGAGGCTGGCGATCCGGATCAGGGTGTGGATGGTGCCGACGCCGGCTTTGGTCTTGGGGTAGAACATTTTGGGCGCGCCGGGCGGTAGGTGTTGGGCTTTGTCGATCAGCGGGCGCATCCACTGCTCATACTGATCCAGATAAGGCTGCAGATCGTTGGCGGATCGATCGGCGGAATCGGTCGGCGGCGCCTGCGAGAGGAACGCGGCCAGCACGTATCCGCCGATCAGCGCAAGAGAAGAGCCGCCGCCTCCGATTGGGGTGACGCACCAGGCGGCATCGCCCATGACGCAGGTCCGGCCTTTTGACCAACGGGTCATCATAATCTGCGTCAAATAATCGAAGTAGACGTCATGCGAAGTCTCGAAGCCGTCGACGACGCGCTGGGTCTGCCAGCCGGCACCTTCGAAGACGCGGCTCAGCTGGGCGCGGGCCTGATCCGGCGGCAGGGCGGCGAAGTTGCGGTCTTGGCTCGTAAAAGCAAGCATCGCGCGGATCGTACCTTGATTGTCCGGGCGCAGCGACACCTGACGCCGATCCGGAGCAGTATACCAGCGCCACCAGCGGTCGTCTTCGGCGGTGCGCGGGATCGTGCCGTAGGCGATGTTCAGCCCCAGTTCGCGCCGGGAGACGTCGCCCGCGAACACGTTGTCCCGCGTCTTCGACCGCACGCCTTCGGCGATGACGAGCAGGTCGTACGTTTCTTTTTTGCCGGACAGCAGTTCGACTTCGACGTTCTCTTCGCGGTTGTGCACATGCTCGATCCGGTCGCCGTAGCGCACCGACACTTCGGGCGGGAGCGCCTCCAGAATGAGGCGGGCCAGGTCTCCGCGCAGAATCTCCAGCTCCGCCGTCAGGCCGTCGGTGCCGCGCACCGGAAAAGCGCCGACGGTGCGCCCTTTGTCGTCGACGAACGCGGTACCTTCTTCGGTCGTCGTCTGCGCTCGGACCTGGTCTTCGAGGCCCATTTTGGCCAGTACTTCGCGTCCCGAGCCGCGTACGTCGATGTTCTGCCCGCCGTCGCGGAAAGCGTCGGCGCGTTCGAGCACGGTAACGGTCCAGCCGGCGCGGCTCAACCAAAAAGCGGCGCTAAGGCCGGCGATGCTTGCTCCGGATATGAGTGCTGTGCGTGTGTGCATGAAAGTGCTCCTCTCAAAGTTGAGCGTACGGATTAGGGCGGATTAGGATCGGGAGAATATGGCAGAATAGACAGAGAAGCAGATGTAGACACTTACCCGGCAGAGGGGGATTGAAACGGAAGGGCAGAGAGGGAGCGAAGGACTGCACTTTCCCCACGCAAAAAGCGCCCACCCCGACCGATCGGGGCAAACGCTGTGGGATCTGTTTTATAGGAAAAGTCACTCGAATGCAACTTCTGTAACGCCTACTCTGCGTCTTCTTCGTCCTGCGCATAGTCCGTGAACAGTTCGAGCGTCTCCAGCAGCATCGTCACGTCTCCGGATATGTGCATCAGTACGATCTGGTCGCCTTGCACGCCGGCACGTTCGTACTACACGTCGGTCAGCAGATCGCTGTCAACGAGCTTCATCGAGAGGTGATCGGCGAGTTCTTCGGGAGTGAGGTTGGACACTTCGTCCAAGCCGACAGGAACAACGGCAGAGATACGGTTATCCTGCTTGAAAGCCTGAATCTGTTCGAGAGTAAGAGGGTGGGTAAGGACTTCCTGCATGGAACCGGGTGTAGTGGACATAAACGAGCGCTCCTTCTGGATAGGGGGTAAAAAGCGGATTGCGAGTAAAGCAGGCGTACAAACGGGAAAAGTGGAAAAGCTTGAGTTGATATGTAAGAAGTGTAAGAGAAGATAAACTCATTTTAGGTCTAGATACCTAATTATGACAGTACATAATATGATATCTGCAAAAAAATATAATCGAAACACGGTAGATAGACCTGTTTGTGTCAAGGCGAATTCGGGATTATTCCCGGCGGGTGAGAAAGTGATAGAATGGGCAGAGTTCGAAACTTTTATTTTGGCAAGCGGTGAAAGGAATGGAATCTCATGAAAAAAATGATCGTCGTCGGCTCCGGCATTCTCGGCGCTTCGGCGGCTTATCACCTCTCGCGCTCGGCTGCGGATGTGCACGTGACGCTGATCGACGCGAAGCATCCGGGCCGGGCGACCGACGCGGCTGCCGGCATTATATGCCCGTGGCTGTCGCAGCGGCGCAACCAGGCGTGGTACCGGCTCGCCAAGGGAGGCGCGCGCTATTACGCACAGCTGACAGAGGAGCTGCATCGTCTGGGCGAGCAGGATACGGGTTATGCCCGCGTCGGCGCGCTCAGTCTGCATACAGACCCGGCCAAGATCGAGCAGATGCGCAAACGGGCTGAACAGCGGCGCGAAGACGCCCCGGAGATCGGGGAGATCGAAGTGTTGGACAGCACGCGGGTGCGGGAGCTTTTTCCGCTGCTTGGCGAAGGCTATCACGCCGTGCGTGTCAGCGGCGCGGCGCGGGTGGACGGGCGCGCGCTGCGCGACGCGCTGATCTCGGCCGCGCGCCGGAACGGAGCGGAGGTCGTGGAAGGGGCTGCGGTGTTGGAGGTGGAGCGAGCGGGCGGTGCGGAGCGTGGCCGCGGGAGCGAGGCGGAGCATGGGGAGCGCGGGGATCGTGCAGGGCGCGAAGAGCAGGGCGGAGAGCGTGCGGAGCCGGCAGGGAGCGGTGCGGAGCGCGGGGAGCAGGGCGGAAAGCGTGCGGAGCCGGCGGGGAGCGGTGCGGAGCGCGGGGAGCATGCACAGCTTGATAAGCAGGACCGAGGCGGAGAATTCGCCGCAACGGATGCGGGAGGACGCGTCACCGGGGTTATCGTCGACGGCAGGCGGCTGCCCGCGGACGAGGTGATTGTGTGCGCGGGCGCATGGGCGGGCGAACTGCTGCGTCCGCTAGGCGTGCATTTTCGCGTCACGTACCAGAAAGGACAGATCCTGCATATGCAGATGCCGAACGAGCGGTCGAGCGGCCGGTGGCCGGTCGTCATTCCGCCGACGGATCAATATTTGCTGTCTTTTGAAGACGGCAAAATGGTCGTTGGAGCCACGCACGAGAACGAGGTGGAATTGTCCGACACCCGCGTGACGGCGGGCGGCGTGCACGAAGTGCTGAGCAAAGGGCTGGCGCTTGCACCAGGCCTCGCGGACGGCGAGCCGGGCGAAGTGCGGGTCGGGTTTCGGCCGTTTACGCCGGGTTTTCTGCCCGTGATCGGGCGCGTTCCCGGCTGGGCGGGATTGATTACGGCGAACGGCCTCGGCGCTTCGGGGCTGACGATGGGGCCGTTTCTCGGCCGCCAGCTGGCGAAGCTTGCGCTTGGCCTGGAGCCGGACCTGCCGCTGGACGATTACGCGGTGGAGAAAGCGCTGGGGGAAGGGTAGGCGAGCAAGGCTGGGGGTTGAGCAGGTTGCGCAGGCCGGGGACTCACAGGCCGGGTATGAGCTATTCGTAGGCGGAGAGTCCGGGCATAAGTCTGGTGCAAGTGCAGTGCAAGTGCGGTGCAAGCCATGCGCGGGCGGAGAATGGGCCGGGCGAGCATCGGGCGTTCGGGCTGAGGCCCAGATGTGGCAGCGAGGCTGTCGGACAGACGTCCAAGCGGCCGAACGAACCGTAACGAAACGGCCCTCCAAAGCGTTTATGGGAAAAAGACCCGTATAAGGAGGGCTTGCGATGAACCGACTATCTACCCAAAAACAGGCCAAACGCAATCTGATCATGACGGTCGTCATGACGCTTTTTATGTTCGTCGGGATCGGGTATCTGATCGTCGTCGAACGTTACGTTAGCCTGCTGATTTTTGTTCCTCTGCTTGGGATGAGCTTCTGGATGCTGCGCCGTCTTCGTGCGGAACTGCGGGAAGATAGAGCGGAGAACGCGGAAGCGATGAAGCGGCAGCCGGGAGAACGGTAAAAGCGGAGCGGCCGGGGCTTGGGCGAAAATTGAAAAGGGATGCCGAAAGTTCGGGCGGATCTGACGCAAGGCGCTGCGATGGCGGTCGAGCCGGAGTGAGCGCTTGATCGACAACGGCTGATCGAGGCAGCTGGGTGTACGTCATGATTTGCCCCTCCGCCGACGCTGCCAGATAGGCAAAATCGCGACATACTGGACCATTAACTGCCTGAAGACACTTATTTTTGCGGAAAAGCCGTCTGAATCGAAAATAACTGCGCAGATCCACTTATTTGGTCTGAAAAGAGGCTCTACGTGCTTATATGCGGAAAATAAGTGTTCTCACGCAGTTATTTGGGTTTGCATAGACTCGTGGAGAGAAATAAGTGCTCTCAGGCAGTTATTCGGGCGAGAATAGGCAGTGGAAGAGTGGAAGAGTGGAAGAGTGGAAGAGTGGAAGAGTGGAAGAGTGGAAGAGTGCCGGAATGCGAGAATGCAATAATAAGTGTATGCGAGAATAGATGAATAGAGGAATAGGTGAAAAAGTATCGTTAGCGTGCGAAAGTGTTTTAGCGTGAGAAATAGGAAAATAAAAAGACCGCAGTCCTTCTTCTTGCGAAGCGGATGCGGTCTTTTTCTGTTGGAGTGAAGGCGCTGGAGTGAAGCCGTCCGGGTAAGGCTGGGCGAATCAAGCCGTCCGGATCCGGACTATGACAGCCGGGCTATGACGTCTTCGCTATCATGTCCCGAATCGGCTGTACGCGTGGACGAGGCTGCGGCCGGACGTTATTTCAAGCGCCGGTCCGCGTTTGCCGCGACTTTGAGGGCGAGCCGGGTCAGCGTCTGCGACTCTTCGGGCGTCAAGCCTTCGGTAGTCGTCTCTTCGACGCGGCGCCAGATGTCCGTCACCTGCTCTTGAAGCGCGCGTCCCGCGTCGGTCAGCGAGACGAGCGTTACGCGGCCGTCTTCCGGAGAGCGGGAGCGGCGGACGAGTCCGGCTTCTTCGAGGCGCTTGACCGATTTGGCGACGGTGGAATGGTCGAGGCGCAGCGTGCGTCCGAGGCTGTTCTGGGATTGGGCGTCGCGATCCCACAGCTGGAACAGCAAAATCTCCTGTCCGGCGAACAGGCCGATCTCGCGCAGCAGCTGCGCGGCGAGGGCACGGTGCGAGCGGCCGAGCGCAAACACGGCAAAGCTGACGGGAAACTGTTCCCCGGCGCTGAATTCGTGATTCGGCCCGGAGACTTCAGATTCGGAAGGTTCGGCATGTTGGGCACGGTCGGTCGGTTCGGGAAGCCCGGCCTGATCGGCAGGCGGGAGGGGTGGGGATTGTCCCTTTAGAGGTTCGTTCATCGGATCGCTCCTTCGTTTCGGCCGCCCCGACGCAAAGAAGGAAGCCCTCAGGCTTCCTCTTGCAGTCCGGGCGGCACTTCTGCTTCTATCATACCGCCGATCGCTTCGCGATTCCAGACGGGGACCTCTGCTGCTCGCAGCCCAAAAGGGGAAAGTTCAGGCCCGCGAAGACAGCGGACGCTCCCTTACCGCGACGTCATGCGGCTCATATCGCCGCACACGTTCATGCCTGAGGAGTCAGCAAAATCCGTCCGCGGCCCCGGCGCTGTTCGCTGAAGCGCTGCGCTTCCCGTGCTTCGCTCAGCGGATATGTTCGTCCTGTCTCGACCTTGAGCGTTCCGTCGGCGATCAGGTCGACGATTTGGAGCAGGTCGCCCTGGGTCGGGAACGCGCTGTTGAACTTGGCAGTTACACCGTGGGCGGCCGCCTGCTCGGCGTCCGGTTCGCCGACGAGCGAGACGAGCAGGCCGCCTGGGCGTAGCACGCCCCACGAGCGCCGCTCCGTATCGCCGCCGACCGTATCGACGACCAGGTCGGCTTCGTGCACGAGGCTGCCAAAGTCTTCGCTGCGGTAGTCGATCACTTGGTCGGCCCCGAGCGAACGGACGAACTCGATATTGTCCGCCGAAGCGGTGGCGATCACGGTGGCGCCTTTCCATTTGGCGAGTTGAACGGCGAACTGTCCGACCCCGCCCGCGGCGGCATGGACGAGCACGGTCTGTCCGCTCTCCAGCCGGCCTTCCGTAAACAGCGCTTTCCACGCGGAGTCCGCGCCCGCTTTGATCGCCGCGGCGTGTTCGAGCGAGACGGAATCAGGAAGCCGCACCAGCGCTTCGGCCGACACGGCCGCATATTCCGCATAAGATCCGCGAATATCGCCGAATACGCGATCGCCGGCTTGCAGATCGCTGACGCCTGCGCCGACCGATTCGACGATTCCCGACGCATAGAACCCGGGCGTATAAGGCAGCGAGAGCGGGAACACTTCCTGCAGCCAGCCGCTGCGAATCTTCCAGTCGAGCGGGATCATGGAGGCGTAGACGATCCGGACAAGTACTTCGCCCTCCTGCGGTCGGGGAGTGGCTAGCGACTCCAGATGCAGTACGTCTGCGTCTCCGTATTGGTGAATCCGAACGACTTGCATGGTGGATGGGGTCATGGGAAATCGTCTCCTTTGAATTTAAATGTTGCCGGCCACATAAATATATACCGAATATACGTGGTCGGCAACATATATTTTCGAAAAAAAGAAAAAATACGTTTTTGCCAAGGTTACACAGAGGCAGTCCGACCCTTCAAGGCGTAGGAGCGGAATCGAAAAAAGAGACGCGTGCGTGCCGAAGAAAGCTGCATCTTTCCCCGCAAAGCTCGCAGCAACCTAACATACGATGCAAAAGTATTAAGCATATTTTACTGTTTCAGGAAGTCGCGTTAATCCGGCAGTGCAGCGGCAGGAAGAACGGTTGGAAAAAGACGACCTTTTCGCAGCTTAATTAAACAGGTGTCAATTAAAAAATCTCTCAGAAAATTCCAAACGTTTCGATTGTATTCTATATATGAAGAGATTTTTTTACAAATTGTATCTCTTTGAGTCACTAAACATTACATATAGAAAGTTATATCGAAAAATATATTGCGAATCGACCGCTGTTCATGTAAGTTAAATTCACTCGACGCGAAGCCGAAGCTGGAAAAACAACTCCCTATACATAATAATTGTAAAATGGTGGGCTTGGCGGGCTGCGTGAACGGGCATAATGCGATCTTGAGGGGAGCTTACGGTTGATGAGAAAAAGAATGGGTTGGCTGTTTACTCTAATGTTGTCGCTGGCATTGATTTTGGCCGCTTGCGGAGGAGGCGGAAGCGGGACTTCCGAACCTGCGGCTTCCACGGAACCGGGCGAAGCGGCTTCGACCGAACCGGCTGCGGATCCTGCGGCCGGAGGCAGCGGCGGTACGCTGATCGTGGGCCGCGGCGGCGATTCGGCCGCTCTGGACCCCGCGATCGTGACCGACGGCGAATCGCTGAAGATCGCGCAGCAGGTGTTCGATCCGCTCCTCGCTTACAAAGCGGGCACGACGGAAGTCGAACCGGCGCTCGCGGAGAGCTGGGAAATTTCCGACGACGGCCTGAAGTACACGTTCAAGCTGCGCGAAGGCGTCAAGTTCCATGACGGTACCGACTTCAATGCCGACGCGGTCGTGTTCAACTTTACCCGTTGGAACGATCCGGAGAGCAAGTTCAAGTTCGAAGGCGACTCGTTCGACTACTACGATTCGATGTTCGGTCCGGCCGAAGCGCGCGTCATCAAGAGCGTAACGGCTTCCGACGCTTCGACGGTCGTGTTCGAACTGAACCAGCCGCAGGCGCCGTTCCTCCAGAACCTGGCGATGCCTCCGTTCTCGATCGCAAGTCCGGCCGCTGTCGAGAAATCGGGCGCCGATTTCAAAGCGAACCCGGTCGGAACCGGCCCGTTCGTGTTCAAGGAATGGAAGAGAAGCGATTCCATCACGCTTGAGAAGAACCCGGACTACTGGCAGGAAGGTCTGCCGAAGGTCGATTCGGTCATCGTGCGTTCGATTCCGGACAACACGGCCCGCTTCAACGCTTTGCAGAACGACGAGATCGACATGATGGAAGATCTCAGCCCGGACGACCTGGCGACGCTCGAAAGCAATCCGAACCTGCAAAAGTTCAACCGTCCTCCGTTCAACGTGGCGTACCTCGGCTTCAACGTCACGAAGAAGCCGTTCGACGATCCGAAAGTCCGGATCGCGCTCAGCCACGCGGTCGACAAGCAGGGCATCGTCGACGCCTTCTTCGCGGGACAGGCCGAACCGGCCAAGAACCCGATTCCGCCGTCCCTGTGGGGCTATAACGACAGCATCGAAGATTATCCTTACGACCTCGAACAAGCCAAGAAGCTGCTGGCTGACGCCGGCTACGCGAACGGCATCGAACAGCCGCTGACGTTCTACGCGATGCCGGTATCCCGTCCGTACATGCCGGACGGCCGCAAAGTCGCCGAAGTCATTCAGGCGAGCTTCGCGCAGATCGGCGTGACGGTCAATATCGAATCGCCGGAATGGGCCACGTACCTGGACGATCTGAGCAAAGGCGAGAAAGACGACCTGTTCATCATCGGCTGGACGGGCGACAACGGCGACCCGGACAACTTCTTCTACCCGCTGCTCGACAAAGATTCTATCGGCGGCAACAACTACAGCCAATACGCAAGCGAACCGCTGCACGAACTGCTCGTCAAAGCGCAGCAGGAGACGGATCAGGCGGAGCGCACGAAGCTGTACGAAGAAGCCCAGGTCGTTATTCACGACGACGCGCCGTGGGTGCCGCTCGTGCACTCCACGCCTCTGCTGGCCGCTTCCACAAAAGTGCAGGGTTACGTGCCGTCGCCGACGGGTTCGGAACCGTACGCGGAAATCTCGATCCAACCATAAGCTTCAATAAAGGCCAAGCTTCAACCAAGCCTCAATAAAAGCCTGGCCAAACCCAGGCTTCACCGAACCAAGCGAAGACCGGGGCTGATCGTGCCCGGTCTTCGTCTCTGCCGGGGCTTTCCCCTACGAGCGACCATACCAAACCGACGGCGGGTGATGGACAGTGAATTCTTATATTTTGAAACGGCTTCTTGTACTGATTCCGGTCCTGCTGGGCATGACCCTTATCGTCTTTTCGATCATCCATGCCATTCCGGGCGATCCGGCGGACACCATTCTCGGGGAAAAAGCGACCGAGCAGTCCAAGCAGGCGCTGCGCGACCAACTGGGGCTCGACAAGCCGTGGCTGCAGCAGTATTTCAGCTATCTGGGCGATCTGCTGAGCGGCGATCTGGGCAACTCGATCCGCACGCGGGCGCCGATCTCCGAAGAGATCGTGCCGTATCTTGCGGCGACGTTCGAATTGACGATGGCCAGCATGCTGTTCGCGGTGCTGTTCGGCGTCAATGCCGGCATCATCAGCGCCTGGAAACACAATTCGTGGTTCGATTACGTCTGCATGCTTATCGCGCTGCTCGGCGTGTCGATGCCGGTGTTCTGGCTCGGCCTGATGGAGCAGTGGATCTTCGCCAACGAGCTGCATTGGCTGCCGTCCAGCGGACGGATGAACGCGCGCGACCCGATGGAAGCCGTCACCGGCTTCTACGTGCTCGACGCGATTATCCAGGGGCAGTTCGCCCAGCTCTGGACGGTGTTCAAGCATCTGGTGCTGCCTGCGATCGCGCTTGGCACGATCCCGATGGCCGTAATCGCGCGCATGACCCGCTCCAGCATGCTGGAAGTGATGCAGCTCGATTACGTGCGCACCGCGCGCGCCAAAGGGCTGTCGCAGTTCGCGGTCGTCTACCGGCACGCGCTCAAAAACTCGTTTATCCCCGTGCTGACCGTGATCGGGATCCAGACGGGCGCGCTGCTCGGCGGCGCCGTGCTGACGGAGACCATTTTCGCTTGGCCGGGCGTGGGACGCTACATTTTCGAGGCGATCAGCAACCGGGATTACCCGGTCATCCAGTCCGGCATCCTGATCGTCGCCATCATCTTCGTCTTGATCAATCTGCTGGTGGATCTGCTGTACGTCGTGTTCGATCCGCGCATCCAGTACAAATAGGGGGCTTACCATGAGCGACGCATTCCTCAAGGCCGATTATCGGCCGTCCGCCGATACGTTGGACAAGAAAGCGCAGCCCGGCCCCTGGCGGGACGCGGCCCGGTCTTTTACACGCAACAAAACGGCCGTCGTCGGCCTCTGCCTCGTCTTGTTCTTCGTCCTGCTGGCGCTGATCGCTCCGCTGATCATGCCGTACGACTACAAGGCGCAGGTACTGACGGATCGGCTGAAGCCGCCGTCCAGCGATCACTGGTTCGGCACCGACGATCTCGGCCGGGACATTTTCAGCCGCGTCATCTACGGCGCCCGCATCTCGCTGCTGGTCGGCCTGCTGTCCGTCGTCGGTTCGATCGTGGTCGGCACGCTGCTCGGCATTATCGCGGGCTTTTACGGCAAATGGGTGGACATGCTTATCTCGCGCGTGTTCGACATTCTGCTCGCGTTCCCGGGTATCCTGCTCGCGATCGCGATCGTGGCCATTCTCGGACCTTCGCTGCAAAACGCGCTGTATGCGATCGCGATCGTCAACGTCCCGACGTATGGGCGGCTCGTCCGCTCCCGGGTGCTGTCGCTGCGGCAGGAAGAGTTCATCACGGCGGCCCGGGCGCTCGGCGCGAACGACGGGCGCATCCTGTTCAGACATATCCTGCCGAACAGCCTGACGCCGATCATCGTGCAGGGCACGCTCGGCGTCGCTACCGCGATCATCGAAGCGGCCGGACTCGGCTTCCTCGGGCTCGGCGCCCAGCCGCCGGACCCGGAATGGGGCAAGATGCTGTCCGACTCGCGGCAGTTTATCCAGACCGCGCCGTGGACCGTCATTTTCCCCGGACTCTGCATCCTGCTCACCTCGCTCGGCTTCAACCTGATGGGCGACGGACTGCGCGATACGTTCGATCCGAAGATGAAAGGGCGCTAAGCCAAATCCGGCGTCATGGCGCAGCAGGCCGAACCGTTCAATCGTATGAAGCAGGCAAAAAAGACCGTTCGGAGCGAGGCACAAAGCTCCGGACGGTTTTTTTGTCGATTTCGGGAGATCGAAGCTTAGGCGGCAAAAGCGCTAAAGCGTACGGTCCGCGCAACCAAGCCGGCAGAACCGGGGGAAGACCGGAAAGGCAAGACAGCTCCGAAAGCCCTCCCGCTTTTGCCGCATGGGGATAACGTCTATAATGAAGGAGAGGGGAACGGAAGAACCGACACGGACGTCCCGATTATCAATCCCATGACCGGAGGAATGCCGCACCATGATCAAACAAAACGGAAGCTGGTGGACCGACGACCGCATCCCCGGCCTGATCGCGCGCAAGCAGGTCGACGGATTCCTGTTCGGGCACGGCTTCGAGATCCCGCCCGATTTTCATGCGGACTTCGCCGAAGCGAGCGGCGGCGCCTTGCCGAACGTCGGCGAGAGCCGGCCGATCCGCCTGCTGCACGAGAACGGCGGCGAATATGCCACCTACGAGGCGCGCCTGGAGCACTGGCGCCTTGCCGTTCCGGGCGGCACGTCCTCGCTTGAAGTCCGCTATGACTCCAACAAAGAGTTGAAGCAGTTCCTGCTGTCCGCCTTCTCCTCCACGTATCTGGAAGTGGAGGAGTGGGCGACCCGGCTGTCCAGCCGGCCGGGCAGCCCGGACGATCTGCGCGTGCACGGCCGCGAATACGGCCCCGCCGGCGTCTACGCCGCCGCCGCGGAGGCGCGCGGGGACGGCCCCGCCAGAGAGGCGGCTTCCGGCAGCCGCCGCATTCCGCCGCGCGGCGAAGCGGCGGCGAAGGCCGCCGTGCGCAGCCCGTTCGATACGCCGGATGCGTATCTGCCGCGCGAAGACCGCGCGGAATACCTGTACCTGTACCGCACGGACACGCCGTTCACGTATCGGCTGGAGCTGCGCCCGCTCGGAGGCCGGGAGACCCGGCCCGCGCACTTCTTCGTCGCGGAGACCGGCGGCGAGTATTTGCTCGCCCCGCCGGCTGCCGGCGATCCGGGTTCCGGCGAAGACGCCGGTTCGGCCGGTCCCGCGCCGCCGACGATCCCGGATCACGAAGTGCGCGCCGCTATCGCGGGCGCGGCCGATTATATCCGGCAGCGCGGCTTCTCGTTCCCGGATGGGCTCGTGCAGCATTATTATCTGTCGCTCAAGACGCGGCCGTTCGTGATTCTCGCCGGCATCTCCGGCACGGGCAAGACGCAGCTGGCGCGGCTGTTCGCGGAAGCGCTCGGCGCGACGGCGGAGAACGGGCAGTTCACGCTTATTCCGGTGCGCCCGGACTGGAACGATCCGGCCGACCTGATCGGCTACAAAGACCTGTCCGGCGTCTTCAAGCCCGGCCCGCTGACGCTTGCGCTCAAGGAAGCGTCGCGTCCGCGAAGTGCGGACAAGCCGTACTTCATCGTGCTGGACGAGATGAATCTGGCGCGGGTCGAACATTACTTCAGCGACGTGCTGAGTCTGATGGAGACGCGGCGCCGGACACTTTTGCCCGATACGAATGTTAATGCGTCCTTGCCCCCCGCCGGCGAGATCGTCACGCAGCCGCTGCTGCCGGAGTCGATGTTCGAACGGGAAGCCGACCGCGCGGCGTACGGCAATCTGTGCATTCCCGGCAACGTCTACGTGATCGGCACGGTCAATATGGACGAGACGACGTATCCGTTCAGCAAAAAAGTGCTCGACCGCGCCGGCACGATCGAGTTCAACCAGATCGACCTCATGCAGCTGCCGCAGCTGCGCGCCGAAGCGCAGGAAGAAGCGCGGCCGCTGCTCGCGGACCGGCATCTGCTCGGCGGCGATTATCTCCAGCTGGTGGACGCGATAGAAGAGTATGGGCAGCTGATTCGGCGCACGGCGGAAGAGTTGGCGCAAATCAACGGCATGCTGGAGGAGATTCAGGCGCATGTCGGGTTCCGGGTGCGGGATTCGGTCTGCTTTTACCTCATCTATAACGAGCGTTTCGGTCTGATGACCCGCGCGGAAGCGTTCGACGGCCAGCTTATGCAGAAGATCCTGCCGCGCATCCAGGGAAGCCGCCATTCCGTCCAAAAAGTGCTGCTCGATCTGCTGCGGCACACGCTCGGCAGCGAAGCGTCCAAAGCGTTCGACTGGCGCGAGCTGGAAGATTCCGCGGAAGACGTGTACGCCGGCCGGCGCAGCCGCGAAAGCCTCGCCGCCGCCCGCTATCCGCAGAGCGCGCGCAAACTTTCGTATATGCTGCGGCGGATGGACGAAGACGGGTTCACGTCGTATTGGCTGAGCTGAGCCGGGCAGGAAGCGGTCGCGGTGCAGGCGGCGTCGCGACCGAACGCGGGAACGGGAAGGATCGGGAGATTTCGGGAGAGATCGGGAAGGATAGGCGCTGCTCGGCTTCGCCGAAGCCGCGAATAGATCGTAAAACGTCCCTGCCGGGTAGGTATCCGGCAGGGACGTTTGAATAGCAAGAGAAAGATCAGTGCAGCGTGCCGAGCGACGCCGGATCGAACGCGGCCAATTCGGCTGCGCGGCCTTCGCGGATTTTGCGCGGCCACAGCGGATCGGCGAGCAGCGCGCGGCCGACGGCGACGAGGTCGAATTCGTCTTCGCCCAGGCGCCGCAGCAGCTCGTCGAGACCGACGCTGTCGGCGCCTTGTCCCTGATACGCGTTCAGGAACTCGTTGCTCAGGCCGACGGAGCCGACCGTGATGACCGGCTTGCCGCCGAGCCGTTTCGCCCAGCCGGCCAGGTTCAACGGGGAGCCTTCGAATTCCGGTTCATGGAAGCGGCGGGTCGAGCAGTGGAACAGGTCGGCGCCGGCGTCCGCCAGCAGGCGCAGCGTCTCGCCGAACTCTTCCGGCGTCTGCCACGGCCGGGCCGCGTAATCGCCCTGCTTCCATTGGGACAGGCGAACGGCGATCGGGAAGTCCGGTCCCGTCTCGGCGCGGATCGCGGCGATGATCTCGACCGCGAACGCGGCTCTGCGCGCGACGCTGCCGCCGTAGCGGTCTTCGCGCCGGTTCGTCCGCTCCCAGAGGAACTGGTCGATCAGATAGCCGTGCGCGGCCTGCACTTCCACGCCGTCGAAGCCGGCGCGCCGGGCGTCCGCGGCGGCCCGGGCGAAAGATCGCACGACGTCGTCGATCTGCGTCTGCGTCATCGGTTCGCCGGCGGGGCTGCCGGCGAGGTCGAGCCCGGACGGACCGAGGGACGGCGCGTCCGGATTGGGGCCGGAGCCGGCAGGGCGCGCCATGCCCATATGCCACAGCTGCGGGAAGATGACTCCGCCGGCTTCGTGCACCTGCCGCGTCACTTCGGCCCAGCCGTGCAGCGCTTCTGCGCCGTGCAGCGCCGGCACGACCGTCTCGCTGACGGCCGCCGGATGGTCGATGACGGAGCCTTCCGTAATGATCAGGCCGACGCCGTTCTCGGCGCGGCGGCGGTAATAGGCGGCGACATCGGGACCCGGCACGCCGCCGGGCGAGAAGCCGCGCGACATGGCCGGCATAACGAGGCGGGATTGCAGGCGAAGGCGGTCGGTCAAAGCGTAAGACTGGAACAGCGGCTCCGCGGAGCCGCCGGAATCGGGCGTAGGGTGGGCTGGATGATGGGTATGGGTCATGGAACAAACACCTCCGAAAAGTTGAGGCTGCCGCCGCTGTTCACGATCGACTGCGAACGCGGAGCGCCTATGCCCCCAAGCTTACCGGCCGTCAAGTCTTCCGCTCAACCGACAAAAGAAGCGATCTGTCGCTTAAACGCTGTTTGAGAGGGATTGTCGGGGAGATACGTGGAAAATGCGGGAGCGATCTGGAGAGTTTGCCGGAAGTCTGGCTGTCGGCGGATGCGCCGCGTCTTGTGAGTCGGGCCGCATTTGCCTATAATTTGGAGTACCGGGAAGGAGAGTGGCCTCATGTCCGGCGTATTCATGCCGAATCCGAACGATCCGCGGGTGATCCGAACGCGCCGATTGTTGATCGACGCGTTCGGCAAGCTGCTGCACCATAAAGATTTCAATCAGATCACCGTGCTCGACGTGGCGCGGGAAGCGACCGTTAACCGGGCGACTTTTTACGCGCATTTTCAGGATAAATACGCGCTGCTGCAAAGCTATCTCCAATTCGCGTTCGACGCCTATGTGCCCGAGCGGATCGATCCGCGAGGCGGATTGACCGAAGACGCGGTGCGCCGGATGATCGTGTCGCTGTGCGACTATCACCGGGACTGCGCCCGATGCGTCAAGCGATACGACTCGATCGCGCTGCTGATGGAAGAAGACATTCGCGCCCAACTGGAAAAGTTCGTCCTGCGCATGCTGCTGCCGGGCGAAGGAGAACCGTCCGCGCTTGACGCGGCCGACGAATCGCTCCGCACGGAAGCGACGATGATCGGCTGGTCGATCTACGGCCTGACGTATCGCTGGCACCGCGAAGGCCAGCGCGAACGTCCGGAAGAACTCGCCGCCCGCGCGTCGGGGTTCGTCCCGAGCCGGGCGCCCCGCGCTGGCGCGTCCGCGGATTAGGCGGTATAATACAAAAACATCTTTTCCATTCCAAGCAGACGAAACAGGTGAAATGATGCAATCGAATATATCGAACGGAATTTTGAATAATTGGCTGGAACTTGCGAATATCGGCGCCGCGATCAACCATCGGCTGGAAGAAGCGCTCAAGGAAGAACCGGGGCTGTCGCTGAACGAATTTTACGTGCTGCATTTTCTGTCGTTGAACGACAAGAAAAAGCTTCGCCTGCAGCAGCTTCAGGAGCGCGTCGGCTTGAGCCAGAGCGCCCTGTCGCGCTTGGTCGTGCGGATGGAAGCGCCGAGATGCGGCGCGCTGCGCCGCAACGTCTGCGAAGACGACCGGCGGGGCGTATATACGGAAATGACGGAACTCGGCGCGGACAAGCTTGAACGGGGCCGCCGGATCGCCGAGCAGGTGCTGGAGGCGTCGGTCCGGTCGGGCGAACTGCCGGCGGAGCTGCAAAGCTTCATGAGCCGGGGCGCTGTAGGGAATGCCGGAAGCGAAGGGAATGCCGAATAAGCGGTGTCGGAGAGGCAGCTGTGGATAAGCGGATTCAGGAAAAGGCCGGAGCCGAAGCTTCGGCCTTTTTGGCGGCGGAAACGGCAGCGTTAGGATGGAGTAGAGGTTGAGCGAAAATTGACAGCGGAAAATTGACAGCAGAAAAAGAATGCGCTAAAGTAGATGTATGCGCATGTATATATAAAATCATTCAAGAATATCTACAAAGAAATCGAGGCGATTCTTCATGAAAAACTTGTTCAGTCCGTTTACGTTAAAAAACCTGGAATTGAAAAACCGCGTCGTCATGCCGCCGATGTGCCAATATTCGGTGGAGCAAAAAGACGGCGTTGCGACCGATTGGCATTATGTGCATTACGTCAGCCGCGCGGTGGGAGGAACGGGCCTGATCATCGTCGAGATGACCGACGTGGAACCGGACGGCCGGATTACCGACCACGATCTCGGCCTGTGGTCGGACGAGCAGATTCCTGCTCTTCGGCGCATCGTCGATGCCGCGCACGCCCACGGATCGAAGATCGGCATCCAGATCGCGCACGCCGGACGCAAAGCGGAAGACGCTGCCGTGCCGGTCGCGCCGTCCGCGATCGCGTTCGACGAAGGCTGGAAGACGCCGCGCGCCCTGACGACGGACGAAGTCCGCGGCATGGTCGGCAAGTTCCGCGACGCGGTAGAGCGCGCGGTTCGCGCCGGCTTCGATACGATCGAACTGCACGGCGCGCACGGCTACCTGATCCATCAGTTCCATTCGCCGCTGACGAATCGGCGCGACGACGAATACGGCCAGGACCGGACGCGCTTCGGCTGCGAGATCATTCGCGCCGCGCGCGAAGTCATGCCGGCGGACATGCCGCTGATCATGCGCATCTCCGCCAAAGAATACGTGGACGGCGGCTACGGGATCGAAGAGAGCCGGGTGTTTGCCGCAGCGTATCTGGAAGCGGGCGTCGATCTGTTTGACATTTCTTCCGGCGGGGAAGGCCCGATCGGCGCCGGCGGCAGACCCGGCACGCATGCCGGTTACCAGGTGCCGCTCGCTCGGGCGATCCGCGAACATCTGAACGTTCCGGTCGCGGCCGTAGGCCGTCTGGACGACGCGATTCTGGCGAACGCCGTCATCGGCAACGAAGACGCGGACCTGGTCGCGGTCGGCCGCGGCATGCTGCGCAATCCGTATTGGGCGCTGGAAGCGGAAGCGACGCTGAAGCTGCCGTCCACCGCGCCGAAGCAGTACGGCGGCGGGTTCTGACGCAGCTGCGTCACGCAACCGATAACCGGCAAAAAGGAGGTCCCCGAAGGGACCTCCTTTTTCTGTGCTGGAGTCGTTCTTTTTGCCGCGCCGGGTTCGGGCTTAATCGTCCAGGTTGACCGTCGAAAGGCCCGGCATGCCGGACTTGGACGGGGTGAACCAGAGGTCGCCGTCGTCGATCGAAGCGCCTTTCCAGTTCACGAACAATTCGGCAAACGAAGTGTCGGCGAGGTTCTCGCGCACGTCATCCGTAAAGATCCGGTTGTAGTTGTTCAGGAATTGGGCTTTATTTTTGATAACCATTTTCTTGTTGGACGCATCGTCGTCGTGGTTGTAGACGGTCAGCGGGTAATGCACGCGCGCGGCTACGCCGGCTTTGTCGCCTTTGGCGACGGCACGTTTCAGGTTGGCATAGAAAGCCTTGAAGTTGGACGCGCTTTTGAATCCGGCAACGTCCACCAGCTTGTTCTCCACGCCCGCCGCTGCGGTCGAGGTGGACGCCGACACCGACGTTACGGGTCCGGCAGCCGGAGCGGCCGAGACCGGCACGGCAATCGCTGCGGCCAGCAGGGTCGTTGTCGCCAGGGCGGTTGTTTTTCTCCATCTGTTCTTCATGGGTTCTACCTCCGTTGTCAGACTGCTGCTTTTTTTCGCAATCGGAAATCTGTCGAAAAATAAGCAGGTTTGTCAGATTGGCTGTACCCTATGCTTTTGGACGAAACGGAGCCAACTGAATCATCCGCTGTCCGAGTGCGAGAGAGCAGTGGACAGTCGCCAATCGATCGGATCGGGCAAAATAGATGCGAGAAAACACTTATTTTCCGCAAATCGGCCGTTTTCGCTCAAATAGCTGCGAGAGAACCGTTATTTGTCGCGCAGGGAGGAAAACCGGCTGAGAACGGGCAAAATAAGCGTCGCTGCGCACTTATTTTTTTCTCGCATGACATAGCGCACCGAATAACTGTCGTGAGGCCGTTATTTGGTTATTTGGTAGTTCGGTGCACCGCCGACGGGTCGATCCGCTTACCGATCCGCTCACCGATCCGGCCGTCCCCGCTCTACTCGCCCAACCTGCCGTAAGCTTCGTCGTCTACCGGCTCCAGCCACTGCGTCTCGCCGGGCGTCAGCGCCAGATGGACGAACCAGCTGTCTTTGTTTGCTCCATGCCAATGTTTGACATGCGGCGGGATATTGACGATATCGCCGGCTTTGAGAGGCTGCGCCGGTTGGTTCTCTGCCTGGTACCAGCCTTCGCCGCCGGTCACGATCAGTACCTGGCCGACTTGGTGGGTATGCCAGTTGTTGCGGGAACCGGGCGCGAACGTGACGCTGCCGATCGCAGCATTAAGCGGGGAGCTGTCGGTGAACACCAGATTGAGATAGGTCTCGCCGGTAAAATAATCGTTGTCGATTTGGCTGCCGAGCGGGAATAACCCGCCGCCGTTCAGTTCTTCGTAAGCCATAGTGTATCGCTCCTTTTTCAGAAATGTTGTATTTGCACGTAAATAGACTTCCTCGATCAGTTTGGCTATACTGGAAAAAAGTTTGGAATCCGCCGCGAATCGCGCGCTGCCCGAGAGGATGAATGACATTGAACACATTTAACACATTGGACACGAACACGGTAACCGTCACGACGCACGAAGGTTTGGAGCAGGCTTTTGCGATTCGCAGAGACGTATTCGTCGCGGAACAGGGCGTTCCGCTGGAAGACGAATTCGACGAATACGATACGCTCGACGGCCGCTGCCGCCATCTTTTGATCCTGAGCGGAGAAACGGCGGTCGGCACAGGCCGGATTCGGGCCGTCGACGGCGCGGGCAAGCTGGAACGGATCTGCATCTCGGCGCCGTACCGCAAGCATGGCATCGGCCGCATAATCCTGAACGGATTGGAGCGGCTTGCCGCCGAGCAGGGCCTGCGCCGGGTCAAGCTGCACGGCCAGACGCAGGCGAGAGGCTTCTACGAGAAGCTCGGCTACCTGGCCGCGTCGGACGAATTCATGGAAGACGGCATCCCGCATCTGCTGATGGTCAAAGAGCTGCCGGACCCCGCGGTTCCCGCGGACCCTAAGGCATCTGCGGATTCGACAGAACCCGATCCGTCTCCATTATAAAACCNNNNTCCCGCCGCCCCGATCGATGTGCGAGTTCCGTTTGGGGCCGCGCTCGGGTAATATAGGAGGACTACGTATTTACCCAACGCCGGAAAGGGGCACGCCCGATTGAAACTGTTCATTCACCGCAAAGACCTGCGCACCGAAGATCTGGCAGCTTTCGACTATTTGCGGGAGGCCGGGGTTCCGGTGATGCATCTGCTGATTCTCGATCCTTTTCTGCTGCAAAAAGACCGGGACAAGGAGCACAGCGGCGTCAATTTCCTGCGTCACGTCGCGCGTCTGCGCAAGCTGTACGACGAAGCGGATCGCACGCTGCACGTCGTCCACGGCGATCCGGCGGAAGTGCTGGACTGGCTGCTGAAGCAGCAGCAGGGCAGCGAAAGCGAGATCGACGAAGTGGTGGCGCACCGCGACTTCACGCCTTACGCGCGCGAGCGCGACCGCAAAATGAAGCAGGCGGCAGACAAGCATGATATTCCGTTCACGCTGCTCGTCGACTCGCTGATGATCGACACGGAGCGGTTCGCCGAGTTCACCGGCAAAGACGGCCATTACAAAATCTTCGCCGCGTTCCACAAAAAGTGGCTGGAGTATCTGTCCCACGCGCCGAATGAACCGTCTTCGGTCAAGCTTGACGATCTGGAAGAAGGGAAAGCGAAGCCGGACTGGCCGAAAAAGTTCGATGTGCCGCAGAGCCTGTCCGAACACGAGCCGGCGGACGAATGGGAAGAGAAGCTGACTCCTTTTCTGGAAAACGATATAGCGGAGTACGGCGACAAGCGCGACTATTACCCGGAACTGCCGGCAAGCGGCGTCAATCCGCACGTGAACGCCGGCGCCGTCTCGCTGCGCGAGCTGTACGCCCGGGCGATCCGCCGCCAAGGCAATGACGAATGGGTGCGCCAGCTCGCGTTCCGCGATTTCTACTATTATTTGGCGATCTACGACAAAGACTATTTTTCCTACGAGAAAAAATACGATCTGTCTGCTCTGACCGACGAACATTTCGAGCGCTGGGCCAAAGGCGACACGGGCATTCCGGTCATCGACGCGGCCATGCGGGGGCTGAACGAAACGGGGCTTATGCCGAACCGGCTGCGTATTCTGTGCGCGATGTTCCTCACCAAAAACCTCCAGTGTCCGTTTACGCTCGGGGAAAATTATTTCCGCCGCAAGCTGCTCGATTACGACAACGTGCAGAACCGCGGCAACTGGCTGTGGTGCGCGTCGCTGGGCGCCAATTCGGCTCCGTATTTCCGCGTCGTGAACCCGGTGACCCAGTCCGAGAAATACGATCCGAACGGCGAGCAGATTCGCGAATGGCTGCCGGAGCTTGCGGACGAAGACGTCAAGACGGTGCACAAGCCGAGAAAAGACGCGATCGTCGATCTCAAAACTTCCCGCGCGGAGGCGATCGAGACCTACAAAGCGATCGTGAACGGAGGCTGAACGAGATGCGGATCATCGATCTGCACGGCGACGCATTGGCCAAAATCGAAGCGTCGCGCGGCGGTTTGTCGTTTGCGGACGCGCCCGAGCTTGCGACGAACCGGCAGCGATTGAAGGAAGGCGAGATCGCCGTTCAGGGCTTCGCCGTATTCGTCGATCCGGCGCTGCCGGGTTCGATGCGGTTCCAGTCGTGTCTGGACCAGATCCATTATTTTTACACCGAGATTCTGGACAAGCACGACGATATGACGCTGATCACGGACTGGTCGCAGATTGCGCAGCTTGCGGATGGACAGACCGGGGCGCTGCTGACGCTCGAAGGCGTGGACCCGATCGAAAACGATCTCAAACGGCTGCATCTGCTGTATCGGCTGGGCGTGCGTTCGGTCGGGCTGACGTGGAATTACGCCAATCAGGCGGCCGACGGGGTGCTGGAGCCGCGGGGCGGCGGGCTGACGACGCTCGGCCGGGACATCGTGGCGCTGAACAACCGCTACCGCATGCTGACCGACGTCAGCCATCTGAACGAACAGGGATTCTGGGAAGTGCTGGAGCTGGCCGACTATCCGGTTGCGAGCCATTCCAACGCCCGCGCGCTGTGCGACCATCCGAGGAATCTGACCGACGAACAGGCGCGGGCAATGTTCGAGCGCGGCGCACCGGTGCATGTCGTGTATTATCCGGAATTCGTGCGGCTGCAAGAGCGTTCGGCTGCGGAAAAAATATCGGCCGGACCAGGCGCTTCCGTCCTCGCGGCGCCGGGACCGGTCACGATCGCGGACGTAATCCGGCATATCGACCATCTGTGCGCGCTCGGCGGCGAACGGCATATCGGCTTCGGTTCGGACTTCGACGGCATCGACGCGACGCCCGAACGGCTGGAGCATGCGGGACAGACGCAGAATCTCATTAACGAACTGCTGAAGCATTACGGCGAGGAGCAGGTGCGGGGCTTTGCCTACGGCAATTTTGCGCGTTATGTGTCGAAGATCGGAAAGGACTGAAATATCATGACTTCTTATCGGTCGGCTGCTCCCGATTCGGGCACCGAGCTGCTGCGGATCGAGAGCGACCTGTTCGAACTGTATATCGCCGGGGAGCCGCTGCACGAGACGGTCGAACGGCTGGCGCTGCATCGGGACGACGAAGGAGAGCGGCTGACCGCGACGTTCGACGTCGCCGCGAGCTCGCCGCGCCTGACGGGCTGCACGGTGGCGCTGTTCTCGCCGGAGAGCGGCAAGCTTGAGCGATGGGAAGCCGACAGGCCGGCTTATCCGTGCTTCTACGAGACCAAATCGTACGAACTGACGCTGGTCAAAGCCGATCCGTCGCTTGAGCTGACTTTTCATCATGAAAATGCCAATCTGCGGCGGCGGATCAAGCCGAGAGGACGCAGCGTGCTGTCCGGGGCGCTCGATTTCGGCAGCGAGATCGGCGAGAGCCGGCTGGAGATCCGGTTGAACGGCAGGCCGCTGCTGGTCGTCACGATCGAAGTCTTCCCGGCCAAGCTCGATTACCGGCGCGATTATGCGCGTCTGGTCGAAGAAGTCGGCGAAGAAGCCTATGACCTGGCGTTCGATTTCCTGCGCCGGACGTATCGCCCGGCGCAGGAGCGGGAGACGCCGCGGCAGAGCCTGGCGGAATTCCACGCGATTTTGCGCCGCATCTTCGAGCGGATCGAGAGTGCCATGGCGCGGATCGCCAGCCATCCGCATCACCGGCTGGAGCGCGAGCACCGGCTGGTCGAGAGCGGGCGGGTGCGCCGGGCGGATCGCTCGGGGCTGGAAGACCTGCGGCGCCATCCGCACCGGCTGCGCCCCGACGAGCGCGGCTGGCTCACGCTTGATGTGCGGCAGCCGCAGGCAGGGCGCGGCGTCGGTCCGCCCGGCGAAGAAGCGCAGCCGGTCCGCTACGCGCCGACCCATCTGCGCGAGACCCGGCGCATCCTCTCGGCCGATACGGACGAGAACCGGTTCCTGCGCTGGATGCTGGAGCGGACGGAACGCCGGGTCGAGGCGTTGCGCCGCGAACTCAAGCGCAGCCGGGCCGGCCGCGATCCGCTGCTGGACCGCGAGCTTGCGCGGATCAAGCGCCGGATCGGCGTCATGCTGGACGCCGATTTTCTGCGCGGCGCCGCTCCGCTGCGGCGCGTGAACGTCAGCCTCGTGCTGCAAATGGCACCGGGCTACCGCGAGATGTACAAGCTGCATCTGCTGCTGCTCAAAGGACTGTCCATGCGGGAAGGACTGACGCGGCTGTCCGTCAAAGACACCGCACAGCTCTACGAATACTGGTGCTTCCTGAAGCTGCACCGGCTGCTGGCGAGCCGCTGCAGGGTCGTGCGCCGCCAGAGCCCGGAAATCGACCGAAGCGGCCTGTTCCCGTCGCTGATCCGCGGCGGCCGCTCGCGGATCGAATACGAACATCGCGCAAGCGGCGCGCGGCTCTCGCTGCTGTACAATCCGTCGATGCTGGGCCGCAGCCGCCCGACGACGGAGCAGAAGCCGGACCTGCTGCTGACGCTGGGCCACCCGGACAGGGCGGAAGAGACAACCTTCGTGCTCGATGCCAAATACCGCATCGACCCGGCCGTGCCCGGCAGTTCCTACGCTTCGCTGTATCATACGCCGGGTCCGTTGGAAGAAGACATCAACGTCATGCACCGCTACCGCGACGCCATCGTGCGGCGCAGCGGGGAGAGCGGGCAGTACGAACGCAGCGTGGCGTCCGCCTGCGTGCTGTTCCCGTACGCGGACGAAACGGAGTTCGCCGGCCATCACTTTTACCGCAGCCTGGACAAAGTAGGTGTCGGCGCCCTGCCGTTCCTGCCCGGCTCGACGCGGCTTGCGGAGCGGTGGCTGGACGAACTGCTGGACATGAACTGACAAAAGCCCACGGCTTTCGCGGCAAGCGCGAAAATCGTGGGCTTTTTTGGCAGAGTCGATAAATGGAACAGGCGAGGACCGGAGGATGAGATCGGTGGGGCTGCCGGCGTTCGGCCGCCTTACTTCGCCAGCGCCGCGATCTCCGCGGCGCTCAGCGCCCGGTCGTACAGCTTCACTTCGTCCAGAGTGCCGCCGAAAAAGGCGTCCGAAGCGAAGCGGCTTTTGCCGAGCCAGGCTTCGCTTGCGCGCACGTCGCGCGGGTCGTAGGTCATCTTCGCATTGGTGCCGGCGGCTTGGCCGTCCACGTAGAGCGTGCCGGTGCTGCCGGCAATCGTGACGGCGACATGCACCCATTTGCCGGTCGGCAGCGGAGCCGCGCTCACGATACTTTGGTCTTTGCCGTCGCGGTGGATCGTGAACTGGGCGCCTTTGCCCTGCGAAGGGGTCAGGAACATATGGCGGTCCAGGCCGCTGCCGAAATCGAGCACGCGCTGCCAGTCCGCGCCGCCGTTCCATTTGACCCAGCCGGCGAACGTGAAGTCCTGCGCGTCGGCGACGGCGCCCGGCAGGTTCACGTAGCCGTCTTTGCCGTTCAGTACGGCGGCTTTGCCGCTTTTGCCGCCTTTGACGTACGAGGCGCCGTTCTCGAGCGTGCCGTTATAGCCGTTCGGGGAACCGTCTTTGAGCCGGTTTTTCGAAGCGTCTTCGAAGCCGTACGCGGCGATCAGCGGGCTCTGCGCCCGGGCCGGTACGGTCAATTTAAAAGACTTGTTTTTCCGCGCCTCGCCGTTCGTGATCGCCGCCGTCAGCGTGACTTTGGCGTCCTGTTTTCCGGCGGCCGGACGGGTAACGACGCCGGCGTTCGAAATGACGGACGGGTCCGACGACGTCCACGCGATCTGCGTGCCTGCGGTGCCGGCAGCCGGCAGCGTCAGATCGTAATACGTATCGCCGGCAGCGTTCAACTCAAGCGCTTTGTCGACGGCGGATACGGCGACTTTGGCCGAGGCTTTGCCGGTCTTGGTGCCCCATACGCTTGTGCCCGCCGCGGACAGGGCGCTCAGCGTCAACGTGCGCTCGCCCGATACCGGATGGGTCCCGCGGAGAAACAGTCCCTTGTACACGACCCCGTTCGTCGTGATCGTGACCCGGTTGTCGCCTTCGAGCTTCCACGTGCCGGAGGCCGCCCCGGCAAGCGTGCCGTCGGCTTTGAGCGTCACGGACACGTCGGAGACGATGTCGGCGCTGATGGCTTTGCCCTGCGCGATCCAGCGGTAGTCGCCCGGAATCTCCGCGGCCTGCACTTTGGCCGACGCGTCGGTCTCGCCCGCATAGCGGTACGGCGCGACAACCGGCCAACCATCCGCGTTCATGAACATTTCGTGCACCCGGATCTCGTGCTGCTCGCCGCGTCCCGGGAAGCGGGAGTGGAAAATGAGGAACTGCTTGCCCGTCTTCGCGTCGTAATAGGCGGAGTTGTGCCCCGGAGAGACGGCGCCGAAGCCGACGCCGGTACCCGGATCGCCGAGCTTGCGTTCGAACAGGTAGTTGCCGATCAGCTTCACGCCGTACGGTTCGATCGAATCGTCGTCGAACAGCGGCTTCGACGGGTCGGACTTGACGTTGGTCATATCGTTGCCCTGCGCGTCGAGGAACGGGCCGTCCGGCGTCTTCGAGCGCATGACGCGCACGTTGTAGCCGCCAACCGCGTCCAGTCCGCCGAACGACAGGTACATGTAGTAGTAATCGGTCTTCGGGTTATACAGCATGTACGGACCTTCGATCCGGCTGTGATTGCCTCCGATCAGCTTCTTGCCGTAGCCTTGGCCGGGCAGCTGCTTGCCGGTCTTCGGGTCCATTTCGAGAATGAAGATGCCGCCGGAATACGAACCGTAGACCATCCACAGTTTGCCGTTTTTATCGAAAAAGACGTCCGGGTCGACCGCGTTCGGATGTTTGGTCGCATCGTAGATCGTGCCGTCTTCGCTTTTCTGGTCCCACATGCCCGATTTCAAAATGATGCCCGTATCCTTGTACGGACCTTCGACTTTGTCCGAGACGGCGATTCCGAGCGCGGAACGCGGTGAGTCGCCTTTGCACGCATTGTAATACATGTAGAACTTGCCGTCCGCAAGCTGGATAACGTCGGCCGCCCACAGCGTATCGGTCTGCGCCCAATCCAACGCTTCCTTGAGCTCCGTCTTGACGTTGGGAATGATCGGGTTGGTATTCGTCACGCCGGATGCGATCAGGTCCCAGTTCATCAAGTCTTTCGACTTGGCGGCCGCGAGATGCGAGCCGAATACATAGAAGGTGTCGCCGACTTTGATGACGGACGGATCATGCACGGACGCTTCGCGGAAAGTCGGGGCTTTGGCGTTGAACGTCGGAAACTGTACCGCTTGGCTCAGCGCTGCGGCGGGAGAAGCGGCAGCCGCGGCGGGCGGCGACAGGACATCGGCGGACAGGGGAAGCAGCAGAGCGGCGGTCAGGGCGGTGACGCCGGTTTTTACCCAAATTTTTCGGTTCATACATAGTCTCCTTCAGAACATTTAGTAAATTAATTTGTTAATCAAGATAGAACAATGAAGGACATGGTTTATGGGAAAAATAACTTTGATACCGCTTACACCGAATAATAAACCGAAAACGACTCTCTTTTCAAGCCTTAATTTACGGTCTGCTAAAAGTTGTTGATTATAAAATAAACATTATGGTTAATCTGTAAGAAGGGTGAACCGTTTTTTGTTTGGCAAAGAAAGCCTGAAGGTTTTGGATCTTATGTCTATAACCACACATGCCAAAAAGCCCCGAATCCCGGGTGCCCGGGGTTCGAAGCTTCATGCAGCGGTAGCAAAGCGGTAAATGCGGTCCGTGCTTAGTCCACGGCGTCAGCCGACGGCGGGAAACGGATTATGCTTCAGGCAGACGAGCGTCACGTACCCGTCATGCACGGACACGACAGCCCGCGTCGTACGAACGCCGTATAAAATATAGGAGCAGCCGTTGTCGCGCCGTCCTTCGTATTTGTCGATGCGCCGCGGCGTGCGGAGGAACTCACTCAGCATCTCGTCGTCGAAATGGGCGCGTTCCATGTCCCGTTCCGCACGTTCGGTCAGCAGCAGCCGATTTTGCTCCAGCGCCTCCTTCAAATGTGCCGCAATCACTTCCGAGTCCACTCCACCAGATTTGATCATCCGTAAGCCTCCTTTTGCTTTTGTGCGTGTTCGCTTTTTCGCTGTCTCGCTTTAATGAGTGAATGGTTTTGCTTAGACTCTATTTTGCACAAAAAAGATTGTTTCGTAAAGAAGTTTAATAAACCACCAGTCAAAAAGCACGGAATACCGCCGTTCGTCGCCCGCTTGGTTGACGCTGCGTCCTTTTTTGTTTAAGCTGGAATTCGTTGTGTCCGGGCTGCGTGCCGCGGACCGAGGAGCGGGTCGATATCGCAACATTAACAATATTTTCACTTCTTCAAAAGGCACTTGTGCTATCCTCGTGTGCAAGGAGGTGTTCGAGCTGAGCGGCATCGTGTTTGTAGCAGCATCGACGTTTATCATCCTGATGAGCGCTTCATACTTGATCTACAAAAAGTTTCCTTATCAGCAGCAGCTGGCGTATATTCCTTCGGGAGCGTCTCTGCTGGCGAGCTTCATGATGATTTTTACGAGTTTTGACTTGAACCGGCTCGACGGGTTGACCGCAAGCGCCCTGGGTATCGCGCTCGGAACGGCGAGTCTGGCGGCTTTTATGTGCTCGCCGTTGATCGATCATTATTTGCGCTACCGGCAGCATTGACAAGAAGGCGCGGCGGAGATAGAGTAGACACGTAACCTGACCCGCCGCCTTCGGGCGTCAATCGAATAGCATGATCCACTGGGGGAGCCGCTGCGCGGCTGAGACAAGAACAGCTCTTGGACCCTTTGAACCTGATCCGGCTCGTACCGGCGTAGGGAAGTGGAGCCGGACCCCTGTTTCGGACAACGACAAGTTTGTACTTTTGATGCATAAACGGGAGCCGCTCCATTTCGGAGCGGCTTTTTTTGCGCTTTCATTCGGGGGAAATCCGCGGTGGACCTTGCTTTTCGTGCGGGAATCCCCTTATTGGAGGTCGATGATTCATGTCTTTTACCGAACAGCTTCGCCGCGGGGCGGACCCGATCTATGAAGCGATTTTCAAGCATCCGTTCGTCCGCGGCATCGCGGAAGGTACGCTCCAAAGCGAACAGTTGATTCATTACGTCAAGCAGGATTTTGAATATCTGAACGCGTACATGCGCATCTACGGCATCGCGATCTCCCGCTGCGAACAGCGCGAGCATATTGAGATGTTCAACGAACAGATCGCTTTTATCCTCAACAGCGAGATTCATCCGCACCAAAACTTCTGCGAGCGCGCCGGCGTGACGTACGAAGAGATGCAGGGTTATCCGCTTGCCCCGTCGGCGCATCATTATACCCGCCACATGCTGAACGCGGCCCATGAAGGTACGCTTGAAGACATTCTGGCGGCGCTGCTGCCGTGTCCGTGGACGTACGCGGAGATCGGGCAGCGCCTGCTGGACGAAGTGAATCCGGGACCGGAGCATCCGTTCTACGACTGGATGCATTTCTACGGCAGCCGCGAAGCGGGCGTGACGGACAAGATGCGGGAGCTGCTCGATCAATGGGCGGAGCCGCTGAGCGAAGCGCGCAAACGCAAACTCAAAGAGCAGTTCGACGCGAGCTGCCGGCTGGAGTACATGTTCTGGGACATGGCGTATCGCCTGGAAGAATGGCCGGTCTAGGTCTGGCTTTCGGGCGCACACGCGAAGCGGATGTCATCACGAAATCGGGAGGCTGAAGAGGATGGAACAGGAAATGGGACGGCTGCTGCGGCGGCTGCGCAGCGAACGGCCGCTCGTACATAACATCACGAATACGGTGGTCACGAACTTTACGGCCAACGGCCTGCTGGCGCTCGGCGCGTCGCCGGTCATGGCTTATGCGCGCGAGGAAGTCGCGGACATGGCGCGCGTCTCGGGCGCGCTGGTGCTCAATCTCGGCACGCTGACGGCCGAACTGGTCGAAGCGTGCGCGATCGCGGGGCAGGCCGCCAACGAAGCCGGCGTGCCGGTGCTGCTCGACCCGGTCGGGGCGGGCGCGACGCCGTACCGCACGGAGTCCGCGCTTCGGCTGCTGCGCGAAGTGCAGATCGACCTCGTGCGCGGCAACGCGGCGGAGATCGCGCATCTCGTCGGCGAAGTCCGCGAGATCAAAGGCGTCGACGCCGGCAGCGGGCAAGCCGGCGGCGCGGCGGTGGACCTGGCGATGCGGGCTGCCGCGAAGCTCGGTACGGTCGTGGCCGTTACCGGCCGCGAAGACGTCATCACGGACGGGAAGACCGGTTACGTCGTGACCGGAGGCGACGCGCTGCTCGAACGGGTCACGGGAGCGGGCTGCCTGCTCACTTCGGTCATGGGTGCGTTCCGCGCCGTCGAACGCGACCGGCTGCAGGCAGGCGCGGCGGCGCTGTCGCTGTACGGCGTCGCCGCCGAAGCGGCCGCCGCAGCCGCGAATGGGCGCGGCCCGGGCAGCTTCCAGATCGCGTTCCTCGATGCGCTGGCCGCTCTGGACGAGGCTTCCGCGGCAGCGGCTGCGAACGCGGTGCGGCGGATAGCGATTGCGCCCGCAAGCGGCGGAGGTGCGAGATGACGGTATTCAGGGCGCTGACGATCGCCGGCTCGGACAGCGGGGGCGGGGCCGGTATTCAGGCCGACCTGAAGACGTTCCAGGAACTGGGCGTCTTCGGCATGTCGGCGATTACCGCCGTCACCGTGCAGAACACGCGGGGCGTGCGCGGCGTCTATCCGATGACGCCAAGCGCGGTAGGCGAGCAGATCGACGCCGTCGGCGAAGATCTCGGCGTCGACGCGCTGAAGACGGGCATGCTGTTCGACGCGGCGATTATCCGCGAGACGGCGGAGCGAATCGCGGCGTTCGGCTGGAGCCGGGTCGTCGTCGACCCGGTTATGATCGCCAAAGGCGGCGAAGAACTGCTGCGCGCCGACGCGGTCGAAGCCATGAAGCGGCATCTGCTGCCGCTGGCGTACGTCGTCACGCCGAACATCCCCGAAGCGGAGGCGCTGTCGGGCATGACAATCGCCTCGATAGCGGATCGGCGCGAAGCCGCGCGGCGCATCGCCGCTTACGGCGCGAAGATCGTCGTAATCAAAGGCGGCCATGCCGGGGAGGCTTCGGGGGAGGAGCCGGAGGAGAAAGCGGGCGCCGGGCGCGATTCGCGCGTCGTCGATCTGCTCTACGACGGGCGCGACTTCGAAGAGCTGAGCGGCCCGCGGATCGCGACGCGGCACACGCACGGTACGGGCTGCACGTTCTCCGCCGCGATCACGGCGCAGCTCGCCTTAGGCGAAGACGTTCGCGACGCGGTACGAACCGCCCGCGATTTTATCCAGGCGGCGATCGAAGGCGCGCCGGCCCTCAATCTGGGCGGCGGAAACGGCCCGACGGACCATTGGGCTTACGCCCGGCTGCGGGCGGGATCGACCCGGTAGCGTGATGCGGAGCCTTGCGTCCGGCCGCCCATCGCACACAGAAACCCGGTTCTCCGTGTCGGAGAATCGGGTTTCTTTTGGCATGCTCGGGTTCTTTTCCAATGTGAAGAAAAGGGGGTATGCGGTATTCCACCTTCCGACATTCCGCCCTCCGGTATTCCGCCTTCCGGCATTCCGCACTCCGTCCTCGCCTTCGCGCGTTTTGCGTCCTGCCGAATCTCTTTTTGCGGACCTGCGCGCCTTTTTGAACACGTAACGAATCCTAGCAGCGCTATTTGCCGATTTTTCGCGTTTTTCTTAAACTAACGAATCATTGTATCCTTATTAGGCGTGAAAACGCCGTTTTGGGCCGATTTGGAGGCAATAGCGTGATGACGATTCGTTAGTTTGGCTAAAAGCGCGTGAATAGGCAAATAGCGTGATCAGGATTCGTTAGGCGCTCGCGACAGTCAGGTTTTTCGACAAAGTGAGCGGATGAGCGGCTTGTCCGTTCTTTTTGCTGTACCGACAACGCATACGGACGGACAAAAAGACGGGCAAAACGAAATCCCGGCTGCCAGCCGCATAAGCGGTCGGCGCCGGGATAACGAAGGCAAGCATATGAGCAAGCGTCCTGTCTGCGCGTAAGTAAACGCATGCGCCCCGCATGCGGAGCGAGCCGTTCGATTGGATCGGCGCCGCCGAGCCGAAGCCGGTGACGCCCTATGTAGGCGATAGATAGAAATAAGCGGCATTTAGGCTCGCGCCGGATACGGCAAAAAAGGCCGATCTGAACGGTCGATCCTTTCGATGCAGTCGATCCTTTCCATACAATCGATCCAGCGCATGCGGTCGCTCAATCGAGAAGCGTCGGCAAGGACGAATGCGACGGGGGACTGTTGACGGCGAGCGAAGCGGCTTCCTGGCTCCAGCTCCAGGCGCTGAGCAGCAGCAGGCCGGCGGCGAGCACGACCATCCACTTGTTTTTGTTGCGGTTTGGCATAAGATCCTCCTTGTGATGGAATGACGCACAACTAGCTTGAATCGGCTTTCGGGTTTATGAGCTGCATTTGAGCTGCATTTGAGTTCCATTCTAAAGCACGTTCGCGCCGAAAGCTATGAATTCCTTCTCCAGGCCGCCGCGCCGCCGCTCAAGATTCCGGCAGCTGGACGGTAAACGTGCCGCTCTCCGCAGCCGGTGTCAGCACGATCGAAACCGCCCCGGCCAAATGCTGTCCGGTCGAAGCACGCCCGATCGAAACTTCTTCGGCCGACGCTTCCGCGCCTTCGACGGATTCGATCGCCGAGATGCCGCGCAGCACAAGCTTCCACGTCGGAGACTTGTCGCCGCTCGGAGCGCTGCCTGCGCCAAGCCCGTCCAGGCTCCGCGTTTGGGATCTCTGCGCCGTCCCTTCCGCAGCCCCCGCGGCGCCTCCCGCGCTCCTCCCCACGTTCCTTCCCGCGGCCCTCTCCGCGCACACCGTCAACACCCGCCCGGCGCGGCGCACCACGACCGTCAGCTCCGGTCGGCGAACGGCGGCGCCTTCCGTTTCCGCCGCATAGATCGCGGCGCGGGCTTCGTGCCCGTCTTCGAGCGCGAACAGGTGCAGCTCCGCGCCGTCGACATAGTCGTAATCCGGCCGGGCTTCGTTCGCGCCGAGCGCAAGCAGCGTATTCGGCCGCACAAGCAGCGGCAGACCGAAATAGTCGTAGCGCTCGCGCCGCCAGCGGCCGCCCTGTACGTTTTCGCCGGTGAGCAGATGCGTCCAGCGTCCTTCCGGCAAATAATACAGCGCTTCGCCGCGCTCGTTGAAGATCGGCGCCACGAGCAGCGATCCGCCGAGCATGTACTGGCGGTCCAGCTCTTCGCAGGCGGGATCGCCGCCGAATTCCAGCAGCATGGCGCGCAGCATCGGGAGCCCGTCGGTCGCCGCTTCGATGGAGGCGGCGAACAGATAAGGCATCAGCCGCATTTTGAGCTGCGTAAAATGCCGCAAGACGTCGCTCGCCTCGTCGTCGAACAGCCACGGTACGCGGTACGATTGGCTGCCGTGCAGCCGGCTGTGCGACGACAGCAGGCCAAATGCGCTCCAGCGCTTGTAAATGTCCGGCGAAGCGGTATTCTCGAAGCCGCCGATATCGTGGCTCCAGAAACCGAAGCCGCACAGGCCGAGCGACAGACCGCCGCGCAGACTCTCGGCCATCGAGACGTAAGACGCGGTGCAGTCGCCGCCCCAGTGCACGGGAAACTGCTGGCCGCCGGTCGTCGCCGAGCGGGCGAACACGAGCGCCCGGTCCCGTCCTCGGACTTCTTCCAGCACTTCGAAGACGGCCCGGTTGTACAGCAGCGTATAATAATTGTGCATCTTGACCGGATCGGAGCCGTCATGATAGACGACGCCTTCGCTCGGAATGCGCTCGCCGAAATCGGTCTTGAAGCTGTCCACGCCCATCTCAATCAGCGGACGCAGCTTGGACTTGAACCATTCGACCGCCTGCGGATTCGTGAAGTCCACGAGTCCCATGCCGCCCTGCCAACGGTCCCACTGCCAGACGTCGCCTGCGGCGGTTTTGACCAGATAACCGTGCTCGGCGCCTTCCCGGAACAGGTAAGACTTTTGTCCGATATACGAATTGATCCAGACGCAAATCCGCAGTCCTTTGGCTTTGAGCCGGTCCAGCATGCCCTGCGGGTCGGGAAACTGCTCCGTGTCCCAGCGGAAATCGCACCATTGAAACTCCTTCATCCAGAAGCAGTCGAAATGGAACACATGCACCGGAATACCCCGTTCGAACATGCCGTCCACAAAATGGTTAACCGTGTCTTCGTCGTACGAAGTTGTGAACGAAGTGCTCAGCCAGAGCCCGTACGACCATGCCGGAGGGAGAGCGGGACGTCCGGTAAGCGCGGTATAATTGCGGAGCACGTCTTTGAGCGTCGCGCCGCCGACAACGTAATAGCGCAGCCGTTCGCCGGGCACGCTGAACTGGACTTTTTCTACCTGCTCCGAACTGACTTCGTACGATACTTTTTCCGGATGATCGACGAATACGCCGTAGCCGAAGCTCGACAGGTAGAACGGCACGTTTTTGTAAGCCTGCTCGCTGCATGTGCCGCCGTCTTCGTTCCACAGGTCGACGACCTGGCCGTTTTTGACAAACGGGGTAAACCGCTCGCCGAGCCCGTAAATGCGTTCGCCGACGCCCAGATCGAGCTGTTCGCGCATGTACGTGCTATCCGCCGAGCGGATATGGGCCGGGCCTTTGCGTTCGCTGCCGGTTAGCCGGCGGTCTGCGTAATAGAATTGGGTGTTCCAGTCTCCGCTTTTGTCGATCCGCACGCTCAGGCTGCCGCTCGTCAGCACCGCCGTCTCCGGGTCTTCGGTCACACAAACGTCGACGGAAGGGTCGGCGGACTTGGGAAAATGGGGCCCGCGCAGCCGCGTGCCTTCGTGATGCACCGATTCCACGCAGATCACGTCGGGCATGGGAGAAGAATAGCGGAACGTGAGGATCGCCGTGTTGAGCGTATCGCCTCGGGCGACGATTTTTTTGCAGGCGGCGAACGCTTCAATCTCCCGCTCGCCGAGCGTAAGGTCGCGGACTTCCTGGGCCGCGTTAAGCGTCAAGCCGGAACGGACATGCCAATAGCCATCGGTGAATTTCATGCACAAACCTCCGGGACACGCTGGGCAGAACGACCTGCGGCAGCGTCCTTTATAATAGTAGAAAAGAGTGAGCGACCATTGGGACTTTTGAAGGAAGCGCCTCGATCCCCGAATCTCGATCATTGAATAAGGGACGTTGTTTGTTTTACGCGAAAAAGAAGCGGTGTCCGCTCACGGCGGAATTTCCGCAAGACCGTCGTAGGAGTAAAGGCTCTGTTTTAGACGTAATACTGCGCATTTTCCCGGGTCACGAGCTCCAGTTTGATTCTTTTCTCGCGCGGGTCGGGCTGTTTTCTCGAAGACAGGTATTCCCACAGCATCTTGACGATGCGGTAGCCTTGATTAAACGGGTCTTGGCAGATGGTGGCTGTGACGACGTCGCGCTGCATCGCCTCGTGGATCTCGTCGTTCATATCGTGTCCGATCAGCGCCACGCGCCCGGCCAGTCCGGCCGCTTCCAGATGTTCCGCGATCAGATGCAGCTTGGCGCTCGCCACGTAGACGCCGTCCAGCCCGTCGAAATAGTCGGCGAACGTCTCGAACGACGTGTATTCTTCCTGATCGACCTTGAGCGGGGCTTTGAGCCCGACGCCGGGATAACTGCTGATCACCTCGCGGAATCCGGTCACTTTCTGCTGCATTTGAAGATTGGTATACGACATGATGAGGCCGACCCGGCCGCGTCTGCCGATCAGCCGGCACAGCGTATCCGCGGCGAGTCGCCCGGCGACCCGGTAATCGCAGCCGACGTAGAACAGGCGCGAGCTGAGCGGGGAATCGCTGTTGAACGTGCCCACGGTCAGGTTGCGGCTGACGGCATGGTCGATCACGTCGGTCATCTCCTGCGGATCGTTCGGGGAGATCGCGATCGCGTCGTATTCGCCGGAGTCGACCAGCTCCAGCATCTTCGTTTTCTGTTCGGTGAGATCGTAATCTTTGGAGCGGATCGTATGGACCTGCAGGCCGCAATCGCGAAAATCCCGAATCGCCGCGTCGATGCCGGTCTCGACCTGTTTCCAGAAATATTCCGGCAGCTCGGGGAACGCGACGGCCAACGAGACGCTGCGGTTGTTCGACGAAAAGCCGGCCGGAAGATCGGGCGCAGGCTCCATCTCGCGCACTTTGTCCATGACGAGCCTGACGGTCTCCGGCTTGACGCGCCCCCGATTGTTCAGCACGCGATCCACGGTAGCGACCGACAGGCCGACCTCGCGGGCGATCTCCTTGACGGTGGGGTGTTTTTTCGCATTCATGGCATCGAGTCCTTTGCGTGATTTTGGTAGCGCTTACTTCATTTGTCCAAAATGATAGACCTTACGAAAAAAGATGTCAATCCGAAAAGAGACAAAAGCAGCGCGTGCCGCCCGCGAGACGCAGGGAGCAGGGAACGCGGCCGAAATGGTACAATGGAAACAGGAATGATGGAAAAGAAAGAGCCGAAACGGAGCCGCGTGCCGCGCAGGGCGCAAACCAACAGAAGAAGGGGCGCATATCCATGGAGGAAGGACGCAAGCTGTTCGTTACCGATATCCACGGCGAATACCGCGGGCTGATCGAACTGCTGCGGGAGATGGACTACGACGGATTCACGGACCGGCTGACGGTCGGCGGCGACCTGATCGACCGGGGGCCGGACAGCGCGCTGGTCGTCCGCTATTTGCGTATGCTGCAGCGGATACATCCGGAGCGGGTCACGGTGCTGACCGGCAATCACGAAGAGATGCTGCGCTGGTATTTGGAAAAGCGATCGAATATGTGGCTTCTGCACGGCGGCGCGGAAGCGTTATCCAGCTTCGATCGCACGTTCGAAGACGAAACGGAGAGCTGGGCAAGCTTCGAGTGGCTGCTCGGCCTGCCGATGGTGGCGCAGGACGACGAATACGTGTACACGCATGCCGGATTTATGCCGGACCAGCCGCTGGACGCGCAGAGCCGGGACGTTCTGTGGATGACGGAACGCGAATTTTACGCGTATCCGGCGAAGTCGATTCTGCAAGCGACAGGCGGGAAAACGGTCGTGCACGGACATACGCCGTGCGAATTCATTTGCTACGACGGCGCGCGGCTGAACTGCGACCTCGGCTCGCATACGTATGCGATCGAGGAATCGCGCGGCCTGGCGCTGGTCGACCTGACGAACGGGGAATACGCCGTGTATCGCGGCGGAACCGGCGACGTGTCGCGACGCGTATGGCGAAAAGGGTGACGGGAGTTACGGGAGGGGCTGGAGGAGGCTGGAGTTGGAGGGTCAGGCGGATTGCTACGGTGCTTGGAGTGCTATACTCACACTACCCACACTACTCACGCTATAGTGGCTGCAGCAGCTACAACACCTATAGCGCCTACAACATACTATCTACACGACCTACAGCCCCAGCATCCGACTCGCGAAAATCGCCTGAGGGCCGGTGTTGATACGGACTCGGCCGATGCTAACGAATCGTCGTCACGCTATTTGCGCTCAGAATGGCTTTTATGGATTTTAACGAATCCTGAGCACGCTATTTGCTCCAAAACGTCGCAAATCGACACTATTGCGGCCGATAGCGTTACGAGGATTCGTTAGATTCTCCAAACGGCCGAATATCCGCGAATAGCGTTATCAGGATTCGCTGCGCGTTTAAAGCGGCAGGGCTGACGGAGCAGCCGGTAGCCGGTACGCGAAGCTTCGGAGCGAAGATAGTAGCGAAGCGAAGAGAGTAGCGAAGCGAGGGTAGTACCGAAGCGACGGTAATACCGAAGCGAGTAAAGCTCCGATCCGCTCGCGGCCGCGAGCGGCGCGAACAGCCGCGGCGGGTTCGATCCGAACCTTGCGCAGCGCAGCCGCGCTACGGGCAACAAAAAAGGCTGACGGGAAATTCCGTCAGCCTTTTGCGTTACGCGGCGGGAGGAGGCAGGTGCTGCTTCCGGCGTTTGCGCCGCAGCAGCAGGAAGACGACGGCCGCGATCACGATCAGCAGCACGGCGGAAGCGGCGTAGAGGATGCGGTCGATCTTCGGCACGGTCACGCTCAGTTCGACCCGGTTCTCGCGGGTCGCGGAGAGATCCCAGGTCAGCGTGCGGCCGTTCGCGGAGACTTCGTCGGCGTTGTTCGCGCCCGGCTTGATCGGCAGCGTCAGCCTGAATTTGAAGTCGAATTCGCTCTCGACAAAACGGCCGAGCAGGCGGGAGCCGATAAAGCCGGTGAGCGACGAGCTTTCGCGCGGAATCAGCTCGGGCGGATCGGCGACGACGACCAGATTATGCGTCGTCGAGAACCAGCCTTCTTCCTTGCGGTCTTCGGCGGTGATGCCGGCCGGCATCTTCGGGATCGGGCCGCCTTTAAGTTCGACCGTGCGCGAAGCGCTGAGGCCCGCTTTGCCGTCCTGATTGATCGCCTGGGCGTCCAGGCCCTGTTCGCGCAGGCTGGCGGCGATCTGCTCGGGCAGATCGCCTTGTCCGATCGTATTCAGCGCCGATTCGTCGATCGTCGCGTCCATGCGGATATCGGCCGTTCCGTTGCGGTTGACGGTCACGTCGACCGTGCCCTGCGCGCAGGCGCTCAGCAGCAGGCCAAACGCGATCGGCAGCGCAAGCGCCCAGCGGTGTCGGGGGATCATGCGGTATCGGTTCATCGGTAGAGGTTCTTCCTTTCTGACCTGTCCGTCTTGTCGACGAAGAGGCATAGGCATGCTTTTTACTATAACCGATTTTGCCTGCCGGGTACACGGGCCGCATCCGCGCGCGAACCGGACGGCCCGCGAACGGCCCGTCCGGCGCTTCCATCGTCCGCCTCATTCGGCGCTGCTGCGCCCCGATCCATCCGGTCCACGCTGCCCGCTCCTGCGTCTCAAGCGCCAATCCGCACGATCGTCTCGCGCAGTTCGGACGTGGCGCCGCCGAGCTGGGCCGCGATCTGCGCGGTCTCGCCGCTGAACTGCAGCTGGTTGTCCGCATGACCTTTGACCTGCTCGCAGGCGTGCACGAATTCGTCCGCGATCAGAAAAATGGTCTCGATCGAATTCGAAGCCTGGCCGGAGTTCTCCAGCGCAAGGCTGCCGGACGACAGCACCTGCCGCAGCTTGGCGTTCACTTCATTCGCATGGTCGCGGATGACGCGGAACGAATCTTCCGTCTCGTGCGCGGCGGCGAGGCCGTCGGACAGCTCGGCGGTCACGCGCTGCATCGACACGGCGGAATGCTGCGACTCCTCGTTTATGCGGCCGAGAAACGCGCCGATATTTTCCGCCGAAGCGTTCGACTGCTGGGCGAGCCGCTGAATTTCGGTCGCGACCACGCCGAATCCGCGCCCGGCGTCGCCGGCTCTCGAAGCTTCGATCGAAGCGTTCAGCGCCAGCATGTTGGTCTGCGAAGCGATGCTGCGGATCAAGTCGGTCACTTCGCCGATCTGCCGGGCATGCTCGTTCAGCAGGCGAATACGCTCGGCCGAGTCGCTCACCGAAGACTCGAGCGTCGTCAGGCGGTGCATAAGCTCGCCCATGCTGCGGTTGCCCGCTTCCGCGTGCAGGGCGCTCTGCCCGGACACTTCCGAGACGTCCGACGTGTCCGTGACGATCTGCCGAAGGTCGGCGCCGACTTTTTCGATCGCGGTCCGGGCGCTGCCCGCTTCGTTTTTCTGTTCCTGCGAACCTTCGTAGATGTCCGTGACGTGCTCGCGGATCAGGCTGCTCGCGCCCGCCGACGATTCGGCCTGCGCGCTCAATTCGCCGGTCCGACCGCATAACTGGCCCGAAGTGGCGGTCAGCCGTTCGACGATTTCGCCTACGGTCTGCGCGCGCTCCCGGTCTTTTTCCGCATTCAGCGCCTCACGGGCTTTTTTGTTCGAAGTGATCTGCAAGATGACGGCCAGCGAAGTCGCCACGAGGAAAAACGCGTGCGTGACCAGCATGGTCAGCGAATACGAAGAGACGCCGAACACCATTTCCGGGGAGAAGAAGAAGCCGATCAGATGCTGCACGGTAAAAATGAGCGTGGCGCCGATCAGCAGCGGAATGCTCTCGTAGAAGCAGAGGATGGCGATGACCATGAAGATGGAAAAGTGGAATTCCGTCCCCCCGCCGCTGCCGGCGATCAGGGAAATGCTGGAGCTGACGAGGGCCAACGTGACCAGGGGAGGAATCAAACGGTGGCTTCGATGCTGCGCGAACAGCGCGGCGGCTGCGGCGAGGAACAGGATCGGAGGAACCGCGATGACGTTCAGCCAGACCGGATGAGCCTCCGCGGCCAGCGAATGGTGCATCTGCACCATCATGTCGAACAGGTTCGTCCCCCGGCCGAGTACGTGAATCAAGACGGAGAACAGCGCGACGCCGAGCGTGAGCAGCAGCATCAGTTTATTTTTCCTCTCCAGCATGGGGCAGCTCCTTTTTCGAGTAAGATTTAGGTTATTTATTCCAATCATAATTCCAACCCTATCGGGTGTAAATGACTAATCGAAGAGAGGCAGCTAGTCAAAAAGAGCCATTTTGGGCAGGCGGCGAACCGTACGCGGCGAACGGAAACGAAGATTGCGGCGGCGCGAAAAAAAAACGCCGGACCGCCCATAGGCGGCCGGCGGTCCGGCGAGGCTGATGCTAAGTTAAGCGGATAGGGAAGGACTGTCGGTCAAGGCGTCGTCTCGCGCTCCAGCCATTCGAGGTAGGCGAACGCCTCCTCGGCGGAGCTTCCGCACATTTCCGGCGAAGGCGGCAGGCCGCCGCATACGGCCGGACGCTCGGGGCGTCCGAACAGCTTGCAGCGTCTGCGTTCGTCGAGCTGCACGCACGGCACGCCGGCCGGCTTGCCGCCGGGCATGCCCGGAATGGCCGACGCGATCGAGACGGCCGTGCAGCAGGCGCCGCAGTCGGGGCGGCATTCGAATTCGGCGTTCACGTTACTGGATTTTCTCCGGTTCCGCGTATTCCTTGCCGAGCGTGTCGACCGTAACGGTCTTCATCGTGGCGCCTTCCGGGCTGCTCGGCTTGTCGCTGCCGTCGACCGGCAGCGCGGCGATTGCGTTGACGACGTCCATGCCTTCGATCACTTTGCCGAACGCGGCATACTGCTCGTCCAGGCTCGGCTGATCGGCCAGCATGATGAAGAACTGCGAGCCCGCGGAATCGGGGTCGCCCGTCCGCGCCATCGACAGGACGCCTTCGGTATGCAGCAGCGTGTTGTCGAAGCCGTTCGAGGTGAACTCGCCCTTGATCGAGTAGCCGGGACCGCCTCCGCCCGTGCCGTCCGGGTCGCCGCCTTGAATGACGAAGCCCGGCACGACGCGGTGGAACGTCAGGCCGTCATAGAAGCCCGCTTTGACCAGCGCAATAAAATTGTTGACCGTATTCGGCGCGACGTCCGGATACAGCTCCAGCTTGACGATGCCTCCGTTGTCCATTTCGATCGTGACGATCGGGCTGCCGTCGCTGCTCGGGGTCGCTTCGCCGGATGCCTGCGTGCCGGCTTCGGCCGCCGGCTTGTCGGCCGGCGCGGCCTGCTTGGGCGCTTGGGTGCCGCAGGCGGCCAGCACGAGCAGCATCAGCGACAGGAGCGCGGCGAGCGTCCAGCGCTGCCCCGCTTGATTGATTTTGTACATGGGTGATGCCTCCTTGAAGGAATGATGGCGGACATTCGGGCTCCGCCTTGCGTATCGCTGCATCTGATTATAGCACAGCCGGATACGAACTCCATTGCGCCGCGCATAAAATCTCATTAAGATGAAGGAGAGAGGAGGCTAGAAGGAATGGACTATCAAATTTTGTACCCGGGAGCCTTTCCGCTGCTTCAGGTTCAGCTTCAGAGCGGAGAAAGCATCAAAGCCGAATCGGGCGCGATGGTGTCGATGTCGCCGAATATCGAACTGAAGGGTACGGCGGACGGCGGTCTCATGCGCGGCCTCGGACGGATGCTGAGCGGCGAGTCGTTCTTCTTCCAGGAGCTGCTGTCTGTTGGCCGGCACGGCGAAGCGACGCTGGCGCCGTCCAGCCCAGGTGCGATCGAAGCGGTCGAACTGGACGGGTCGTACAAGCTGCTCGTGCAAAAAGACGGATTTCTGGCCGGCACGTCGGGCATCGAAGTCAATACGAAAATGCAAAATCTGGGCCGCGGGCTGATGTCCGGCGAAGGGTTCTTCATCGTGGAGATCAGCGGGCGCGGCACCGTATTCCTGTCTTCCTACGGCGGCATCCATGCGATCAATCTCGAAGCGGGGCAGGAAGTCGTCGTCGATAACGGACATCTCGTGGCCTGGCCGGATTATATGCGCTACGATATCGAGAAAGCATCCAAAGGCTGGGTATCGAGCTTCACGAGCGGCGAAGGTCTCGTCTGCCGGTTCCGCGGCGAAGGCGTCGTGCTGATCCAGACCCGCAGCCCGAAATCGTTCGGCGAATGGATTCGGCCGTATATTCCGGGCGGACGCAGTTAAACGGTCTTTTTTGTCGGATTAAAAAGAGGTTCTGTCATCCAATGAAGTGGGTTCAGGCTCGCCGGGAGGCGGGCTTTTTGCGTTTTTTTTCAAAAAGTTGCAGTTTGTCGAAACATTAAGCCTATAGACTCAGAAGCAAGCGGGCAGAAGCAACCAAAAGATGCAAGCCGACGGCCTTGGACCTTTCAAAGCGCTGACATGAATGCGACTTTTGTTTGCTTCATGTAAAGTTAGGCCTGCAAAACGTAAAGGGAAACCCTTTAAAATTCGACAAAATGCGCTAAAAGAAAAAGTTGAATCACGTTAACGAAAAAATTTACAGGTGGTCAACTCTTTATGCCGATGCTAGCATAGGTGGCAAGCTTTTTGACAAGAGTACGAGGGGAGGCCGGTTTTTGGAGTCGTTCTTCGCTTACCTGTGAACATAGCTGACAGGAAGTGTGCCTCAGCTTGAACCATGGCATCCATATTTTAAAAACGAGAGGGGAAGTTGCATTGAAGAAAGAGCAGCATCTGTTCCGTAAATTGTCGGGCGTTTCACTGAGCCTGGCCTTGGCCCTGGGAGCGGCGCTTCCGGCCGCAGCCTCCGCACAGACGACAAAGTCGCCGAATGAGCTTGTCCCGCACAACCTGTCCAACAAGTCTTTGAACGGAGGAGCGGCCGAAGGCAGGATGAGCGCTTTTGCCGTCCAGACCCGCGACCCGGCTTCGATCATCTCGCCCAAGCTGGATACCCGGTCTCTACATAAAGTGCGCGCTATCGTGCAGCTCAGTCAGGAGCCTGTAGCCGCAGCCGAAGCTTCGTCCGCCGAAGCCGGATTGCGCAGCTTCTCGGCCTCGTCGGCGGAGCAGCAGGTCGACAGCGAACAGTCCGACTTCATTAGCCGGGCCGCCGCGCTCGGCGTCGACCTGCAGGTCAACTATCAATTCAATACGGTGCTGAACGGCCTCGAAGTGACGGTGTCGGCTCAGGACCTGACGAAGCTCGCTTCGATTCCGAACGTCCTCGCCATCGACGCGAACCAGACCTACTACGAAATCCCGGTCGACGAACAAGACGCGGCGGCAGGCGACAACTTCGAGATCCAGCCGCTGAAGCAGATGGGCGTCGATCAAGCCTGGGCGGACGGATTTACCGGCAAAGGCATCAAAGTCGGCGTAATCGATACCGGCGTCGATTATCTGCATCCCGATCTCAAAGACGCCTACAAAGGCGGCTACGACTCGTTCGAGCAGGATAACGATCCGTACGAAGAACCTCCGATCGTGATCGACGGCACGACTTATGCGGGCACGAGCCACGGCACGCACGTATCGGGCACGATCGTCGGCCAGGGCAAGAACCCGACGTCGGAACTGGTACAAAAAGGCGTCGCCTACGATGCCGATCTGTATGTGTACAAAGTGCTGGGCCGCAATCTGGAGACCGGACGCGCTTCGGGATCTTCGGCGCAGGTCATCGACGGCATCGAGCATGCGGTCAAAGACGGCATGGACGTGATCAACCTGTCGCTCGGCTCGGACTCGAACAAAGATCCGAACTCGCCCGACGCGGTCGCGATCAATAACGCGGTGCTCACCGGCGTAACCGCGGTCATCGCGAACGGCAACGCCGCGGACGAAGGTCCTTACTACTATTCGATGGGCTCTCCGGCTTCGTCGCAGCTGGCCATTTCGGTCGGCGCCGTGACGAGCGAAAGCAATCACTACGCGGCCACGTTCTCGGCGGCGGTCGGCGAAGAGACGCCGACGGAAGAGACGCCAGCCGAAGAGACGCCGGCAGCGGAAGCTCCGGCTTCGGCGGAACAAACGGCGGCGCCTGCGGGTGAAGCCGCAGCCGAAGAAGCGGCCGCACCGGCTCCGGCAGCGGCAGCTCCTGCCGCAGCTCCGGCTTCGGCGAACGCGGAAGCGGCGGCGCCTACCGTATCGCAGGCTGTGTACGGCGAATACGGTCCGTACCAGACGGACATTCTGGCCTGGAAAACAGGGCAGGAAAACTTCGCCGCGATCCTCGGCACGGAGCCGAACGACGCCGTCTACGCCAACCTGGGCACCGACGCGGATTATGACGCGCTGACCGCCGAAGGCATCGACGTGACGGGCAAAGTCGTCGTCGTCTCGCGCGGCAATCTGACGTTCGACGCCAAAGTGCGCGGCGCTGCGGCGCACGGCGCCAAAGCGATCGTGATCTTCAACGGCAACACGGTTCCGGGCAACGCCAATCAGGCGGACCTGTCGGAATCGCTGCCGGGACGCGACGCTCCGGTCGGTTCCGTCGCGTTCCTCGGCGACAGCTTCGACTACGTGCCGTACTTCGACATGAGCGGCGTAGAAGGCCGCAAGCTGGCACGAGAACTGGTAGCCCAAGGTTCGCCGGAATTCGAAATTTCGTTCGGCGACCAATATCCGAAGACGGTTATCGAAGGCGACAAGATGGCTTCGTTCAGCTCGCGCGGTCCGAACAGCGACGAGAAGCTGAGCATCAAGCCGGACGTGGTAGCACCGGGTGTCAACTTGCTGTCGACGTATCCGGAATACGGCAACTTCGACGATAGCGTCAGCTACGACGAAGCGTATGCCCGCTCCAGCGGCACCAGCATGGCGGCTCCGCATATCGCGGGACTGGCCGTACTGCTGAAGCAGAAATACCCGCAGTGGACGCCGTTCGACGTTCGCGCGGCACTGGCGAACACGGCGGATACGATTGCCGATGAAGAAGGCACGCCGTACGACGTGTATTCGCAGGGCGCCGGCCGCGCTTACGTGGCAGACGCGCTCGATACGCCTGCCCTGCTGCAGGCTGTCGAAGAAGTACGCATTCTCAATACCGACCTGGTCGAAGTGCCGGTGACGAACTACGCATCGTCCACTTCGTTCGGCGTGATCGGCGCGGACAGCGACGCGGTCAGCCAGGAGCTGCAGCTCAAAAGCGTATCGGGAGCTCCGGTCTCGTACACGGCAAGCGTCGTGTGGCACAAAAACGTGACGTCCGATCCGAACGGACCGATCGCGACGCCGGACACGAGCAAAATCTCGGCCGAGCTGACGGGCCTCGGCGCCGGCAGCACGGTTAGCGCTTCGGCCGGAACGCCGGCAGCCTTCCAGCTTGCCGTCGATCCCGCATCGGATGCCGCTCAAGGCGTATACGAAGGCGAAGTGCTGCTGCAATCCGCAGCCGGCCCCGACCTGCATCTGCCGTTCGCCGTGCATATCGGCGACGAACAGCCGGCAACCGGCTTCGGCATTCAAGACATCGAAGTATCGAACCGCATCATTACGCCTGACGGCGACGGCAATCGCGATACGACCGACGTATCGTTCACGCTGTCGGCCGATAACGTGAACTATGTCCAGGTTGCGGCATACGGCATCGATGACGAATACATCGGCCTGCTCGCCCAAATCGTGGACGAAGACGCGCAGGGCAATCTGAGCATGCTCGAACCGGGCCGGTATACGTTCGACGGACTGGACGACCGGTACCTGGACGAGAACACCGGCAAAGTCGGCAAGCTTGAGCCGGGCACGTACCAGCTCGAACTGCTGGCCGCCCAGCTGTCTCCGTCCGGCACGGTCGTGAAAGACCCGGCCGGCCAACCGATTCAGTACACGGCCTACTCCAGCTACCGCATCGCGGAACGCAGAGCGCTGCTGGTCGACGAAGCGATTGCGGCCTTCGACAAACAAGCCGCGATCGTCAACACGACCCGCATCGGCCCGAACGTGCTCGAACTGAAATCGACGAGCGAAGTCAAATTCCAGGTCACGGGCAGCGATCACCCGAACCTGATCAACAGCAAAGGCGCCCTGCGCGCCCTGCCGCAGCAACCGACGGTCGTCAATCTGGAAGTTACCGCTTCCTACAAGAAGAATTCCAAGATCAACGAGACCTTTATCGTACCGGTCACGCTGCTTCCGAAAAAGTAAGTTCGGCTGCTTCCCCTCGTTGAATCGCCGCCTTTCCGCCCTTCGGGCCGGGAGGGCGGTTTTTTTGTCGTCTTGCGGATGGAGAGGGCGCGGGGCGGTGGGGTAGAGAGCGGCAAGCATGGCGCGCGTGGCGGAGACGGAGTGGGCGGCGGCAAGCGGCGGCAGCCCGTACCCATAGAGAGCCCAGTAGGGGGCGGGATCGGGAAGGACAGGCAGACGGATAAGCGGGAAAAGGCGAGAGGAGGAGGAGTTACGGTTACCGTTCGAGGAGAGAGGAGACCGAACAAAATGGGAAAAACGGGAGCGAACGAGACAGCCGGGAAACGCTAACGGACCCAGGCGACGCTTAGCGGCCGATTCGGCGCTCTAAAGGACATACAATCCGTTAGCCGAGCCGAGGGTGAATGAGGGGGATTGGGTCAGTTTGTCGGCGAATCGCCATTCTCGGCAGCAGTCTTTGCCTGCCGTTAGCTCTGCCTTTGACTTCGCCCGTAGTCTTGCCCGGTGCGAAGCTTGCCGGCATCGTTAAATGTGAACCAAAAGTCAGCATTTCATCCGTAAAAAGCGCCCAGGGAGCGATAAGCTGACCTAAAGTCAGCAATCTGCCGCAAAACGGCCATTCCATAGCCGTTTTGGCATGAATTGCTGACCATAAGTCAGCATTGTGTCAAAAAAAGCCGCATCCAAACAAAAAAGCTGACCTCAGGTCAGCTTTTCTTGGATTCGACTCCGCAGCCGCCAATTCGGGGCAGGACACCGCGCTGCGACAGAGTTTTCCCCAACCCGGTCAGACCCGCGTCTGAATGACCACTTTGCCGCGAATCCGGCCGGACTCGGCCAGTTCGTAAGCCTGGCGCGTCTCGCTCAAAGGGAAAACGGCCTCGATCAGCGGCTTGAGCCGGCCTTCGTCGCACCATTGGCGCATCAGGCCAAGATCGGTGTCGTTGGAATTGGCGAGGATGAAGCGGGCTTTGCGGCCTTTGGAGCCGGAGAGCACCCGTCCCAGCATGGCGGAAGGGCCGGGAACGGTCGTGACGTACGTGCCTTGTTCCGTCAGCAGGGCGCGGCAGTCTTTGAAGCCGTATTTGCCGGCGGCGTCGAAGATGACGTCGAACGTCTGCCCGCTTTTGCGGAAATCGTCCCGATCGTAGGCGATCACTTCGTCGCAGCCGAGCGCTTTGGCGGTCGCTTCGCCGGAGGAGCGGCAGACTCCCGTAACGTGGGCGCCGAGGATCGCGGCCAGCTGCACGCCGTAGTGGCCGACCCCTCCGGTCGCGCCGGTCACGAGCACCCGCATGCCGGGCTGCAGACCGGCTATCCGGGTCAACGCCTGATAGGCGGTAGAAGCGGCCAGCGGAACGGCGGCGGCTTCTTCGAAATGCAGCGAAGAAGGTTTCTTCGAAGCGACCGAAGCTTTGCAGCAGAGCGTCTCCGCCAGCGCCCCGCCCTGCGAAGCGCCGTTGGTGAAGCCGTACACTTCGTCGCCGGGTGCGAACCCTTCGACGCCGTCTCCGCACTGCTCGACGATGCCCGCGAAGTCGGAGCTGAGCACTTTGGGGAAGCGCAGTCCCGACAGGAAGATCAGATAGCCTTTGCGTACTTTGTAGTCGATCGGATTGATGGACGTCGCCTGCATGCGGATCTTGAGTTCTCCGGCACGCGGACTCGGTTCGCGGATCTCTTCGATCCGGAACACGTCCGGTCCTCCGTATTTGCGTATAACTGCCGCTCTCATGTTCAATCGCCTGCTCTCTTTTCGCTTTGCTCACCTGTTCTATTACCCCAACGAACACGACCAAGAAGCTTCGTCCGCGAAAGAGACCGGGCTTCGGTCGTTCTCTCGCGGCCGAAGCCCCGGAATAGTGCTGAGTATGCGCTGGGTGGACGGAAGACTTAGAGGACGCTCGGTTCCGGCGTTTCGACCGTATCGAACAGGAAATCCTCGTCGCGCAGCGGTTCCACGTGAACCGTGCGTACGTAGCCGTTGCCTTTTTTGGAAAAGAAGTCGTGCTGCTTGGTCTGCGTCTTCAGTCCGTTCATGACGATCGGGTTGATGCTTTCTTCGTCTTCTTCGAACTGCGGCTCCAGACCGAGGTTCATCATCGCTTTGTTGGCGTTGTAGCGCACGAACTTGTCGACTTCGTCTTTCAGTCCGATCTTCGTGTACAGCTGCTCCGTGTACTGTTCTTCGTTCGCCTGCAGCGTGTGCAGCAGCTCGTACAGCTCTTTCGTCGCGGCTTCGGCTTCCGATGCCGGAAGTTCGCGCAGCACTTCCTGGGCCAGAACGCCGACGTACAGGCCGTGAATGCTCTCGTCGCGCAGGATCAGGTCGATGATCTCGCCGCTGCTCGTCATTTTGCCTTGTCCGGCGAGGTAGAGCGGGTAGAAGAAGCCGCTGTAGAACAAGTAGCTCTCCAGCATGACCGAAGCGCCCATCGCCAGATACAGTTCTTTTGGCGTCTGGATGTTCTGATAATACTTGGAGATGATTTCCGCTTTTTTCTGGAGCAGCGGATTTTCTTCGACCCAGCGGAACACTTTGTCGATCTCTTCGGTGGAAGCGAGCGTCGTGAAGATGCTGCTGTACGATTTGGCGTGGATTTGCTCCATCATGCCCATAAACGCGAGCACCGCTTTGCGCTGGAGATCTTCGACGTGTTCCATGATCTGCGGCATGCCGACTCCGCCCTGCACCGTATCGAGCAGCGTCAGGCCGCCGAGTACCTGCATGTACGCTTCCTGCTCGTCTTCATTCAGCGTGATCCAGGACATTTTGTCGTCGGACAGCGGAATCTCTTCGTCGGTCCAGAACTGCATAATATTTTGATTCCAGAACATCAGGGTGAAGTCGTCTGCGGGACGGTTCCAGTTGACGGCTTTGATCATGTCTAGTCATCCCTTTCGGTGTGGGTTATATAAATTAAGTTAATTGTGGGCAATGTTGGATATTGCAGCGCGCAGATGAACCGGATTGCGGGCAATCCGGGCAGGCTGCACAGAATTCTTATTATCGTCGCAAACGAAGCAAAAGTAAAGCGGGGCGTTTTGCTCAAGACCGGAATTCCGGATCGTGGAGAAGGCGCCCCGCTGTGTCCCATTATCGTTCGAACTTTTTTTCAAAAAACGTATCTGTTACTCTATGGCCTTGGGCCAAAGCGCGGCTCAGATGACTTAGATCGCGCAGCTGATACATTCTTCCACGCTGAGGTGGTTGGTACGCGTGTAATACAGAGCTTTGAGCCCTTTGCGCGCGGCATACAGGTAATAACGGGCCAGATCGCGCGTCGTCACGTTGCTGTTGACGTGCAGGATAGCCGAGATGCCCTGATCGATATGCTCCTGGATCTCGGAGATCAGGTCGATGACCTTAAACTGGTTCATCTGGTAAGCGGACTTGTAGTAGAAGAAGTTTTCCTGCGCCAGGTAAGGCATCGGGAAATACGTCGTCGAGTTGGCGTACGTGCGTGTCTCGATCGCGTCGACGATCGGCATGACGCTCGACGTCGAGTTCTGGATGTACGAAATACTTTGCGTCGGCGCGATCGCCAGACGGTAAGCGTGGTACAGGCCGTTGGCTTGAACCAGCGTGCGCAGATGGGTCCAATCCGCCGTCGTCGGGATGTGCATGTCGCCGAACAGCGTTTTGATCCGGTCGGTACGCGGGCTGTAGTCGGTCTGTACGTACTTGTCGAAGTATGTACCTTTTGAGTATTCGGATTTTTCGAAGCCTGCGAACGTTTCGCCGCGGTCGCGGGCGATTTCCATACTTTTCTCGATCGAGTAGTAGTTCATCATCATGAAGAACGTACGTGCAAAATCGATCGCTTCGTCGCTTTCGTACGCGATTTTGTTCTTGGCGAGATAGCCGTGCAGGTTCATCGCGCCGAGGCCGACGGAGTGCATCTCGCGGTTCGCTTTGGCTACGCCCGGAGCGTTCTGCACGTCGGTCATGTCGCTGACGGCGGTAAGGCCGATCATCGCTTCGTGCACCGACTCGCGGATTTTGCCGAGGCCCATCACGTTCGCGATGTTCAGGGAAGCCAGGTTGCAGCTGATGTCGCGGCGGATATCGTTCGCCTGGCCGTAATCGCCGATCGTCGACGTCTCCTGCAGCTGGTAGATTTCCGTGCACAGATTGGACATTTTGACCATGCCCAGATCTTTGAGCGCGTGGTTCTTGTTGGCGTTGCTCTTGTTCATGATATAAGGGTAGCCGGATTCCAGCTGGATCATGGCGATCTTCACGAGCATGTCGCGGGCGCTCATAATCGTCTTTTTCTTGACGTTGTCGTTCGCGAGCAGTTCGTCGTACATCTCGTCGATATCGAGGTCGTCCAGATGTTTGCCGTACTCTTTGTAGACGGAGTAAGGACCGAATACGACGAGCGGCTGATTGTCTTCCGCGAGCTTGTAGAAGCGGTTCGGAATGATCAGGCCGATCGACAGCGTCTTGAGGCGCGATTTCTCGTCGGCGTTAATTTTTTTGCTGTCCAGGAATTCAAGCACGTCCCAGCCGAAAATGTTGTAGTACGCGGCGCCGGAGCCTTTGCGCTGGCCCATTTGGTCGGCGTAGGAGAACGCGTCTTCCATCAGCTTCAGGACGGGCATAACGCCTTTGGCGGCGCCTTCGACGCCTTTGATCGGTTCGCCGCGTCCGCGCAGCTTCGACAGGTTGACGGCTACGCCGCCGCCGATCTTCGACAGCTGCATGCACGTCGAGAGCACGTAGTTGATCGAGTTGAGCGCGTCGTCCATCTCGAGCAGGAAGCAGGAGACCAGTTCGCCGCGGCGGCTTTTGCCCGCGTTGAGGAACGTCGGGGTCGCCGGCTGTACGCGCTGTTCCATGATGGCCGTCACGAGCGACTTGGCGTTCTCGACATGGCCGGCACCGAGGTGCAGGGCCACGATCGCGGCGCGGTCGGCGTACGTCTCGAGGTAGGTCGATTTGTCGTTGCTTCTCATTGCGTAGTCCGTGTAGAACTTGGAAGCGGCCATATACGAAGCGAACTCGAACGGAACGTTATGCGACGTCTCGAACACCGACACGACTTCCTCACGGGTGTAGTTTTCGTACACGTTCTCGTAGTAGTCGTGTTCGATCATGTGATCGACCTGGGAACCGAAATCCGGGAAAGTCAGGCTCCGCTGAGCGACTTCCTCCATGAATGCGGCAACCGCTTCTTTATCTTTCTCCAAGCGGAAAAATCCGTCGGCGTTTCTCAGCATCAGTTGGTTGTTCAGTTCAATATGCCGCAAGGCTGTTCAACTCCTCTTTGAAATGTAAAATGTCTTTTTTCGTGCCGGACAATTCGAACTTGCACAGGACGGGCACGCCGTAGGTCTGGGAAATGGTATCCGCGCTCTTGGCGAAACATTGTCCCCAGTTGCGGTTGCCGCTGGCCGATACGCCGCGCAGCTGCTGTCCGTTGCGCTGCAGGAAAAGGTTGACTTTGTCCGGTACCTGACCGAAGCCCGTCGTATAGGTAACGAGAATGAAAGGCTCGTCAAGCTTCATCGTCTCGTCGATCTGAACCGAAGGAAGTTCCAATTTATCAATAAATCTCCGCACGTTTCCAGTCTTGGAATCGTAAGCGATCACCATGTGCCTTCACGCTCCTTGATTGCCCGTTTAAATCTATATCTAGTTTTATCCGGGTCAGTGTTACTCATTTTATAACCAGATATGGGGTTTGTCAAAGCAGAAATTCTATAAAATAAAACGGTCAAAATTGACTGCGGACGCGAAAAAGCGAGCAATCGAAGGGAAAAGGGCGGTTTTCCGGCACGGCGCTCCACATACGGGGATTGACGAACGCAAAAGCAGAAGCAGTTTTTGGACAATGGCGCAGCGGTGCGGAAAGCGGGTAGAGCACCGAATCAAAAGAAGCGAAGAAGTGCAAAAAAGTGCAAAAGAAATTAAAATGCACAAGTGAAAAAAAGTTAGATGTGCGGGAAAAGGATGTAGAAGACGCAGCCGGAAGAATCGTTTCGACGGCTGTGGACACTGTGGATACCGGGGATATCCGAACCACGCAGGCTGTGGACGGCGGGGATAATGGGGATAGCCGCTTTTGCGCGCCGAACAGCCCGAACGCCTGCCGAAGCGGACGTTCGGGCCGCAGTACACGAACCTGGCGAACCGGATGCGAAACGTGCGAATGACGCAAAAATGCAGTCAGCGCTTCCCGTGCTTGAAGCCGCGTCAAACTGCGCTTCCATCAAACTGCGCTCGCGTCCGGCTTGACGCGGCTCAGGACCCCGCCCCGACCGGTTTGATCATCCGGTCGTAGGCATGCCCGCTCAGTTCGACGGAGCCGTCTTCGCGGTAGCCCAGGCGCTCGTAGAGCGCGCGGGCTTTGACGTTCGCGCGCTCTACGAGCAGCATCGCCTGCCGCTCGCCCAGCCCGGCCGCCCGGCGCTCGAACGCTTCGATCAGCGCGGTCCCGAGGCCGGACCCGCGGTAGGCCCCGTCCACCGCCAGCGAATCCAGATAGTATTCGCCCGGACGGGCTTCCGGCAGAAGCCCGTCCACCGGCAGGCTTTGCTCCTGCAGGCGCCGCAGCAGCGGCGCGTCCAGCGCCTCTGCCTCGGCGCCCGGATAGCTCAGCGCGAAGCCGGCAATGCGGCCGCGTTCGTCCTCGCCGACGAGCGTGTGCCCGAAGCTCAGCCGGCAGTCCGGCAGCCGGAACAGCTCCGACAGCGTCTCAAGCGTCGACGGCAGGTCGGTCGTGCCCGAGATCGTATGCGCGATATCGCCGATCGCTTCGTACATCAGCCGCGAGACGGCTTCCGCGTCGCCCGGCTCGGCGGGCCGGATACGGAACTTGGCGGGATGGGTCATATGGGAATTCCCCTTTCGGAATCGGATAGGTTGGGTCGGTATAGGTTCGGTCTGTCACTCTGGATCGGACCGGATCGGGCCGGCGGTCGTCTCTGCCCGCAATCCGGGTCAATCCGGGTCGTGGTTCGGATCGGCCGCCTGGCGCTTTTTCTTCTCGACGTGGTCGGGATGGCCGAGATAGAAGCGGCGGATCGGCTTCACGTCGTCGTCGAGTTCGTAGACGAGCGGCACGCCCGTCGGAATGTTGAGATCCAGCAGCTCGTGTTCTTCGAGGTCTTCCATGAACTTGATCAGCGCCCGGATCGTGTTGCCGTGGGCGGCGATCAGAATGCGTTCTTTTTGCCGGATCAGCGGGACGATACGCTCTTCCCAATATTCGCCGACCCGGTCGACCGTATCCTGCAGGCTTTCGCCGGCCGGCAGCACGTTCGGATCGACCGCCGCGTAGCGGATATCCTGTTCGGGAAGCCGGTTGTCGCCCGGTTCGAGCATCGGCGGGCGGACCGACAGGCTGCGCCGCCACAGATGGACCTGCTCTTCGCCGTATTTCTCGGTCGTCTCCGGCTTGCTGAGTCCCTGCAGCGCGCCGTAATGGCGCTCGTTCAGCTTCCACGATTTTTCTTCCGGAATCCACAGCAGGCCCAGTTCGTCCAGCGCGTAATGCAGCGTCTTGATCGAGCGCTGAAGCACCGAAGCGAAAGCGGCGTCGAACGTATACTCCGATTCGCGCAGGATGCGTCCCGCGTCTTTGGCTTCTTCGATGCCCTGCTCCGTCAGGTCGACGTCCGTCCAGCCGGTAAACAGGTTCTTTTGATTCCATTCGCTTTGTCCGTGTCTGATCATGACAATCCGATACATGGCGGCATCTCCTTTTGGCAAAATCTCTCATCTTGAAAACGTGAAAAAAGCCTTCCTGCCCCGCCGAAACGGGAGGGAAGGCTTGAAGTGCATTACTGGGCCGCTTGAATATCGGTAATCGTCAGCACTTTCGTATCGGCGTCAAACGCTTTCTCCGTATACGTGAACGTGACTTTGGCATCCGCCGGAATCTTGCCGATCTGCGCTTGGGCTTCGTCGGACAGCTGGTAGGCTACCGCTTCGCCGTTCACTTCGATCTCGGCTGTGTGTCCGTCGGCCAGACCCACGTATTCGCCCTGCGCGCTCTGAGCGGCCGCAGCCGTCTCGGCAGGCGCCGTCTCGGCAGGCTTGGTCTTGGTGTCTGTGGACGGAGTCGCGGCCGCTCCGTCGGTCGACTTGTCGGCTGCGGGGCTGTCCTTCTCGTCGTCGCTAGGCACCGGAGTCGGCGTCTTGTCTTCGTTCGTCGTCGCGCCCTTGTCGATCGTGATGCTCGAATCTTTGGCGTCCGGCAGCGCCTGGGAGTCTTTGCTCTCCGGCGTGTCGCCGCTGTCCGTCGTGCCTGCTGCCGGCGCGTCTTCCTCGATGTCGATATCCGTCTCGTTCGTCGGATGGTTCGAGTTGTCTTCTTTGGTCTTGGTTTGTTCGGCCGGCAGCGTCTCGTCCGATTGCGAAGCCGGTGCCGGCGAATTCGCTTCGTTGTCGCCGCATGCGGCCAGAACGCCGGTAAGCATCAGGGTCAGGGCCAGGCTCGATAAAGCTTTCATCTTGTTCATTCAGTCACACACCTCCAAATGGTTATACGCCGAAGCGTATCAAAAGTTACAAGGCCGGCGGCTGCCGCCCAAATATCAGGCGCAGCCGGTAGGTCCAAGCTTGCGGGAACATCCCCTTGCATACAGGACTTACTACGTATTGTTACCCAAAAAGAGCCCCGGATGCAAACTTGCCGTCCGAAGCCGCGCGCGGCAGGGACGATTTTCGGCTCGGCGGCTGGACGCTGCGTGAGCTTCTATATAGAAGGAAAGCGAAAGTCATAAGAAAAAACCAGTAGTCTATAGCAAAAAAAACCAGTCATATTTTCTTGATTGAACCCGCTTTGGTCCAACGGAAAAAGCGGAGCCGGCTAAAGGATTATCCGCTTGTGCCTTTTATCATTCTTGCACGGGGACAACCGTTCGATTTTTTTCCAAAAAAACGCTCTATAACGAGGCGAAGAAGACTCTTTTTCATAAAGCTCAAACTTTGGACCTTGGCGAACGTTCACAGTACGCATGCCCGACGAGACGCAGGTGGGCGCAAGATTCAAAGCCGTTCTGTCGGAAACGACCTTCGCAATCCTCGTCCGATTGGGTACAATAAACAAGAGCGTTGGATATACCCGAGGCTAGGCACCCCCGAACAGGAATGAAGTGCCGGGCGACAACCGAGAGGAGCGTATGAATATGACAGAAGAGCAGGACCGACAACGACAGCAGCAGGTGCGCGAAGCCGCCGATCTGGCCGCGCATTTTGACGTAACGGTGGAACAGGCGAGAGAGATGCAGTTCGCGGAAGGGCAGACGCTGATCTGGACAGAAGCGTTCAAGTTGGACAGCTGGCTGATCCTGATGAAGCCGAGCGACGATCCGCAGCAGCCGGAGCCTTTTTTCGGCAATATGGACGGGCACGGCTGGGCGTTTTTGTTTACCGATCCGATGCACGCGCAGGTATTCGGCCGCAACAACAATCTGGTGACGCCGGGCGGCAACGTGCTGATCGCCAAGATGAAGGTGGATGCCATGATCAGCTGGCTGGAAGAGATCGGCCGGTCGGGTCTGTACGGCGCGCGCTTCAACGAAGGCGAGCAGGGCTGGTTTATCCCGGTCGACGGCCTGCGCGCGATGCAGGATTACGTGGAGATCCAGGAGACGCGCCGCAAAGAGCTGGAAGCGGACGAATAAACGGATAGATACTGCAAGGATAAGGATACGCAAACAAGCGGATTCGACTCAAAGATGCGATACGGCGCCGAGCCGTATCGCATCTTTTGGGTATAGGGCTGAGTCATCGTTTATTGCGAAGATACCGCGGGTACGCCCGTCTGCGGAAGCACGAACGACCAATCCGCGTCCCGGTACGTATGGTTGACCATTACGCGCCGGAGTGTCAAGGCGCGGGGCGCTTCGGCCAAGCCGCTTACGACGAATTCCCCGTCGAGCGGTTGGTCTTTGCCGATGCCAAGAGCGCCGGAATACTTCGTTTCGTAACGTTTGCCGGTCTCGTCTTCCGCGACCCAATCGTTCAGGCCGAAGAAGTTGTTGGACGTGCCGGTTACCCCGATCACCAAAGCCATTTCCGAAGCATCCACTTCTTTTTTGTGCGCGATGGGCAGAGTCGGATTGGGCATGATTCGCGCTCCCGTCAACACAAGCTTGTCGCCCGAATCTTCGAACTTGGCCGGCTGCTCGGGAGAGAGGGCAGCCGGATCGAAAGTGACCGCGGCGTCGGATTTTTCCCGAATGACGTAGCTGTCCAGAACGAATTTGATCTTTTGCCGGTCATAGTCGAGATTGTCCAGCACCTGGAACCAGCGGGCATGAAGGGTCCAGCGGTCGAGGTCGAACGGTTTGTCCGGCTCGTCTTTGGTATCGCTGCCCTGAATCGTGTCGCCGTTCTCGTCCTCCAGATGGTAGTCGAGCTTGTGATAAGCGGCAGTGCCGCCGGCCGCTTTGGCGGCGGCTTCGGCGTTCAGCGACGTCTCGTATTCCAGCGAGCCTCCGCTCGGCGTACGCGTCGCTCCGCGCATCTGAATGACTACGCCCTGAGGCGTCGTGTAACTTTCGGGAAGCGGGGTCTGGATCGTATGGGCGGTCGCGTCGCTCAAATCGACGTCGATCGAAAAATTCCAGTTGCCGGAAGCTTGCCGCTTGGGCTTGTAATCGACCCATTTTTCCAGTTGGTCGATCTCGGCTTCGATCTGCATCTTGTCGGTCAGAACCGGACGCGTAAAATGCAAATTGTATTTGCTGGTGCTGCCTTCGATGATCTCGCCGCTCCACGTGGCGATCTCCGCGTAATTGCCGTCCGTAATCCGGAACCGGGGGTGGACGGCGCCGTTGAACGGATCGCCGTTCTTGTCGGTAATCGTGAGTCCGACAACGATCCGGTTGGCATCGGCGATCAGCTCGTTGACGGCGATCGTGAAGCCCTGATCTTCGACCCGGATCTGCGGGTCCAGCACTTTCCCCGCTGCCCGGACGGCTTTCATGCCCTGGTCGGGAGCCAGCAGCAGGTCCGTCGCGAACAGCGAGCGGACCCGGTCCGCGATCGTCGGCTGCGCATAGAGCAGCGCTCCGCCGACCAGCAGGATCGCAAGCGCCGCGGCGATCCAGCTCCGCTTCCGCCGGCTTCGCGGCGAAGCCGCCGAAGACCGACGCTTGTCGTCTTGCGGTTCCGCGGCTGCGCTTGGCGGTTCCGGCGCTTCGATCTCGATCCCGCCGAGTTCCGCCATGAACCGGTCGGTGAAATCTTCCGGCAGCGTCTCTTCGGACAAACGCTCGGTCCAGCGGGCGTCTTCCGCCGTCTCGGTACCCCGCTTGGGCGTATGCGGCGGGGAGCCGCCGGGTCCGCGGTTCTCCCGGCTCTGCTGAGCACGGCCGTGCTCGCCTTGTCCGCCTTGCCCGAACCTGTCTTTGGGGTTATGAGCGGTTTTTCCCGCTCCGGTACGCAGCCGAAAATTCATAGGGGTTCTCCTCCTTTGACGTCATTTTTTGGCGTAGACTCCGCTTCGCCCGGTGCAGCGCGTTGTTGACCTGCGGGGCCGTCATGCCGGTCAGGTCGGCAATCTCTTCGTGGCTGAGCTGGCCGACGTAACGCAGCACCATCGCCAGCCGGTAATGTTCCGGCAGCGTATCGAGCAGCCGGTCGAGTTCGGTGCGCAGTTCGCGCCGCAGCGCCTGGCCTTCCGGCGTGCCGCTGTCCGCCGCGGCCTGCAGATCGGCTTCGGCCTGCGGTACCGGCACTTTGCGCCGGCCCCGATCGCGGTACAGATTGAGCGCGATCGCGTGCAGCCAGCCGGAGAAACTTTGTTCCGGCCGGTGCGAAGCCAGTTTGCGGTACGCTTTGAACAGCGTTTCCTGCGTCAGATCCTGGGCATCCGCTTCCGACAGGCCCATTTTGCGAAAAAGTCCGTACATTTTGTTTTTGTATCGGTCGACGATGCCCGCGTAGGCTTGTTTGTCGCCTGCGAGCACTTCGCCGACCAGCGTCCGGTCGTCCGGCACTTCCATATGCGCGCCTCCTTTTTGGATCGATATACCGATAAGACTCCGCTTCCCCCGAACTTCTCTCACCGGAGGCGGAATTTTTTTGCCGGCCGTTTTGGTATATAGTATAGAGGATTATTTGCCGGGCATCGCAAAGCGAGACCGACCTGAAGGAGTGAAGTAGATGCGAAGCGCCCTGGAACATATCCGTGCCCATATGGCGGAGCAGGAAGAAGGAGCCGGACCTGCGGGTCCGGACGAAGGCGGCATGCCGGCCTGGCTGCAAATTTTGTCTTCGGCGGAAGAATATATCGTCAATTACGAACGGATCGGCTCGATCCGCGAGATGGAGCGGCTGAACCCGGTACTGGCTTACGTGGAGCGCAGCCTGGACCTGTTGGGCGGCGAACGGCTGTCTTTTTGGATCAAGGAACTGCTGGAAGAAGTGCTCGCCTGGAGCGAGACGGCCAAAGGCGGCACGCGGATCGACCGGATCGGCTGGCAGCGGCAGGGCATTAACGTGTTCGTACATAACGAAGGATCGGCGGACCTTTATCTGGCCAAATCCCCGGGAGGCATCGGCGACCGGGAGCGGCTGACCGCGCTGCTGATCCGCACGCACGGGCTGCTCGGGCAGTACCTGCGCGGCGAAGTGCCGTTCTCGGCGAACCTGCCGCTGCGCGGCCCGGTCGACGAAGGACTGCTGAGCGAGACCGAACTGGCCCGGCTGCTGATGGCGTTGAACCGCTGCGTGATCGGGGCCGTGTCCGAGGAGCTGTGGCAGAGCGTCGCGGACGATCTGGAAGAGTGCGTACTGCACGTCTCGCTCGGCACCGTGCCGGCCGGAGACGGGCTTGCGCGGCGGCTGCGCCGGCTGCGGGCGGACGCGATCCGGCGGGGCGAAGACTTCGACGGCGAACTTGCGCGGATCGACGAAGAGCTGCGGGCGTCCGGCGCCGCGGGCGGTCTGGAAGAGAGCTTCGCGAGGCTCGGAGACAAAACGCTGTGGTACGTGGAGGCGGCCCTCGGCGAATTTTCGCTCGAAGAGTTCGTCAAGATGATGCAGCTTGCGCTGCGCGGAGCCGAAGAACGTCCGGAAGCGCGGCATATCAGCTTCGAACGCCTGATGCACGGGCTGTATTACGACCACAAAGGCGTCAAGAAAATCAATCTGTACAAAAAGCGGATCATCGAAAAATATTTGCGCGAACTGGACTGGGCGGCGGTGCTCGGCGGGGGGCGGCATGCCGACAGTCCGCATCTGCATCACCGCACGAGCCGCGTGAACGGCAACCCGGATACATGCTTCTTCGGCTTCGCTTTCTCGCCGGCCGCGGAAAAGCTGATCGATTTCTGCGTCGAAGCCGAGAAATCGCCGCTGTACGAACGGGCCGTGCTCATGCTGATGGACCTGTTCGGGCTGCGGCGCGACGCGTACGACCGTTTTCACAATGAAGACGAATATCTGGAAACGATGAACGGTTCGGCGGACGACAAAAAAGTTCTGCTGTCGTACATTGCCGGTTCGCGCGTGCTCGATATCGGGCCGGGCGGCGGCGTGCTGCTGGACCTGATCGAACGGGAGCTGCCGGAAAAAGAAGTGATCGGGATCGATATCAGCGAAAACGTGGTCGAAGCGCTGGAGCGCCGCCGACGGCTGGAAGGCCGAAGCTGGCAGGTACGCAAAGGCGACGCGCTCAACCTGACGCAGACGATCGAGCCGGGCAGTATCGATACGGTCGTCTTTTCTTCCATTTTGCACGAATTGTATTCCTATGTGCCGTTCGGCGGACAAAAGTTCAATCTCGATACGGTCCGGGCGGCGCTGCGAAGCGCGTTCGAACTCATTCCCGCGGGCGGGCGCATCCTGATCCGGGACGGCATCATGACCGAACCGGCGGAGCGGACTCTGCGGCTGTCGTTCCGCGATCCCGGCGCGATGGAGCGGCTCGAACGTTACGCGGCCGATTTTGCCGGACGCCGTATTTCGTTCGAACGGCTCGGCCCGCACGAAGCGCGCATGCCGGTCAACGACGCGATGGAATTTCTGTACACGTACACGTGGGGCGAAGAAGCGTACGTGCACGAAGTACAGGAGCAGTTCGGGTACATGACGCCGTCCCAGTACGAAGCGTGCATTCGCGATCTGTTCGGGGACGCGGCGACGATCGTGTTCAGTCGGTATTTTTTGCAGGAAGGCTATACGCTTGCGCTGCAAGACAAAGTGACGGTCACGGACGAGGACGGAAGCGAAGTGCCGCTGCCGAACAGCACCTGCCTGATCGTGATCGAAAAAGCGGGCGAAACCCCGAAGACGCCCCAGGCGTAAGGTAGGGAGCGCCCGGAATGTACATGAAAGCCCGGAAGCATACTTCGGATAAAGCCTGAAAAGAATGCGGCGCATCCGCCAAGGATCGCGATCCGTTCAAGGAGGTTTGATCATGCCTAAATGGGCAAAAACGGTGCTGTACCTCGTGATTGCGGCGGTACTGACCCGGCTGATACCTTTTTCTTCGCTGTTTCGCAATCTCAATACGATGATCCACGAGTTCGGGCACGCGGTCGTGGCGCTTGCCACGTCGGGACGCGTCGCGGGCATCGACCTGAACGCCAACCACAGCGGAGCGACGTATGTGACGACGTACTCGACCTGGAGTTCCATTCTCGTCTCGCTGGCCGGCTACCTGTCCGCTTCGCTGTTCGCGGTGCTGCTGTTCTACGGCTATTACAAGCGCCAGCAGAAGCAGGGCTTGATTCTCATGACGGCGGTCGCGCTGATCATGCTGATCCTGTACGTGCACGACGGATTCGGCGTCATCTGGCTGATCGGATTCATCGCGCTGAACGCGCTTATGTACTTCGTATGGGAACCGGCGCGCAATTTCTATTACGTGCTGCTGTGCTTCCTGACGCTGGAAGAGTCGATCTTCAGCTCGCTTTATCTGGCTTGGCTGTCGGTGACGTCTCCGCGTGCCGCGGGAGATGCGGCTCTGCTGGCGCAGGATACGTTCGTGCCGGCGATCGGCTGGTCGATTCTGTTCGTGGCGTTCTCGCTGCTGTGCGCCAACTGGTCGATCCGGCTGTTCACCAAAAGCCGCGAAGGACGTTCGGCCAGCCGGGGTTCGGGCAGCGGAACCGGCATCGGGGCGCGCAAATCGAAAGCGAAGTTCCGGGCTTGAGAATTTGGCTTGAGAATTTGAAATGTTGAAGCGCAAAATAAGGAGGACGACGAAAATGGCGGACAAAAAAAGCTGGCGCGAACGCGCGGCCGATTACGGGCGCGACAAGTTCGGAGTAGGCGTGGGCAGCGGCGATCCGGCATCCAAAGCGGACGCGGAAGCGGATACGGCGGCTGCGCAGCCGATCGGCGAAGCGGAACTGAACAAGCGGATCGAAGGCTACGGCAAGCAGTATTCGGACGACTCGTTCTGGGACAAAGTCAAGACGGTCGGCAAAAAAGCGGGCGTCAAAGTCGTATACGCGGCGCTGCTGCTGTTCTACACGCTCAAAGACGCGGATGTGCCGCCGTGGGCGAAATCGGTCATTATCGGGGCGCTGGCGTACTTTATCGCGCCGATCGATCTTATCCCGGACTTTATTCCGGTCGTGGGCTTTACGGACGATTTCGGCACGCTGATCGCGGCCGTTGCCGTCGTCGCCAAACTGATTAACGACGAGACGCGCGGCAAAGCGCGGGCGAAGCTCGTATCCTGGTTCGGCGAGAGCGCGACGCTCGATCTGGGCGAAGTGGAAGCGAAGCTTGAGCCGCTGTCGGTCGACCGCGAAGCGCTCGCGGCGGACGCCGACGCAGCGGACGCCGCAGGCAAAGACCGGCCGAAGCGGTAATTCGCCGCCGTAACCGGACAGGGGCTACATGTCCGAAAAGGCCGCGTAGAAGCCGGATTTGTCCGAAAAAGAAAAGCAGATTGCATAAAAAGCAGCGTAGAAGCTCGTTTGGGCCCGATTGAGGGTCTTGACGGCGGCTACGCTGCTTTTTGGGATACGTAAGTTCGGTTTTGTGCGCGAATCGGGCGGTAGGTTGACGAAAAGGCAATCAAGCCGGTGCGCGTAGGGCGGCTGCCGTCCGGCGGCGCGAGCCGCGGCGCTCAGCCCTGCGCCGCTTCGATGCCCAGCGCAAGCGAGCCGGCGAGGCCGGCATTGTCGCCGAGACCCGGCGGAACGATATAGGCGTCGAGATCGTCCAGCACGGACGAAGCGACGTAGCCGTTCAGGTTCCGCGCGACTTTGGACCGGATCAGCGGGAACAGCTGGCTCTGGTGCATGACGCCTCCGCCGAGAATGACTTTCTTCGGCGAGAGCAGCAGGATCGCGCCGGTCACCGCTTCGGCCAGATAATGCGCTTCGATCTCCCAGGCCGGATGGTCTTCCGGCAGGCTGTCGCCGCCTTGCCCCCAGCGCTTCTCAAGCGCGGGGCCGGCGGCCATGCCTTCCAGGCAGTCGCCGTGATACGGGCAGGCGCCCGCGAAGTCGTCGCCCGGATGCCGGCGCATCGGGACGTGGCCGCCTTCGGGATGCACGAGTCCGTGCACCCGATTGCCGCCGACGTACACGCCGACGCCGATTCCGGTGCCGACCGTGTAATAGACGCAGCTGTCGAGGCCGCGGGCCGCTCCCCAGCGCGCTTCGCCGAAAGCGGCCGCGTTGACGTCGGTATCGAATCCGGCCGGGACGTTCAGCTTCTTTTTCAAATGCCCGAGCAGGTCGTAATTCGCCCAACCGGGCTTGGGCGTCGTCGTCACGTGGCCGTAGGTGCCGCTCCCCGGATCGAGGTCGAGCGGGCCGAACGAGCCGACGCCCAGCGCTTCGATGTTTTTGTCTTCAAAATAAGCGGCCGCGCGCGCCGTCGTCTCTTCCGGCCGTTCCGTCGGAAAGCTGACGCGGTCCAGAATCTCTCCGTGTTCATTGCCGATCCCGCAGACGAATTTTGTTCCGCCCGCTTCGATTGCTCCGATGATCATGATGGTGTCCTCCCGAAAATGGTTTGGGTGTGTCGGCCTGTCCTGGTCCTTGCGGTCGATCCTTTTTCTATTATACCTGTACCCGTTTCCCGCATTATGCTATTTTATTGAAGAATGCTGGAAGCGTTATCTTGAAAGGAGAGCACACATATGAGCGGAAAAGACAGCAAGGCAAGTCCCGGCGCAAATCCCGGTACAGATACGACGGCAGCGGATAAGATGGAACTTGGCGGAAACTGGAGAATCAAAGATTTTGCGCCGGGCGAGACGCCCGCGCAGGATAATGCGGCGGCGATGCTGGACGACCGGTACTGGATGACCGGCAGCGTGCCGGGCGACGTCCATAGCGCGCTGATCCGGCGGAAGGTGATCGAAGACCCGTATTTCGGGCATAACGATCTCAAAAGCCGCTGGATCGAAGAACGCGAATGGTGGTACCGGCGCGGGTTCGAATACGGCGGGGCGCTGACGCGGGAACCGGGCGAACGGTTCGAGCTGAACTTCGACGGACTCGATACGTTCGCGACGGTGTTCGTCAACGGACATGAGATCGGCACGTCGCGCAACATGCTTATGCCGCATACGTTCGACATTACGCGGGTCATCCGGCCGGGCTGGAACGTGATCGCGGTCCGGTTCGATCCGCTGCGCCCGCATCATCAGGGCAAAGAGCGGTTCGATTGGTCTTCGTACACGAAAGAACGTCCGTGGCTGCGCAAAGCGGCGATGAATTTCGGGTGGGACTGGGGCCCGCGCCTTGTCACCGTCGGGATCTGGGGCGCAGTGACGCTGAAGCGGCATCGACTGGCGAAAATCGAAAGCGTATTCGCTGAAACGCGTTCGATCGAAAACGGCGCCGCGAACCTCGTCATCTCGGCGGACGTGACGACGTACCGCGGCATGCCCGACGTTCCGCTGACGCTCAAGCTGAGCCTTGCAGACGGAGACGGCCGACGCGTGTACGAGACGGAAGTGAGCGAAGACGGGGCGGAGCCGATCCGCGCCGCGGACCCGGACGGTGCTTCCGTTCCGGCCTTCGAAACGGATTTCCGGCCGGAAAGCGGCACGCGCCCGGGCGTTTTGGCGGCGAGTCCGGTGACGCCGGGCCGGCGCTCCGCGCTGCGGCGTCAGGCTGCTTTTCGCGCCGAATGCGTGCTGCCGGACGCCAGATTGTGGTGGACGCACGATCTCGGCGAGCCGCATCTGTATACGCTGACGGCGGATTTGTATGCGGGAGACGAGCGAATTCATACCGACACACAGGCCATCGGCGTGCGCACGATCGAACTGCGGACCGAAGACGAAGAGGGCCGCGCGGCGTTCCGCTTTTTCCTCAACGGAAAGTTTGTGTATGCCAGAGGGGCCAACTGGATTCCCGCGGACAACAGCATCGGCAGCATTCCGGATTCGCGCTACGGCGAACTGATCGGGCTGTCGGCGGAGTCCGGCATGAACATGCTGCGGATCTGGGGCGGCGGCATCTATGAAAAAGAAATCTTTTACGACGAATGCGATCGGCGCGGCGTGCTGGTCTGGCAGGATTTTGCTTTTGCGAATGCGCTGTTCCCGGACTTCAACGCCGACTTTATGGACAATGTGCGCGCCGAGGTCGAAGCGAACGTCACACGGCTGCGCGGACGCGCTTCGCTGGCGCTGTGGTGCGGCAACAACGAGATCGACTGGCTCTACGATATGAAAAGCGCGAGCGGCGACATCAAGAGTGACTTCTACGGCGAACGGATCTACCACGAGCTGATCCCCGAAGCGCTGGAGCGGCTCGATCCGCACCGGGCCTACTGGCCTTCTTCGCCTTACGGCCGCAGCGGCGATCAGGACGACAACGATCCGGACGTCGGCGACCGGCACAACTGGCAGGTGTGGCACGGGTCCGTTTATCCGCGCGCTTTTGGCGAGATGCCGGCACTGGACTACAGCATCGAAGGCGTGACGTTCAAAAATTACAAGCAGGATATGGCGCTGTTCAGCAGCGAATTCGGCATGCACGCTTCGGCCAACCGCTACACGCTGGAGAAAAACATGCCGGAAGGCAGCCTCGTCTGGGGCGGGGAAGAGATGGCGTACCGCAACAAGGACACCAATCACCGCAAAGGCATTCTGCTGATGGAAGGCTACACCGGACTTCCGCGCGATATCGAGCAATACATGAACTTCTCGATGCTGACCCAGGCGGAAGGGCTGCGCTACGGCGTCGAGCACTACCGGCGTAATCCGCGCAGCGGCGGAAGCCTGATCTGGCAGCTCAACGACAGTTGGCCGGGCACGAGCTGGGCGATGATCGATTACGAGCTGCTGCCAAAAGCTTCCTATTATTACGCCAAACAGTTCTACCGTCCGCTGCTGCTGTCGCTCGAACACGAACCGGGTCAGCCGCTGCGGGTGTGGGCGGTCAACGACGGCCCGGAGCCGGTCGAAGCGGAAGTGTTGTTGGAAGTGCGGCGTTTTGACGGGGAGCGGGTCGGGGAATACGTTTTCCGCTCGGACGGCGTGTTCCGCGGTCCGGTGCTGCTCGGCGAGGTCGGCGAAGCCGAGGCCCTGAACGGCGGCTCGGCGGAAGAGACGCTGGTGCGGCTGCGGCATGCGGGCGGTGTGGAGCGGGTGAGCGGCGAGGGCGGCGAAGCGGAAGAAGGGTCGCGTGAGTTGCGCGGGAATGGAGCGGACGGAGCGTGGGAAGGGCCGCGTGGAGTGCGCGGAGCCGAGACGGGTAAGGGCGGCGAAGGTTGGCGCCGCGAAGAGCGGGGCTGCGAGCAGACGTATATGCTGCGCGACCAGCGGGAGCTGAAGCTGGGGGAGGCGAAGCTTGCGTGGAGCGTGGCGGAGGCGGCGCAAGGCGGCCAAGCGAGCAGCGAAGCAGAGGCGGCGGAGCCCGGCGCGAATGCCGGCGAACTTCCGGCGGCCTGGCGGCTGGATGGACGGCTGGCCGATGTGACGGCGGCTGCCGTGAGCGAAGGCGCCGCGGAAGCAGCGGGGAACGCATCGAAGCCGACGCCGGGAAGCGGCGCTGGCACGGTGAATGCTGCCGAAGAAGCGGCAGGACGCATGCCGCTTCTTGGAAGCGCGGCCGATGCGCAGGCGACGGCGGACGCGTCCGGCGAGTCGGCTCAGCGGCGTCCGGCCTCGGCCGGATCGGCCGCCGGCAGCGTGATCGTGACGGTCGAAGCGTCCGGCACGCTTGCGCGGATGGTCAAACTGGAGCTGCCGCTCGGCCGGGTACGTTTCAGCGACAACTTCTTCGATCTGCTGCCGGGCGAGCGCCGGGACGTGGAGCTGTCCATGCTTGACGGATCGCCGCTGGACGAAGAATTTGTGCGGAGCCGGCTGCGGGTAAGTGCGCTAAACGGCGCTGCCATGCGCTAAAAGAGCGCAGCGGCCAAGGCAAAAAGCCGATGCGGATACGGCGGCTGACGAATCGAAGTCTGCCGGAACCGGCAGGGCAGCGAAGCGGTCGACGACAGCCAAGCTAACTCAAGTCGGATTGAGGCGTCCTTGCCTGCGCAAACGGGAACATCCAGCATACACAAAGCCAAAAACCGGACTCTCCATTTGGAGAGTCCGGTTTTTTTCGGAAATTGGAGCGTGGGTCTCGAATTCCGCCGTACTTCCACGCCCGCTGTGATGCCTAACGAATCCTCATGTCGCTATTTGCTCGGATTTCGCTTTTTTTTAACATCTAACGAATCGTTATATCCTTATTGACCGATAACCGGCCGATTAGGGCTGAATTTGGCGAAATAGCGTGATGACGATTCGTTAGTTTGCAGAAAAGCGGCTTTGGAGGCAAATAGCGTGACCACGGTTCGTTAGAGTCGGGAGGTTCGGGCGGCAGCGGTTTTTGCGACGGTACGGCCCTGCTTTTTTTGAAGCCTGGACGTTTTTGCTGCATGATGCTTTATGATTTGCCGCCCGGTTCGTCCGGCGGAAGCACGATCGTCACCCCTTCCATATGCCGCCGCTCCATTTTGCGCCGCTTTTTGCGGTTGGCTTTGGAGTCGAACACGATGCTGAGGTCGTAGTCTTCCGGATACAGCGATTCGCGCGGAATATGGGGCTGGAGCCGCTTGCGGGAGATGCGGAACTTGCTGCCCTGGATCTGCACGCCTATGCTGCCCATCGCGTCTTCTTCGGCGTAGACGATGCCCGTCTTGCCGAGATACGGCACGGACACGCTGTCGCCGATCCGCAAAAAGCCCGGCTGCCGTTCGGCGGCTTCGTCACCCGGAACGTCGGCAGCGGCGCCGTCCGCCTCCGGCGCGGACGATTGCGGCGCCTCGGCTGCCGGCCGGCGCAGCGAAGCGCCGGGGAGCAGCGCGGGATCCGTCGCCGCGACGGGCGGCATCACCTGCCCGGGAGGCGACGCCTCGGCGGCCGAAAGCTTCGCCGCCGCGCCTGCCGCGTGCGCGGCATTTTCCGCGCCCACGGCAGAGCCTTCCGCCCGCGCGTCGCCGCCAACCGCCCTTGCCCCCGCGGCGCCCTCCGCCGTCAAATGCTCCGCCCGCCGGATCACGGCGTCCGGGAGGCCCAGCTTCTGCGCGATAGCGAACGCGTAGCTGCGTCCGGCTTCGCCGATCGTCAGCCGGTAGAGCGGCTGAAGCGTCTGCGCGTCGAATTCCATGCGGGCGTTTTCGCAGCCCGGCGTGGCCGAAGCGAAGGTTTTGATTTCGGTAAAATGGGTCGTGACGACGACGCAGGTGCCGCGCCGATGCAGTTCTTCGAGCACGGCGATCGACAGTCCGACGCCTTCGCCGGGATCGGTGCCGGACGCCATTTCGTCGATCAGTACGAGCGTGCGGCGGCCCGCCGTTTCGAGGATGTGTTTGACCCGGCCGATATGCGCGGAGAACGTGCTGAGCGCCTGTTCGAGGCTCTGTCCGTCGCCGATATCGGCTTCGATGCCGTCGAAGACGGACAGTTCGCCGCCCGCTTCGGCCGGGATCAGCAGGCCGGATTGGCCCATCAGCGTCAGCAGGCCGACCGTTTTGAGCGCCAGCGTCTTGCCTCCGGTGTTGGGCCCGGTCACGATCAGCATCCGGAAGCGGACGCCGAGTTCGAAGTTCAGCGGAACCATGTTCGCGCCCATCAGCGGATGCCGCGCACCGCGCAGCCGGATCCGCCCTTCCGTGTTCAACGCCACGTTGACGGCGTCGAGCGCCAGCGCGTAGCGCGCTTTGGCGAACAGGAAGTCGTATTCGCCGACGAGTTCGGCGTTCACGCGCAGTTCCTGCCCGAACTGCTCGGCGAGGCCGGTCAGTTCGCTCAGGATTTTGGTCTCTTCGCGGACTTCTTCGGCGCGCAGAAGTTCCAGTTCGTCATGGAACTGCCGGATCTCTTCCGGCTCGATATAGACGGTCTGGCCGCTGGACGATTCGTCCAGCACCGAGCCTTTGACCGCTTTGCGGGACTCCCGGCGGACCGGGAGGGCGAAGCGTCCGCCGCGCTGCACGGCCAGATTCTCCTGCAGGATGGAGCGGTGCTTGGCCATCAGTTCGGCCAGGCGCCGCGAACTGCGTTCTTCGGCGGTTGCCATGCGGCGGCGGACTTTGGACAATTCGCGGCTGGCCGAATCGAGTACGCGGCCGCTGCGGATGCAGCGCTCGATCTCTTCGCGCAGCCGGTCGAGCCTGTGCATGCCCGACGCGTAGGCGGCGGCGTTCGGCGCCCAGTCGGCTTTGGCATGCATGTACTGGATCAGCTGCGCGCAGCTGACCAGAAATTGGTGCAGGTGCATGAAGTCCGCTTCGCCGAACACGTAGCCGGCGCCGAGCAGGTCGAGAATGGATTCCATGCCGGTCAGCGAAGGCAGCGGAATGCTGGCGCCGCGGCGCAGAACGCCGGCGGCTTCGTCGGTCTCGTCGAGGCGTCGGCGCAGCGTCCGGGCGTCGCCGATCGGGCGCAGTGCGGCGATATGCCGCCGGCCGAGATAAGAGACGGCGTACGTCGACAAGTCGGCGACGACGCGTTCGTACTGCAGGCGTTCGAGCGTCTGCGGATGGATATTCGGATACTGGCGATGCAAAGTGTCGTTCATGTAGGGAATCGCTCCTTTGTCGTTCGTTTTGATGGGTGAACAGGCGGGCCGGGCGGAAGAGGGCATATACGCAAAAAGGCGGAAACGTACCGATCAGAGAGCCGCATCCGAAGCGGGAATATTCCCGCTTCGGAGACGGCTTTAAGATCAGCTCGTTTCCGCCTTGCATGGAGGGGTACGCAGACCGAATCCGGTCTGCATACAAGGTTCACCGGACTCCCCCCGGGTTTTCGTGCACGCGTCTGCCCGGCTTCCCGTGCGCGAATACGCCAAAAAGGGCCGCGCTCAGAAAGCAGCGCGGCCCGAAAAGTCGAAAGGATAGGGTGTACCTACCTCAAGCTTATAGGAAAAATGATTCGCTGTTCTTAACTGAATTCCGGACGCGATTCAATAAACAGGCAAACATGCGGCCGCCGAGAGCGGTAGCGCTGCCTTGTTCCGAATGAACGCGATCCTGTATGGAATTGGATTAGTTAAGAACATACCCCGTCATCAAATTTTCCCCTTTTCGCTTAAAGTTATCCTTATCATAGAAGGGTTCGATTGTCCGGTCAAGCCCGAATTATTCGTCCTCGTCCGTGTAGACTTCGTCTTTGTAGCCCTGGTCCGTCTCGGCGTCGATCAGGTTGCGCTGCACGTCGTCCGGCAGCGAAGCGGGGAAGGAGCCTTCCCGGAACATGCCGTTCTCCGGATCGGTATCGCGTTCCGTGACGAGATTGCCGCCTTCTTGATGCTCGGTCTGCAGATCGCCGTCGGTAATAAGCGGCCGCGCGTAATCTTCGGACTCTTCGGCCAGCTCGCGCCGTCCTTCTTCGCCGCCGGCTCCGTTCAGCAGATCGGTGCCGTGCGGTTCGTCCTGTGCGGGCGCGGCCGGGTCGACCGGGCTGTCCGGGTGCAGGTCGTCCGCGTCCGGCACGTCTTCGAGTCTCGGCTCGCCGAGATGCGGATCTTCTTCGGTCCGGTTCGGATAAGCTTCCGGATCGGTCTCGACTTCGTTGACCGGTTCGGTATTTTGCTGGACCGTATCGACGTATTCCATTTCGGTAGCGGGAATGTCGCGCTCTGTGTAATCGTGGTCGCTGGAGAGCTCATAGCGCTCGTGGGCGCGATCGGACTCGTTTCGCGGATCGTAAGCCATGTGTATCGTCTCCTTTTGTATGCGTTCTTACATACGCTTTACCCGAATCGCGCGAATCGTAACCGCCGGATTCCAACGAAAGCCTGTCTTTTCCCGCCGAACGAAGCCGGATTTTGTCGATCGGCCGTCGAATCGGAGTCCGGAAGCTTCCGTTCGGGAGCAGCGCGCCGCGATCCGTACCAGCCGTGCGTCTGCCGGAGCCTGCGTTTCCATACGGCCCCAGAACGCTGCGCAGCTGTCCAAACGGCCTGGCTTCCGATTGGAAAATTTGGTAGGGCGGGAGTAGAATTAACAAGTTAAAAGCAACCAGACGTTTGCAGCGCGGCGATTGGGCCTGCGGAGGCATTGCGCGCCCGGAAGCAAACGCCGGATGAAGACGGGGCGGCGGATGCGGCGCCGGAGTCGGTTCGGCAGGGGGAAACGAAGCGGCTTCGGCGCACAGACCGTTCGTTCCGGCTACGAAAGGACGTGCGGACGGATGGAGTTTTCATGGAAAAAGAATTTGGTAGTGTTGTGGGCCGGCGTATTTTTTTGCAGTATGGCCTATTCGATTTCGATCCCTTTTTTGCCGATCTTCATGCATACCGAACTCGGCGTCGGAGAAAAGTATTTATCGATCTGGGCAGGGCTCGCGTTCGGCATTACCTTTTTGTCGAGCGCGCTGATCTCCCCGTTCTGGGGTTCGCTCGCCGACAAATACGGACGCAAGCCGATGCTCGTGCGCTCGGGTTACAGCCTGGCGGCCCTGTACTTCATTAACTTCTTCGTGCAGGACCCGGTTCAGCTCGTGGCGCTGCGCTTGTTCCAAGGGCTGCTGGCCGGATTCATTCCGGCGGCGATTGCGCTTGTCGGCACAAATACGCCGGAAGAGAAAACGGGCTACGCGCTTGGCATCATGTCGACGGCGACCGCTTCGGGCAACATTATCGGACCGCTGATCGGCGGGGTGGTCAGCTTCACGCTCGGCAACCGCAACGCGTTTTTGTTCTCGAGCGCGATCGTGCTCATCTCGGCGCTCGTCGCGACGTTCCTCGTGCACGAGAAAGAATTCAAGCGTCCCAAAGTCCGCTCGCGGGTCAAAGACGACCTCAAGCAGGCGGCGGGCATTCCGTTGTTCTTCGCGCTGCTCGGACTGGTCGCGATGAGCAACTTCTCGGTCATGATTCTGGAGCCGCTGATCACGATCTATGTGCAGGACATGGGCGTCTCGTCCGACCGGACTTCGCTCGTGGCGGGCATCATCTTCTCGGCGGTCGGCGTCGCGACGGTCATCATGGCTCCGCGCTGGGGCCGGATCGGCGGGAAGATCGGCTACGGAAAAGTGCTGCTGATCGGCCTGATCGGCGGCGCCGTCGGCAACCTGCTGCAATTTTTCGTCACGGGTTACGTCGGATTCGGCATTTTGCGCTTCGTGTACGGACTGTTCTTCGCGGGCGTGTTCCCGGCGGTGAACGCCATGATCGTGCAGGTGACGAAGCCGGAATTCCGCGGACGCGCTTTCAGTCTCAACCAGTCGGCGACGCAGATCGGCACGATGGCGGGACCGCTCGTCGGCGGGGTGCTCGGTGCCTTCATGCCGATCCACTGGATCTTCGTCGTGAACGGCGTGGCGCTGCTGATCTGCGCCTATATCGCCCATCACAAAAAGCTCGATCAGACCGCGCCGTTTCGGAGCACCAAGATCGCCGACGGCAATTCGCGCTGACCGGAACGACAGGGGCACCGCGGACGGTTGACAAGACCGCCGCTTCGTCTTACCATTACCGAAGACTGCGAAGCGGTCGAACGGAGATACATTCCTAAGCCGCCGAGCGGCGGCTTAAATATAGAAGACCCAGGAGGCGCTTGACAGATGACGACGATACCCAAGGTTTTGACGATTGCCGGTTCCGATACGAGCGGAGGAGCAGGCATTCAGGCTGACTTGAAAACGTTCCAGGAATTGAACGTGTACGGAATGACGGCGCTGACCTGCGTGGTCACGATGGACCCGCAGCGGTGGAGCCATCACGTGACGCCGATGTCGGCGGAACTGCTGGAGAGCCAGCTCGACACCGTGCTGAACGGGATCGGCGTGACATCCGCGAAGACCGGCATGCTGAGCACCGTCGAGATCATCGACGCGGTTGCCCGCAAGATCGAGCAGCGTCCGCTCGATCATTTCGTCGTCGATCCGGTCATGATCTGCAAAGGCGAGAACGAAGTGCTGAACCCGGACACGGCGGAAGCGATCATGGAGAAGCTCGTACCCAAAGCGACAGTCGTGACGCCGAACCTGTTCGAAGCTTCCCAGCTGGCGAAGACCGCTCCGATCCGGACGATCGAAGACATGAAGGCGGCCGCGGTCAAGATCCACGAACTCGGCGCGAAGCATGTCGTAATCAAGGGCGGCGGCAAGCTGCTGCACGAGAAGGCCGTCGACCTGATCTATGACGGACAGGAGTTCGAACTGCTCGAATCCGAGCGGATCGAGACCAATTATATCCACGGGGCGGGCTGCACGTTCTCCGCGGCCATTACCGCGGAACTCGCCAAGGGAGCGGACGTGAAGACGGCGGTACGCAACGCCAAAGCTTTCGTCACGACCGCGATCCGGCACGGCTTCCCGATCAACTCGTTCGTCGGGCCGACGCTGCACGCGGCGCAGCGCCTCTACCGCGACTAAGGCCGATCGTTCGCGAGAACCCGGCCGAATAGACAAAAGAAGACGGATTTCCGGCGATAAATCGCTTCGGAAACCCGTCTTTTTTTATGGATAAAAAGGGTTAGGCGCTTAATCCCTTCGATCTGCTGCTTCTACTGGAACATCGGGAACACGTAACGCACGAGGAAGTACAAAATGCCGAACGTGATGATGATGTAGGCGGCATACTTGATAAAGGTGGAAGCGACCATGCTGGAATCCGACTTTTTCTCGATTCTGCGTTCTTCGACGTCCACGTCTCGGTGCGAATTGTTCATCTGAAAGGCCTCCTTGGATCGGCTTGTTTTCGCCGCTTGGGCGAGCCGAAGATCGGTGAATGATGATTATTTATACACCGAGCCACAGAGCGTGAAACACGGGTTTTTTGCTTTTCTTTCCCTGCACCGCGCGGTCTTTCGCAGCTTCCCGCAGCCCTAAAAATTCAAAAGAAGCAAACGACTGGCAGGGAAGAGGGCCCCGCGCGGCGAATGTTACCTATCGAACAAGACCGGAAGTCAACACGATTGGCTGCAGGGGGGTGCGTCATGAGAACTTTACCAAAAATGCTGGCGATTCTGGTCGCGCTGCTCGCCGTCGTCTTCGTCTGCGTGGAAGCTTTTCCAAAAACGAAAAGCGAAGCGGAAACGGTCGTGGTCGAAGACTGGCATTTCCTGTGGGACCCCGGAGAAGCGGGGAACGCCGCGAACACGCCGCCGGACCGGGTACTGCATTCGGCCGACTGGATCTCCATGAACGAAGAAGCGATGCCGCCGTCCCGGCCCGAAGGCGCGGCGTGGGCCTGGGTGCGCATCGATATTCCGCAGCTCGGCTGGGCGATTCCCGCGGTGCTGGTGGAAAAAGCGTACGGACGCAACATCGTGGCCTACACCGAATACCGCGAACTGTTCGATTCCCATCGGCAGTACCGCTATTCGATGAACGAGCTGCTGCTGCCGCTGCGCGCGGAAGACGCGGGCGGTTCGATCTACCTGCGCATGCAGGTGACCGAAGGACGGGCGGGCATCGTGCAGCATGTCGCGTTCGGCAGCTTTTACGACCTGTTGACCCTCTACCTCACCCGCGACATGCTCGACATCATGCTCGGCGGATCGTTTATCCTTATCGGGCTCGTCATGCTCGTCTGCGCGCTGTTCCTCAACCGGGACTATTTGCGGTCGTGGATGTCGCTCGTCTTTATCATCTTGTCGATCGGGACGCTCGTCGTCTCGTACTCGCCGTTTCTGTTTACGCTTTACCCCGAATACGGCGGCATTTTGCAGCGGCTGTTCGACGTGGCCCTGTTTACGCTGCTGCCGGCCTTCCTGTACTTTTTCCAGACCATCTTCGGCAAAGGGTACAAAAATTCCATCGCGTATCTCGGTCGTTTCCAACTGATGTATTCGGCGTTCTGCCTGCTGCTGCTCGTCTTGAACGTGCTGACCGGCGAACGGTATTTCCCGATTTATTACCTGCTGACCACGACCGTTCTCGGCCTGCTGATGCTTGTCGAACTGCTGACCATGCTCGTCTGTTCCGTCATGTACAGCCTGAGACGCAACAAGGACGCGCTGATCTTCAACGGCGGATTGGCGATTTTCGCGGGAGCCGGCATGATCGAGCTGATCGTGTTCTACGCCAGCGGGCAGCATTACGATCTGTATTGGTGGAAATGGGGCATGGTCGTGTTCGTCATTTCGCTTATCATCGTGCTCGGCCGGCGGTTCGTCGAGACGCATAATCAGGTGCTCGAATATTCCAAACGGCTCGAAATGTTCAACAACGAACTGCAGCATGCGGAGAAAATGGAGATCATCAGCGAACTGGCCGCCTCCGTCGCGCACGAGGTGCGCAACCCTCTTCAAGTGACCCGCGGGTTTTTGCAGCTGCTGGGCGAACGTTCGGCGGTATCGGAAAAAGCGTATATCGGCATGGCGCTGGAGGAGCTCGACCGGGCTTCGGGCATCATCACCGACTTCCTGACGTTTGCCAAACCGGGCGCGGAAAATATCAAAATCATGTCGATCGACGAAGAATTCCGGCATATCGAAGGGGTGTTGACGCCGCTTGCGAGCATTCATCACGGGCAGATCGCGCTCGATCTGGAACCGGACCTGCACGTCAAAGGCAATTCGTCCAAATTCAAGCAGGCGTTCATCAACATGATCAAGAACAGCATCGAAGCGCTGCCGAGCGAAGACGGCCGGATCGACGTTCGGGCTTCCCGGGAAAACGGGCAGGTCGTGATCCGGATTCGCGACAACGGGCTTGGCATGGCGCCCGAAGAACTCAAGCGGCTCGGAGAGCCGTACTTTTCGAACAAGACGAAAGGGACGGGCCTGGGGCTGATGGTGACGTTCCGAATCGTGGAAGCGATGCAGGGGACGTTGACGTTCGACAGCAAAAAAGGAGCGGGAACCGAAGCGACGGTCCGTTTTCCGGAAGCCTCCGAGTAGGAAGCTTTCCGGAAACGGACGATCGCGGGAGTCCCGCTCCTTGCGCGTTATACAGACGTTGAATGCCGGGAGAACGGACGGAAAAGCGTCGGATCAGACGCCGCTTCCCCACATGGCGGCCGGTTCCACGACGATCCGCTCGGCCTGTGGAATGACGGCCGACGGAGGAGGCGGAATGACGAGATAGAACTCGTTCGCCGATTCCTCTACGGCGTTCAGGCGAACGTGTTCGGGCAGCTCGATGCCGAACGCTTCGCGCAGCGCGGCCTTCGGATCTTCCAACAGGCGGGCGCGGAACTCGGGCTCGGCCCACGCTTTTTGGATCACTTGGTTGCGGACCAACGCTTCCGATGTCGAACTTGTCATTTCAAATCATCCTTTCGCGTGCGAATTGGGAATCGTACGTACGGGGCCGGCAGCCCAAATACGGGAGCGCGGCCGATCAGCGGACAATTGGCTTCAAAGCAACAGAGGTTCGACCGAAACGGCCGATGTCAAAAAATCTTAATTTGTGGAAGATTATAGCATGCTGTTCGTATACCGGCAAGTAGGCAATCCTGCTTTGTCAAAGATTCTTTTGGCCCAGAAGCCAATAGTTCAAACCGCCCAACTGCAAATGTCTCTTCTCCGCTTCGATCCGGGCGGCAATCTGCTCAAGATCGCCGGCCAGCGCCGCATGAAACCCGATCAGGCCGGGGAAGTCTCCCGCATAGGTCTCAAGATCCAGCTGGCGCTCTGCCGCAAACCGCGCGTACGTGCCGAGCAGTCCCCGGGCATAGACAGCGTCGTTGATGTCGGAAGCCGCGACGGGATCTTCGGGATCAAGCCCTTGTTCGCGCCGGTAGAGCGAAACGAGGCAGTTATAGGCGTTCTCGCGCAGGTCTTCGGCGTAATCCGCCCAATCGTCAGCCATTTGCAGCGTGATCAGCGATTGGCGCACGGCATAGAGCGCCCGCTCCCGCATAGGCTCGTCGCTGCCGAACAGGGCGTACGGACCGAGCAGCAGCGGCGCGGCGCGGGCGGCGATCTCTTCCGTCCGTCCAAAAAAAGGATCGGAGCTCCGTTCGGCATTCAGGCCGGCGGCCCATTCCGCGGTACACAGGCGCAGGGCATGCCCGAAATCGGCCGGGGAAGAGAACAGGGCGGCGTAGCGCGCGTTCATCTCCGCGTTGAACAGCTGGGACAGCGCCACATGCAGGCGGTCCGTGCCTGCCGCGCGGTCGATCCGTTCGTCCTGCAGATGGAAATGCAGCATGCCGAACACGTTCGCTTCGGCGACGCTGCGGCAGGTGCCGAGCGAAGCTCCCGAAGCCTGTCGCAGCCAAAAAGGCAGCAGGCAGCAGATGTAGTTGGTGGCCCCGCCGCCCCGCTCCGGATCGAACCGGTCCAGATAGCGGATTCCGGCTTCCGCGTAGGGCGCCGGAAAGCGTCCGATCGTGTCCCTGCCCCGTTCGAAAGCCTGTCGCATTTCCAATTTCATCTCTGCCGATAACCACATTTTCGTCCGCCTCCCCAAACTTTTTTGCTATCTCGTTAAATATACCCCCGAACCGTATGAAAAACCGCAAAAATCGTTTGTTCCGAACCCCTCCCTTATAGTATGCTGGAGTTCAGAAATGCTGAAAAGGGAAGGAAGATCCATACTTATGAATTCAAATCAACCGACATCCCTGTCTCCGCTCGTCGAGCTGCTGGGACTTGAAGGGCACGTTGAAGGCGGCTGGCACAAAGAACTGTGGAAATCGTCGTTCACGATTCCGCAGAGCGCGCTGCCGTCCGAATACACGGGCGACCGCTTCGCGGCAAGCTCGATCTATTTCCTGCTGCATCCGGGCGAGTTCTCGGAATGGCATGTGGTGCATTCCGACGAGCTGTGGCTGTGGCATACCGGAGGCCCGCTCGCGTTGACGCTGGGCGGCGACGGGGACGAACCCGTCGAAGGCGAAGAGATCATTCTGGGTCCCGATACGGCGAACGGCCAATCGTTCCAGGGTCTTGTGCCGGGCAAACATTGGCAGAAAGCGCGTCCGCTCGGTGACGAACCGGTCCTCGTGACCTGCATCGTGGCGCCGGGATTCCATTACGACGACTTCAAGCTGATCGAACGGAAATAGGATGAACTGGTACACGTTCGGCCAAATGCTGCATGCGATCGAACTGGGACAGGTGGCCGAAGCGGCCGACGGCGAACGCCGGATGAAGCTGCTGCCGGAAGGCATGGTCTGGCTGAACGGTCCGTACGCAGGCGGCCTCGTGCGCGTCCAGGGCTATTTGTTCAGCGATTTGTGGACGATCCGCGAAGACGATCCGTTCGAACCGGAGGTCGAAGAACGGGCGAAGTGGAAGCGCAAGCGAACGGAGATGCTGGAGAACCAACTGTTCGACCGGCGCGCGCGGCGATTCGAACCGCCAAAGATCGAAGAGAAAACGGAGTGAGCGGAGGGCATGGAAGTGCCGAAGACGAGAAGATTTAACATTCGCGCGAAAATTTTGGCCGGCTATTTGTTCATTTTGGTCTGTCTGGGCTTGTCGCTGCTTGCGGTCTCTTCGCAAGTGCGCAGCCTGCAGGAAGCCAACGCATTTATTAGCGACCACGATATCGCGGTGCACGACGAAGTCAGCGCGCTGCAAAAAAACGTGCTGGACATGGAGACCGGCCAACGGGGCTATCTGTTGACCGGAGACCGGGATTATCTGGAACCTTACAATAACGGGCGCACCCAATGGGAGACGACCTACAGCAGGCTGTACGAGCTGATTGGCGACAATGCGTCCCAGCAGGAGAGCCTGCGGCTGATCCGCGCCAACATCGAGAGCTGGGTGGCGGAAATGGGCGACCGGACGATCGAGCTGAAGAGCTTGAACCGGGATAACGAAGTGCTCTCTTTCTATACCGGGAACGCCGGCAAACGCGAAATGGATCAGCTGCGCGTGGAATTCGACGCTTTTCGCGATACCGAGCAGCGGCTGACGAACGCGCGGGTAGCGGAACTGAAAGCGGACAGCGATCGCACGCTGTACGCGATGATCGGGCTATGGGCGCTGGTCGGCGTCGTGTCCATTTTGGCGGCGCTTGCGATCGCGGGCAATATCTCCAGAACGATCTCCCTCGTGACGGAAGCGATCCGCTCCATTACGGTGGGCGGCGATCTGAGAGAACGGATCAAGATCCGCTCGCACGACGAAGTCGGCGATTTGGGCGTTTCGACCAACGAACTGCTGGCGAAGATCCAGGCCGAAGACCAGCATAAGGAGCGCCTGATCCGTCTGGCCGAGCTGCTGCAGGAACAAGCTTCTTTTTCCAGCGCCAAGCTGGCCGAAGCGTTTATGGCCAAAGTGTCCGAATCGACAGGCATTCCCGTCGGCGTATTCTATTCGGCGGACGAATCGCGCGGAACGCTGATCAAGCTGGCGGCGATCGCCGAAGATCCCGAACACGCGGCGCAGACCGAGAACGTCGGAATTCCGTTCGGCGAAGGACTCGTCGGGCGATGCGCGCACGAAGGCAGAACGCTGCATCTGCGTGAGGTGCCGGCGGATTACGTCAAGGTCTCTTCCGCGCTGGGCATGGTGAAATCGGCCGAAGTGCTGCTCGTGCCCGCCCTGTACGACGGAAAAGTCAAAGCGGTGATCGAATGGGCGTCGGCCAAGCCGTTCGAACCGGACGAGATCGTCCGGCTGGAACGCAAAGCCGAACTGCTCGCAAGCACGCTGCAATCGGTCGAAGCGCGGCAGGAAGTCGAGCGGCTGTACCGCGAATCGCAGGCGCTGAACGAAGAGCTGCAGGTGCAGTCGGAAGAACTGCAAGTGCAGTCCGAAGAACTGCAGGTGCAATCGCAGGAACTGATGACGCAGCGCGACGAGCTGGAGAGCATCAACGAACAGCTCGGCGAGCAGAAGCATTCGGCGGAGCGCGCCGTGGAAGAAGCGGAGAAGTACGCGCAGGAGCTGCAGGTCAGCTCCCGGTACAAGTCCGAATTTCTGGCCAATATGTCGCACGAGCTGCGCACGCCGCTCAACAGCATGCTGATCCTGTCGCAGATTCTCGCCGAGAACGAAGGGCGCACGCTGACCGCGAAAGAGCAGGAATACGCGTCGAGCATCAACGCTTCCGGCAAAGACCTGCTGAACCTGATCAACGACATCCTCGATCTGTCCAAAGTCGAAGCCGGCAAAATGCAGCTTGAGCTGGGACTGGTCGATCTAGGCGGCGTCGCTGCCGACATGAACCGCCATTTTGCCGAATTGGCGCTGCGCAAACAGCTCGAGTTCCGAATCGAAATCGAGAAGAACGTGCCGGGGCTGATCTACACGGACGAGATGCGGCTGCAGCAAATTCTCCGCAATCTCCTGTCGAACGCGTTCAAGTTTACCGAACGCGGCGAAGTGGTGCTGCGAATCGGCCGGATTCCCGGCAAACGGATGAACCCGGAAGGTTCGCCTTACGAACAGCTCGCGTTCAGCGTCAACGATACCGGTATCGGCATCACCGAAGAGAATCGCAAGTTGATCTTCGAAGCGTTCCAGCAGGCCGACGGCACGATTGCCCGCCGATACGGAGGCACAGGGCTCGGCTTGTCGATCTCGACGCAGCTCGCTTCGCTGCTCGGCGGCGAGATTACGCTTGAGAGCCAATACGGAATCGGCAGCACGTTCTGCCTGTATCTCCCCTGCGTCAAGGACGACGCGGAGATCGCGGACCTGTTCCTGCCGTTGAACAGCGGCCATTCCTGGCCGGAAGCGGCGCTGCTGAACGACTTCGGCTCCTGGGAGACCGAAGGCGAATACGGGGTAGGCGAATCGGATATGTGGGGCGAAAGCCCGCATCCGGACAATCCCGGAGCAATCCGGATCGTGCCGAATTCCGGCGGCGGATACACCGAAGGACAGTCGGGATCGCTGTTCCCCGCGTCCGTGTTCGAACCGGACAAACCGTTCGTCGGCATGCGGATGATGATCGTCGACGACGATATCCGCAACGTGTACGCGCTCACCAGCATGCTGGAGAAGCACGGCGTGGAGATCACCGTCGCGCAGACGGGGCTGGACGCGCTGGACAAGCTGCGCGACGAAGCGCCGTTTGAGATGATCTTCATGGACATCATGATGCCGGAACTGGACGGGCTGGAAGCGATGCGCCGGATACGCCTGACGCCGGAGCTTGCGGAGATTCCGATTCTGGTCCTTACGGCCAAAGCGATGAAAGAAGACCGCGAGAAATGCCTGAAAGCCGGCGCTTCGGATTATCTGACCAAGCCGCTCGATATGGATCTGGTCGTGCAGCGGATGAAGATTCTGCTCGGCGTGACGAGCCGCGTCATGGATTGACGCTTCGCCGCCGGGGGAAGGGACCTCCGCCTCCCGCGCAAACTGTACGTGAAAAGCCCGCCGAACCGTGAATACGGTCTGACGGGCTTTTTGGCTGCTTCCCTATTCGTTTTTCGACTTCCGCTGCCTCAACCCGGATTCAACCCGGCAGCCGCTCCCGTCCCGACTGCCGGGCATGCCGGTACAGTTCGGCATAATGGCCGCCGCTCGCCAGCAGCTGCGCATGCGTACCCTGTTCGGTCACTTCGCCTTCCTGCATGACGAGGATGCGGTCCGCGTGCATGATCGTCGACAGCCGGTGGGCGATAACGATCGTGGTGCGTCCCTGCGAGACGGAGGTGAGCGCCTCCTGCACGAGCTTCTCCGTCTCGGAGTCGAGATTGGCGGTAGCCTCGTCGAGAATAAGAATTTTCGGCCGGAACACGACGATCCGGGCGAACGAGATCAGCTGGCGTTCGCCGGCCGACAGCCCGCTGCCGCGCTCCGACAGATGCGTGTCGTAGCCGTTTTGCAATCGCAGCACCATCGGATGCGCGCCGACGAACCGGCACGCTTCGATGACCTGCTCGCGTGTGACGTCTTCGCGGAACAACCGCACATTGTCGACGATTGAACCGGCGAACAGATACGGGTCCTGCTGGATCAGCCCGACTACGGCATGCAGGTCGCTCTGCGGAATGCGCCGAATATCGATGCCGTCGATCTCGATCGCCCCCTGGTCGACGTCGTAGAACCGGTTGAGCAGGCTGATCAGCGTGCTTTTGCCCGCCCCCGTCGTGCCGACGACCCCGATCATTTCGCCCGGGCGGATATTCAGGTTCAACCGCTTGAGCACCGGCCGGTCCGCGCGGTAGCCGAACGTCACGTCGCGGAAGTTCACTTCGCCGCGCACGTCACGCGGATCGAGCGGCGCTTTTTGCCCGGAATCCGGTTCCTGCACGTCGGACTTCGTCTCCAGTACACGCTGAATGCGTTCGACCGCGACCGTCGTCGATTGGAACGTGTTCCACTGCATCGTAATCTGGTTGATCGGTTGGAAAAACTGGCGAATATAACTGACAAACGCGTACAGCACGCCGACTTCCATACTCTGCCCGAGCACGGCCCGTCCGCCGAGCCAGACCATCAGGACGAGCGCGGCGTTGCCGAGAATGTCGAAAGTCCGGTTGAACAGGACGTTCGAGCGGATCTGCCGCAGGTTGGCGGTCCAATAATTGCGGTTCTGCTCCGTGAAGCGGCCGAGCTGTTCTTCTTCCTGGCGGAACGACTGGATCAGTCCCATGCCCGAGAGATTTTCCGCGGTAAAAGCGATCAGCCGGGACAGCCGGCTGCGCGCCTGCTGGTACGTGCTGCGCAGATAGGAACGGAACAGCGCGGCGACGATGAAGATGACCGGCAGGATCAGCATGGAAAAAGCGGCCAGTTCGACGTCCAGGCTGAACATGAGCGCGATGATCAGCACCAGCATCATGCCGTCGCGCACGAGGCTGAGCAGCACCTGCGTGAAGAATTGGCTGATCGTCTCCGTATCGTTCGAGACGTTCGTGACCAGGCTGCCGCTGTGCGTCCGGTCGAAGAACGACATGGACATTTTGGAAATATGCCCGAACAGGTCTTTGCGAATTCGGGCGATGATGCTCTGCCCCGCGTATTGCAGCAGATTGTTTTGCAGATACGTAAATACGAAGCTGACGACCGCGATGCCCAGATACAGCAGGCCGAGCTTGATCAGCGCGCCGCCGCCTTCGCCTTTGACCAGATGGTCGTCGATCGCGATCTGGACGATCAGCGGCTGCAGCAGTTCGGCGGAGATGCCGAGCAGCGCGCAGAAGGCGACGCCGACAAAAGCAAGCCGGTGCGGCTTCGCGTACCCGAGCAGCAGCTTCAGCGTCGAAGACGTGGACGGCTTTTCCTCATGCGGCTTGGAGACGGGTTCTTTTTGCGCGGGAAGCTCTTTATTCAAGTTCGTCATGATGCAATCCCTCCTCCTGCAGCCGGTGCAGCATTGCGTAAGCGCCTTCGCGCCGCAGCAGTTCTTCGTGCGTCCCGCTTTGCACGATCCTTCCTTCGCTCAGCACGACGATCTCGTCCGCATGCTTGACCGCGCTGATGCGGTGCGAGATGATGATCGTCGTCTTGCTGCGCCGTTCGCGGACCAGATTGTCGAGGATACCCGTCTCGGTGACGGAATCCACGGCGCTCATGCTGTCGTCGAGAATAAGCACCTGCGCTTTTTTGGTCAGGCCGCGGGCGAGACTCGTCCGCTGGCGCTGGCCGCCCGACAACGTCACGCCGCGCTCGCCGAGCCGGGTATCGAAGCCTTCCGGGAAGCGCGAGATGTTGTCGTAGATCATCGCCCGTTTGGCGCCGGTCTCGACTTTTTCCATCGGCGCTTCCCGGTCGCTAAAAGCGATATTGTCGCGAATGGTCGTGCTGAACAGGAAGCCGTCCTGCGGCACGTAGGCGAGGCGGCTGCGCAGGCTTTCGAGCGACAGGTCGCGAATGTCCGTGGCGCCGAAGAACAGCGAGCCGCGCGGCGGTTCGTAGATGCGCAGCAGCAGCTTGACGAGCGTCGTCTTGCCGCTGCCGGTCCGTCCGACGATACCGATCGTTTTGCCGGGGGACAGCGTGAGATTGATATCTTTGAGCGCCGGTTCGCGGCTGCCCGGATAGTTGAACGTCAGATGTTCGAACCGGATTTCTTCCGGACGGTCGAGCGTGCGCGCATCGGCTTCGTCCTGCACGTCGGGTTCTTCGTTCATCAGGCGGTTGACCCGTTCGAGCGAAGCGCCGGAACGCTGCATCATGTTGATGACGTTGCCGATCTGCTGGAGCGGTCCGACGATGATGCGCATGTACAGCGTCAGCGAAACGAAGCTGCCGAGCGTAATGTTGCCATTGAGCGTCTGCGTGCCGCCGACCAGCAGCGCAAGCACGAGCGACAGCGCGCCGAGAAACGGAATGGCGGCCTGGAACAGCGACGACAGCCGGACGAGGAACAGTTGCGTGGAACGAATCCGGTCGACTTTTTCGCCAAACCGGTTTTCCGCGATTTTTTCCGTACCGAACGTTTTGGTTACCCGGATGCCGCCGAACTGTTCTTCCGCCGATTCGGTCATGCCCGCAAGCGATTCCTGCACGTGCATCGACCGTTCGCGGACCTGCGGCCCGATGCGCACGACTATCAGCGGGATGAATACGAGCGGGCTGATGCAGATCAGGATCAACGATAGCGGAATGTCCCCGATCATCATCATGACGATACACGACAGCAGCAGCACGACCGCGTTCGTCGTCTGGGTGACGCCGTTCGAGATCGATTCGCGTACCGACTGGACGTCGTTCGTGACGTAGCTGAGCAGTTTGCCGGTGCCTTGTTTGGAAAAAAAGTGCTCACTCAGCGTGGAGAATTTGCCGAACAGCTTCTGGCGAACTTCAAATTCGAACCGGCGGCCGAGCCGCATCACCTGATACTGGCCGAATCCGAACAGCACGCCGTACGAGACGCCGATGCCCAGCAGCAGCAGCGCGAAATGCAGGACGGAATCGTAGCTGAGCACGCCGGTCTGCAGATCGTCGGTAAAGCGGCCGAGCACGAGCGGCAGCGCCGACTGGACGACGTTTGCGACCACGATCAGCAGCACGGCGAGCAGATAACCCGGAATATGCGCGGTGACGTAGTCTTTGAGCAGTTCTTTGCCTTTCAATTGGACTTCAACTCTCTTTCGAAGTGTCCGCCGGCTGCGGAAATGCGGACGGGATCGGTGTATACATCCCGTTTGCGTGCCTGCACTGCGGACGAAAATGGGACGGACGAATCCGGTGGACAGACGGATTCGTCCGGCGAAGCGGCCCGGAGCAGCGCTCCGGACAGTGAACAGGCAGAAGCGATCCGCGCAGCGCGCTTCTCGTCCTGCCTGTTCGGGGAACGGTTTTGCTTTTCATTACTTATCTATTACCCGGCGGATGAAGCGGCAAACGAAAAAACGTTTCGAGTGCAGGGAGATAGAGGGCGAGAGCGGGAATTCGGGGAACGCAAAAAAGAACCGGAGCTTCTCCGGTTCTCAACGTGTCGCGAAATTCGGATTCCCGGCCAAGCGACGAAGCCCAAGGAGAACGAGCGGAACAGGATCATCGGCTGTCCGCTTGCGGGTTAAATGTAATGCAGCCCGTATACGTAAGGCAGGGGGATCGGCTCGAACCAGCCGGGAATATCGCCGAGCCGGGGGCTGTTCGGATCGAACAGCACGCTGTACCATTCGCTTCGGCTCAGTTCCCGGCCGCCCGATGCCGTAAATACCCGCCCTTCTTCATCGACCCGAAGGGCTTCGGTCCACGGCAGCAGCCACAAGTCGTAAGCTTGATCCAGCAGCAACCGGACATCCGTCACCAGCAGCGTTCCGGCATTGGGAACGGAGAAGCCGGCCGCTCCGGGCGTTTGGAGAAGCAGCGCTTCAAGTTCGCGCTCCTGCCAAGGCACGTGGACATGCAGCTCGTTCAGGCCGCAGGCGTCCGGCAGCGATGCCAGCAGCCAGGCTGCCGCCTGCGGATTGCCGCCGTAGGCGATGACCGTCGGCGGATTGCCGGACGGCGTATCTGCCGTCCCAGCGGCGGCTTCGGCGCCGGGACCGGGCGGCACGCCAAGCACGGCGTAGGCGGCCGGTTCTTCCCCGGCTTCGGCGAGGATCACGCGCTGCGCAAGCCCCAGAACGCCGCAGAACGCAGCGGCGCCGATCCGTTCGCCGAGTCCCGCGGCGCTTTCTTCAACGTGGGTATCGCCCGCGCGATGCAGGGCATGAAGACCGGGCAGGTCCTGCGGCCGGGCTTCGCGCAGCCGGTAGGAAAGCCCGCCCGGCGCCACGGCTTCGGCCGGGCGCAGCACGATCTGCGCGGCGCGGCCGAACGCGGCGCTGCCCGCCCTAGTATACAGCGGACGGGCGCCGGAGACGAAGAGCAGCGGGGCTCCGGCTTGTCTGGCGTGAGCGATGCTCAGCTCCAGCAGCCGGCCGGCAAGGCCGGCGCCCCGCTGCTCGGGCGCCGTGCAGACCGAGCCGATCGAGAAGGCGCGCAGCACCGCCGCGCCGCCGACGCGCAGCGTCGAAGGGGCGAGCCCCATGAAGGCGGCGAGCGCTCCGCTGTCGGCAAAAGCGCCGTAGGAATGCGCCACGCCCGGCGAGAACAGGGGCGGGAACAGGTCGCTCATCGAAGGCAGCGTATAGGGACGGAAAACGGAATCCGACAATTGCGCGGCTTCGGCGAGTTCGTGCGGTTGCATTAAGCGATAATCGGTCATGGACGCAGCTCCTTTAGTCATTCGATATGTGCCGCGAATATAACAGAAAGCGCTTTGATTTGCAAAACGAAGCAGCGGAGTAGTTAGGTGAAAAGAACCAGGTTTTATTTCCGTAAAATTAAGTTGACGTTTTGCTTGCTTCCTATGTATGATGGCAAAGTCTTTAATGAGTATTTTACAAATATGGCAGGAGGAATATGGGTGGATTTCCCCGAGCTTTTTTCTGGGCCTTACAGCCTAATTACGGGTTTTGTTTTCTGGTATCCTTTTATAATGGCCCTGTTTTGGATGGCAGGCTCTCTTCTTTTTCTTAAGACCAAAGAATCCAAAAAAGACGCGTTGGACATCGAGGAAATGGATTGGCCGATGATCAGCATACTGGTTCCCTGTTACAACGAAGAAGATACCGTCGAAGAAACGGTCCGCAACCTCGCAGCGCTTTCTTATCCGAAAAAAGAAATTATTTTGATCAATGACGGCTCGAAAGACGGGACGGACAAAATCATCAAAAGATTGTCGGAAGAATACGACATGGTCAGAGCCATTCAACTGAACGAAAATCGCGGCAAAGCGAATGCTTTGCAAGTCGGCTTGTTCGCCTCCAGATCCGAGTACCTCATTTGCGTCGATTCCGACGCCCTCCTTGCTGATACAGCCCCTTATTATTTAATTCGTCATTTCTTTAAAGGTGGAGAAAGACTTGGAGCCGTGACCGGCAATCCTGCGATCCGCAACCGCAACAATCTGCTCAGCAGGATGCAGTTGGTCGAGTACGCTTCGATTATCGGAGCCATCAAGCGGACGCAAAGACTGTTGGGAAAAGTCATGACCGTATCCGGAGTCGTGGTCGCTTTTCGCAAAAAAGCGCTTGTGGACGTCGGCTTATGGGATCGCGATATGATTACCGAAGACATAGCGGTCAGTTGGAAGCTCCAAAAGCGCTTCTGGGACGTTCGTTATGAACCGCAGGCCATTTGTTGGATGCTGGTACCCGAAACCTTGTCGGGTATTTGGAAACAGCGCGTTCGGTGGGCGCAGGGCGGCCAAGAAGTCATTCTCCGTCACTGGAAAATTCTGTTCAGCTGGAAGCAGCGCAGAATGTGGCTGATTTACCTCGAACAATGGATCAGTATTTTGTGGGCATTCAGCTGGCTTTTTGTCACATTGCTGCTGCTGTTTACGGCCGATACGATCCAAGACCGGCTCCTCTGGTTTACGCTCACTTCGTTTACGCTCGTACTCATCAGCCTAGTTCAGTTATTTATCGCGCTTGTGATCGACTCTAATTATAACCGCGTATTGAAATATTATTTCTGGGCAGCCTGGTACCCGGCCATTTATTGGATGGTTAATACGTTCGTCGTTATGGCCGCAGTCCCTCGGGCTATTTCGTCTCGCCTGAGAGGAGGTTACGCTGTATGGAACAGTCCGGACCGCGGCATGAAGAAGAAAGCTTCCTGATCGTAGGCAACCGTTCCTGGTTTCGCGCTTGCGTCGATTTCGTTTTTTCGTTGGCTTTTTGGATATATGGGCTGGCTGTGTTCTTGTTTTTCTTATCCGCTACTTTGGGATGGGACAACGGCCTTACAAAAGTGCTGCATGCTTCTTTTCACACGATGGATCAAGATGTGCGCAACCTGGTGATTTTGGCTATGGGTATTTTCTCGCTGTTTTACATCGCGCTTTATATTAACCGTATATACAATAAAAAAAGATTCGGTACGCTGCAAAGACGAACCTATCCGTCTTCCGTCGATAACCTGGAACTCAAAATGTTAGGGTTAATGGATCTGGAAACGATCGAGAAATTGCAAACCCAAGATTACACGGTTTTCGAGACGAATCCGATTATTGCTCTTGAAAGTAAAAAGCCGTGATCCAAAGGAAGGCCATTTGACCGATCGGCCTTGCATCCGTTTCGCCATTCCTAGGCGCATGCCAAAAATTACGGATTTTTCGAACTCGGTAGAGTCGGAAGAAGATCGACGGCTATTTACAGGCCTTCGGTCTTTTTCTTATGTTCCACCAACCAAATTCGATTGGAATCGCGCGCGGCAAACCTCTCGATCTCGGCAGGAACGTTCCGGGATCGGATTTTATAAGAAACTTTCGGCTGCGATTAAACTTGCGATCGAAAGCGGCTTTGTGGATTTTTGCGAAATCTTTGACTATGATAAGTAGAGATATCAAATTATCGGTTTTGGCTTATACATAAAAACGCTCATCAGGGGGCAAAAGAGAAATGGATTTGTTTGGAGAAAAGCTGGAACAATATGCAGAATTGGTCGTAAAGGTAGGGGTCAACATCCAGAAAGGCCAGGTGCTGCATCTCCAATCGCCGATCGAGGCGGCGGAGTTCGCGCGGCTGGTCGTCCGCAAAGCGTATGAAGCGGGCGCCAAATACGTCGAGGTCGAATGGGAAGACGAAGCGACGACGCGGCTGCGGTACGAACACGCGTCGGAAGACACGTTCGATTACTACCCGGCGTTCAAGGCGGAAGCGCTGGAGAAGCTGGCCGAAGACGGCGGCGCGGTCATGCATATCAAGGTGCCGGACCCCGAGCTGTACCGCGGCATCGACTCTTCGCGGGTGGCGCGGGCGACCAAAGCGGCTGCGGCGGCGCGCAGGGGCTATCAGCACTACGTGCGCTCGAACCAGCTCGCCTGGTGCCTGATCAAGGCGCCTACCCGCGCATGGGCGAACAAAGTGTTCGGCGATCTGCCCGAAGAGCAGCGCGTGGACGCGATGTGGGAGACGATTTTCCAGATGAACCGGGTCGGCGAAGGCGACGCGGTCGACAATTGGCGCCGCCATATCGAGACGCTCAAAGTCATGCAGGAGAAGCTCAACGATAAAAATTACAAAAGTTTGCATTACCGGGCGCCGGGCACCGATCTCACGGTCGAACTGGCACCGAACCACGTCTGGTTGGGCGGCGGGGATACGAACCGTGCAGGTGTCTACTTCGTGGCGAACATGCCGACGGAAGAAGTGTACACGATGCCGAACCGCACCGGCGTGAACGGCAAAGTCACGTCGACGATGCCGCTTAACCTGAACGGACGCCTGGTCGAACGACTGTCGCTGACGTTCGAGAACGGACGGGTCGTCGAATACGACGCGGAGAGCGGACGCGAGCATCTGGAATCGCTGCTGGATACGGACGAAGGCGCGAAATATCTCGGCGAAGTGGCGCTCGTGCCGTATGATTCGCCGATTTCCCGGCTGAACCGGGTCTTTTACAATACGGGGATCGACGAGAACGCATCGTGCCATTTCGCGCTCGGCAGCTGCTACCCGGTCAATATGCAGGGCGGCACGGCTTTGTCGCAGAACGAACTGCTGGCGCGCGGCGGCAATACGAGCCTGACCCACGTCGATTTCATGGTCGGTTCGGATCAACTGGATATCGACGGCGAGCGGCAGGACGGCAGCATCGAACCGGTCTTCCGGGCCGGACAGTGGAACATTTAAATTTCGGTTTTGCAAAACCTTTTATTTAAAAATCGATCATTTTCGGCTTGAATTATGATACATTAAACGGAGGAGGGATGGGCATGGAGGAGCAGTATCGACGCCAGCTCGAAGAGCAGAAACGTCTGTTCAAACAGCTCGGCATCAAGCTTGACGCCTTGCAAATTCATGAGAAAGATTTTCCCGTCAAAATGCGCGGGTATACCAAAGAAGACGTCGACGCTTTTCTGGACGACATCATTCTCGATTACGAGCGGTTCTATCAGGTCATCTCGGACCTGTTGGACAAGTACAATGCGCTTCAGCGCCGCCAGGGCTACGATCTGGAGAAGAAAGATGCCGAGATCGCGCGCCTGACGGAAAAAGCGAAAGTGCAGGATTATCTGGTCGACCGCCGCATCGTGGAAGAAGCCGTGCAGGAGATGGAACGTACGCTGCAGGCCGCCAAACGGCGAATCCGTCCGGGCTCGGGCGATTCGTACTCGGACCCTTATTGAGCGGGAACGCTTGAACGGCGGCCGCGGCGCGCAAACTTCGCCTGACGTCATCGGCACGTATACCGCTTGGCATCGACGGGCCCGTCCCCGAACCCGGGAGGAGAATGCGATATGGAACGAATCGAAAGCTTGGAACAATATAACGAACAGATCGGCGGCGAGAAGCTGACCGTCATCAAGTTCGACACGAACTGGTGCCCGGATTGCAAAAACCTGGACCGGTTCATCGGCGGCATCATGGACAAGAACGCGGACAAGGACTTTTTCGCGATGGACGCGGAGAAATTCCAGGATATCGCGGAGTCGAACGAAGTGCGCGGCATTCCGAGCCTGCTCGTGTTCAAGAACGGCGAGAAAATCGCCCATCTGCACAGCAAGTTCGCGAAGACGCCGACCCAGGTATCCGAATACCTGGAGTCGATCGGCAAGTAAAGTCTGTCCGAAGCGCCGTCGTTCGGCAGAATTCCGAACCGGCGGACATTGGCGGCAGCACGTTGCGAGCGGATCGACTCGAATCGATTTGGTACAATTTTTCGAAGGAATGGAAGAAAGGGCGGCCTCCGGCCGTCCTTTTTTTGTGCGCGGTTGGCCCGGCTTCGGCGGTTTCGCTGCGAGTCCCGCGTTCTTTTTTATCATAAAAAGGAACCGATCGCCGCGCTTGGCAGTTCATATAGGCGAGTGATCACTACAGAGGGGCAAAGGAAGTGAGCGACATTGGAAGACCGGGAATTATTCGAGACCTACAAAGAAGCCGTGTACCATTATTGTCTGTACATGCTGCACAGCCGCGCGGATGCGGAAGACGTGTGCCAGGAAGTGTTCGTCAAGGCGCTGCTGGCCGACCGAAGCGGTATCGAGTACCTCAAAGCGTGGCTGATGCGGATCGCCGCCAACGAATGCCATTCGCTGGTGCGGCGCAGAACGAACGGACAGATCAAGGAAAAGCGCGCGTTTTGGATGAATCTGCCGCTGCGTTCGCCGCAGTCGGTGGAGCAGGCGTACGAACAGTTGGAGACGTCGGACGAATTCGAGGAGCGGCTGCGCCTGCTGAAGCCGAAGCTGCGCCAGGCGCTGCTGCTGTACTATATGGCGGACCTGTCGGTGGCCGAGACGGCGGAAGCGCTGGACGTGCCGATCGGCACGGCGAAATCGAGAATCAGCCGGGGGCTAAAGGCGTTAAAAAAGTGGGCGGACAAGGAACCGGCGCAGCCGGAGAAAGAAGGTGACGTTCATGCTTCGAGTTACTGATCGGGAAACGGAACGCAAACTGCGCGGGCTGCGCAAGGAGAAACCGAACTACGACGCGATGTGGAACCGGGTTCGTCTGGAAGCGGACAAGCGGGAATCCGGTTGGCAGGAGCACGTTGCCGCGCCGGTGCTTCCATCCCCTCCGAGGAGAAAATGGCTGATGCCTACGGCGTGCGCCGCGCTGGCGGCGACGATTGCGCTCGGAGCCGCGGCTTCGCAAGGCTACTTCGAGAGCCGGTATCCGGAAGCGCAGGCGACGCCGATCGGGCAAGCCGTCGGCGTGCAGGCGGAAGCGGACGGCGTTACCTTGAAGCTGAACAACGTCGTGCAGGGGACGGTGAGGGATTTCGGGACGACCGCGCCCGATTCCAAAATGATGCTGGACTTCTCGCTGCTCGGCTTCGGCGACGAAGACGTGCAGGTCGCGGGCTTCGACCGTTCGTCCATTACCGACCTCGATACGGGCAAGAAGCTTGAACTGAGCATGGGCGATTTCAATACGGACGACGTGCGCAGTATCGAAGACTGGAAAGCCGAACGGAAGCTCAACACGTCGGCTCGGGTGACGGGAGCGTTCAATCCGGCCCCGGGACCGCACCGCTACCGGCTGGAGATGTCCGACCTCTACATGATTCGCCGCACGACGGTGCCGATCGAAGGCAAAGTCAAGCTGGGCGAACAATATGCGGTCCTGCCGGATCGGAATTTTAAGATGAAAATTACGGATATTCAATGGGACAACAAGCAGGGACTGCTGAATATCAAATATTTGCCGAACGCAAACGTGCCGAAGCTTGACGCGCAGAGCGATCTGCTGTTGGCGATGGATCGGGGCAACTCGGTCAGTCTGAAGCTCGGCGACCGCGAACTGGGCTGGTCCAGCTGGTCGGAAGGAGAAGGCGTCGCGGAAGTCGAAGGTTCGTACAGCATCAAAGGGCTCACCGAAGACCAGCTGTCCGACATGACGATGACGTTCACTTACGCCGAACCGGTCCGGGTCGTCGAAGGCCCGTGGACGCTCGATTTCACGCTCGATCCGTCCAAAGCCGAAATCCCGACCGAAACGGTCCCGGTCCAGGACGATTCCGCCCTGACGGAGCAGACCGGCTGGAAGCTCGGAGACGCGCTGCTCGACGCGTACGGCATTGCGATCCCGCTCGATCGGGGAACCGACGATCGTTCGCTGCGGGACGGACAGATCGTGCAGTACGGCAGCATCCAGCTGACGGACGGGGAAGTGACGCTGTCCGGCTCGCAGGACCCCGTCCCCGGCACCGATGTCGGGCAAGGCCGCGAACAAGAACCGGAATTCGTTAAATTCGGCATCCAGAGCCTGGCCCGCAACGAAACGCTGAACCAAACGACGCATGATTATCGGGAAAGCTACGACTTCCGCGGCAGGCCGTTGACCGCGATCTTCGGCTCGGCGTGGATCGCCCATATCGATCCCGATCGCTGGGTGCCGCTGGACGTGCCTACGGCAGAAGAACGGACGACGACCGATACGCTGGAAGACGGCAAACAGGTCGAATACACGGTGCACCGGAAAGGCAAGGACGTGCTCGTCGAGATCGCCGTCCCGGATTACGTCAATCTGTACGAAGGCACGCGGCTGCGGGTCGACGGCCGGGACTACGCCTACGACACCCAGCCGTCGGCGCAAAGTTCGATCCAAGACGCTGAAGGCCGGTACAACCGGGTCGACGTCTACCGCAACGTGCCGGAAGGGAAGCGATTCGAACTTAATTTGCAGGCTTACGGAACGGTCGAAGACAGCAAGTACGCGAAAGTGATCATCCGCGAATAATCGATTGGAAAGAGAGGCAAGGCTGCCGGGCACGTTTCCGGCAGCCTTTTTCGCTTCTGCGCGGCGGAGCGTCTGCTTGGGAAGAACGGTGCGGCAAACGGGAACCTCTGCGCGGCTTCGTCAGTCCTCTACTAAGAAGCGCGCGCTCATTCATGATCAAATGGGCAGGGAGGCCTACGGAAGTCGATAAGGATGTGAAAAGGGACATGAACGACCTGGAGTTGTTCGAAACGCATAAAACGACGGTGTACCGCTACTGTCTCTACATGCTCAAACACAGAGGGGACGCGGAAGACGCGTGTCAGGAAGTATTCGTAAAAGCGATGTTGGCCGACCGGAGCGAAGTGCGCAGCGAGAAAGCGTGGCTGATGCGCATCGCGGCGAACGAGTGCCACGGGCTGGTGCGGCGCAGAAGCCGGGGCCGGGACAAGGAGCAGTTGGCTTTTCTGCAAAGCGATCCGCTGCAGTTTGCGCAGTCGGTCGAAGGCGGGTACGAACGCCGGGAAGCGTCTGCGGAATTCGGCCTGCTGCTGCAATCGGTCAAGCCCAAATTCCGGGAAGCGCTGCTGCTGTACTATATGGCGGACATGCCGCTTGCGGACGTGGCCGAACTGCTGAACGTGCCGCTCGGCACTGTCAAATCGAGAATGAATCGCGGATTGAAAGCCTTGAGAAAGCTGCTGGAAGAGTCAAATACGCAAGCGGAAAAAAGGAGTGGATATCATGCCTCGAATTATTGAGTCCGATCTGGAAGGCCAACTTCGCCAGGTGGACGACGGCAGCCCGGATTACGCGGGCATGCGAAGACGTATCGTACTGGAAGCCGACAAGCGCAGATCGGGCTGGACCGAAGTGAAGCCGGCGGCAAAGCCGTATTTGCGCCGCAAATGGACCGTGCCCGCCGCTTCCGCGGTGCTGGCCGGAGCCGTCGCGACCGGCGTAATTCTCTGGCAGCCGGCTCCGGGCCCGGACAAGCCCGAGCAGGCGTACGGATCTCCGGCCGGCCAATCGCTGGAAGCGTCGGCTGCGGTGGACGGGGTGAAGCTGACGCTCAGCAACGCGATTGTGGGACATTCCGAAGAGGAGTCTGACGCTCCGTCCGATCGGCTGGCGCTGCAGATGAGCCTGAGCGGCCTGAACGAGTCGGAGGCGGAATACGCCGGCTTCGGTTCGGGACGGTTGATCGATCTCGACAGCGGAGAGACCCGGGACATGGACGGAGCCAGCTTCGATCTGCGGCAGGGCATGCACGATCTGCAGGCCGGCAAAATGCTCGATAACGAATGGGCAGCCGAATCGAGCACCCGGCGTCTCCGGTTCGAAATGGACGATTTGTACCTGATTCGGCGGCATGACGTTCCGCTGCCGGGAACGCTCCGGACCGGCGCGACCTACCCGGTGCCCGGCGTGGATGGCGTCTCCGTGCAGATTGTTGATTCCGTATGGGACGAAGACCAGGGGCTGCTGACCTTGAAATACAAGCTGAAAGGAACCGATGCGGATGCTTCCGCCGCGTATCCCGAGTCACTGTCGATCGAGACCCGTACGCTGCTGCGCTTGAATTCCGGTTCGAATACCGTCGAGTCGACGTCGGGAACCTGGGCAGGCAGCGAGTTCACCGTCAATTACGAGCTGCCCGGCCTGAGCGAGCAGGAGCGGCAGGCGCTGACGCTGACCTACAGTTACGCCGAAACGGTGCGGAAAATTGCCGGCAGCTGGAAAATAGATTTTACGCTCGACGCATCGAAAGCGCAGGAACGGTCGGTCAAGCTTACGCCCGTCAACGCTGCGGAGATCCGCCGCCAGACCGGCTGGACCGTCGGAGAAGCCAGCGTAAGCGCCTACGGCATCCGTCTGCCGATCGAGAGAAGTCCGCAGGATCGGGCGATGCAGGTGGGCAGCCTGCTGTTCTACGACAAACGCACCGTACTTGCCGGCGATTCCGAATTCGAAGAGGTCGAGCAGGAGGAAGCTTCGGCCGCAGGGACTGCCGGCACCGCGGAATCTTTGTTTTTCCGTCCGCTTAGCGTGGACATGCAGAATCTGACGACGGGTCCTTTGTCCGTCAAGCTGGAACAGGCTTTCGTGCTTCGCCAGGCGCCGGACGATTTCTGGACGACGCTTGCTGCTCCCGGATCGGAAGAACGGCAGGCGAGCGCCGAACTGCCGGACGGCAGCCGGCTGACTTATCGCTACACGCGCCAGGGCCGCGATCTCAAGATCGTGACCGAGACGCGCGATCCGCTGAAGCTGGTGCAGGGAACGGTGTTGAGCGTGGACGGCGAAGTGCGGCAGCCGGACGCGAAGTCTTCCTACAGCCCGTATCGGGCACAGGGAGCTTACCGGGTCGACGTTTACCGCAGCGTTCCACAGGATGCCGAGCTGAAGCTGGGCTTGGGCCTGTACGGACAGCTTGATCCATCCCGGGATATGGAAATTGTGCTGCGGAAGTAGGCACTTACCCGGCCTGACGCCGCCGCAAGCTCCGCGAACGGCATAGACGCAAGTGTACGAATCTTTCGGTGTTTCAAGTCCGGCCCCGCCCTGTTCGCAGGCGGGGTCGGGCTTTTTTGGTTTTTTTTCAAAAAGCGAACTGTTCGTCATTCCCGCGAGTCTCTATAACAGGGAACCATCACATAAGAGGGGTAAAGGACGTGAGAAATGGTGGACGACAATACGTTATTCATAACCTACAGGGAAGACGTGTACCGATACTGTCTGCACATGCTGCGGAACCAAACGGACGCGGAAGATATCTGCCAGGAGGTGTTCGTCAAAGCGATGCTGGCGGATCGAAGTCAGGTGGAGCATATCAAAGCGTGGCTGATGCGGATCGCCGCCAACGAATGCCATTCGCTGATGCGGCGCCGGACGAACGGAAACGTCAAAGAGAAAAAGGCGTTCACGATCAACGTGCCGCTGCGTGCGCCGCAATCGGTCGAGCAGGCTTTTGAGAAAAGCGAGACGGCAGACGAGTTCGGGAATCTGTTGAACAAATTGAAGCCCAAAGTGCGCGAAGCGCTGCTGCTGTATTACATGGCGGACCTGTCGACGGCCGAGACGGCCGAAGCGCTGGGCGTGCCGGTCGGGACCGCGAAGTCGAGAGTCAATCGGGGGTTGAAAATGCTCAAGAAATTGTATGAAAAAAGTCCGGAATCGCCGGGGAAAGGAAGTGAACGGCATGTCTCAAATTACTGAACAGCACATCCAGCAAAAAATGCGGAGTTTGCCGGACGGCAGCCCGAATTACGAAGAAATGTGGAGCCGGATTCGCCTGGAAGTGGAGCGCCGCCGCTCGGGATGGAGCGAGCAGACAGAGACCGTACCGGAGCGAACCGTTTTTTCGCGCGCGCGCCAATGGACGCTGGCCGCTTCCGCCGCCGCCGTGATCGCCACGGCCGCCGGCACCGCCGTTTATTTGGAACAGCGGCAGGCCGAGCCGGAAGCGATTACCGCCGATCCCGCCGGCCAGCGCGTCGATGCCTCGGCCGAAGTTGACGGCGTGAAGCTGAGTCTGGACAATGCAGTGATCGGAAGTTCGATAGTGGAAGCGCAGAAACGGATGGTGCTGAAAATGAGCCTGTCCGGACTGGAAGACCAAAAGTTCGATTACGCTTCGTTCAAAGAATCGCAGATTACGGATTTGGACAGCGGCAAACAGATCGCGGCCGACTTCGGCAATTTCGATGCACGGGCGGGAGTCGATCCTCTGAAGCTCGCCGAATATATCACCGAAAATCTGCCGGCGGCCGGAGAGAAGAAACGCTACCGGATCGTGATGCGGGACCTTTATTTGACGGGACGCTTCGAGACGCCGTTGGCCGGTACGCCCGCCGCGGGCCAAGAGTACATCGTCGTACCCGATCAGGATCTGCGCGTCAAGCTGACGGCTTACAATCGGGTGTTGAACGGGGCCAAGCTCAATGTGGAGTACGAAGCGAATCAAGCGGAACCGATGCCCGAAGATTACGATCCGAAGCGACTAAATTATGAAAGCAGCAGTTACCTGATCGCGAAGAGCGGAGACAAAATCCTCAAGCCTTCTTCGATCGAATGGAAAAAGGAAACCAAAAGCCAATCGTTCGATTTGAAAAGCCTTACGTCCCAAGAGCGGAACAACCTGCAATTCGTCTATTCCTATGCTCAAACGGTCAAAAAAGTGGAAGGCGAATGGTCGATCGACTTTACGGTCGAAGGTTCGACAGCCACTGCGGCTGCCGAGTCGGTTCCGATCCCGGATACGGCGGCATTGGAAGAACGCACGGGCATGACCCTTGCCGAAGCGCAGGTCACTCTGTTCGAAGTACGGATTCCGGTCACGCGTGAGGACGATTCTTCCGTGCTTCAAGACGGCAAGTTCATGTACTATAACCGTATGATCTTGCAGGCTGGAGAGTTTGAAACGAAGGGCATGCAGGCTCCGATTCCGGGATTGCCTTATAATCCGATAGAAGGGGTTACGACAGACGCCGAGACGATGTACTTCAACTTCAGGGGCTACCAGCTTCAGGATCTCGCCAAGGAACCGCTCACGTTGAAGCTGCGCGATGCGTTAGTCGCCCGGGTCTACCCGGACATCTGGACCGAAATCCAGCCTCCGAGCGATAAAGTCCAAGCCGCAGGGGAGAATATGCCCGACGGGAGCGTTATGGCTTATAAGATTGTGCGCAAAGGCAAAGACTTGCAGATCACTACGCCTACGGGCGGCAAGTTCTATCTGGTGACCGGCACGCGGTTGAAAGTCGACGGTCAGACGTACGAACCCGATCCGAAGCAGTCTTACTATAGAGACACCGGCAAAACCGGCTTCCGCATGGATGTGTTCAAAAACGTGCCGGAAGGCAGCGAGTTTGCGATCAACGCGGGCACGTACGGCGTGTACGATTCTTCGCGGGACATCGACGTTCAGATTCGGTAAAAGAGAAAAGAGAAACGAAAAAGCAAAACGAAAAGGGAGAGCCTTCGGAGGCTCTCCCTTTTCGTTCAGTCTTATACTTCCGCTCCGTTCTCTCTGGCCCACGCATTCAGCTTCCGGTCGCTCGGCAGCAGGAACGTGAGCACGCCGAGCAGCGGCAGGAAGCTGCAAAAGCGCATGACCGCGGCCACGCCGGCCGCATCCATCCAGCTGCCGAGCACGAGGCCGCCGATTCCACCCATGCCGAACGCAAGGCCGGTGACGAGTCCCGATACCGCGCCGATCCGGCCCGGAATAAGCATCTGCGCGTAGACGACGGACACGGAGAAGCTCGACAGCAGAATAAAGCCGATCAGCGTCAGCAGGATGCCGGTCCACGTCAGGTTGGCATACGGAAGCGCGAGCGTAAGCGGGGCGGCCAGCAGCATCGACGCGAACAGCACGTTGCGTTTGCCGAACCGGTCGGCCAGCGGACCGCCGAGCAGCGTGCCGACGGCACCTGCGGCGAGGAACAGGAAGACGTAGATTTGCGCGTCGGCGATACTGACGCCGAATACGTCGCGCAGGTAGAACGCGTAGTAGCTGCCGANTTGAGCGTGCGTCCGTACCAGCGCGCGATAAAGAGCTGAATGACGATGCCGAGCGCGGCCAGGCCCGTGAACCAGATCGCGCCGAACTGGCCGAGCGGGATAAAGATCAGCCGCGTCAACAGCGGAGCGAGCGACTGCCCGGCGTTGCCGCCGACCTGGAAGATCGACTGCGCAAGGCCGCGGCGAGAACCGGCGGCCATATGCGAGACGCGCGAGCCTTCCGGATGGAACGCCGCGGAGCCGAGGCCGACGAAGATAACCGCGACGATGACGGCCGCGTAGCTCGGCGCATAGGCGAGCAGCAGCATGCCGGTCAGCGTGGAAGCCATCGCGATCGGCAGCAGCGACGGCGTCGGCCGCTTGTCGGCGAACAGCCCGATGACAGGCTGCATGATCGACGCCGTGAAGTTGATCGCGAACAGGATCCAGCCGAGCTGGCCGTAGCTGAGCGACATGGAATCCTGAAGGATCGGCATGATGGCGGGAATGACCGCCTGCATCGAATCGTTGAACAGATGCACGAGGCCGATTGCGAACAGCACGCCGTAGACGGTGCCGCGGGGGCGGCTTTCGGGCGCGGGAATCTGGGTAGCGGAGCCTGCGGGGTTCGGATCGGAACCTTCCGCGAGCGCTCCGGGCTTGACGGGCATGATGGCAGACCTCCTGGGACTTGGTGAATGTGTATCATTGTAGGCGAAGCGCCGGAATCGGGCAATAGCGGCAGGGAAGAAGTTCGTCCGATCTGCCGGCCGGAACGTCCGTTCAGGCGGTTGACTCCGCTTACAGCCGATGTTATGATAACCGCGAGGCTTGTTACCGGTAATGCGGGCAATACCACGATGAATCGACAGACGTACAGGAAGGACGAAGGTCCTTTTTAGCCAGACGTACGCTTGTTTCATTGTAGGTGTTGCCTTTTTTGGTGCTTCTCCCGACAAAAGCACTTAATCCTCAAAAACGGGTGGTCCATGTGATAATTAAACAGATTTTCAACAACAACATCGTCAGCACGGTGGACGACAAGAATCAGGAACTGCTGATCCTCGGCCGGGGTATCGGGTTCAATTCAAAAGTCGGCGATTCGGTGGAACCGGAGCGGATCGAGAAAATTTTTCGGCTGCAGGACGAAGTGCTGTACGAAAAATTCAAGGCGACTGTGATGGAAGTGCCGATCGATATTTTGCAGGCGACCGACGATATCGTCACGCTTGCGCGCATGCAGCTTGGCAAAACGATCAGCGACGGCATCTATGTCTCGCTGTCCGACCATATCCATTTCGCGATTCAGCGGCTTCGGGACGGCATGATCGTACGCAATCCGCTGTCGTGGGAAATCCAGCATTTTTACAAAGCCGAATACGACGTGGCTCGGGAATCGCTCGACATTCTCAAGGAACGTCTGGGCGTCGAGTTTCCCAAAGAAGAGATTTGCAATATCGCGCTGCATTTCGTCAACGCGGAAGTGAACGATTCGATGAACGACGTGACGCATCTGATGCAGCTGCTGCAGGAGATCATGAACATCGTCAAGTACCATTACAACGTGGAACTCGACGAGGACAGCGTGAACTATTTTCGCTTCATTACGCATCTCAAGTATTTCTGCCAGCGCGTCGTCACGCATTCGAGCCACGAAGACGTCGAAGAGTATCTGTACGAGATCGTCAGGAAAAACTACCCGGAGGCGTTTGCCTGCATCGGGAAGATCGAACGTTTTATCCGCAAAAATTACCAATACGAAATGACCCACTCCGAGCAGCTGTATCTGTCCCTGCATCTGGAGCGGCTCATGAAAAACCAAACGGCATAAATCCGGAGGCGCTCCCCTTGATCGGCGGGCGCTTCCGCAGGGCTTGTTACTGTTCAATCAGGCAATACCCGGATGATTCAGACGTTCCCGCGAAGGGAACCGTCTATTCGTTCGGGTCTTTTTTTGCGCCAAAATCAACGACATCCCAGTCAAAATGGAGGAAAACGGCATGAATCATCAGGAAACGGCCCGCAAAATCGTCGAATTAGTTGGCGGACCGGATAACGTCAATTCCGTGTACCACTGCGTTACGCGTCTTCGCTTCAGTCTCAAGGATAATACCAAAACCGACGCGGCCGAACTGAAAAAACTCGATAAAGTGATGGGTACCAACATCGCGGGAGACCAGTACCAGGTCATCATCGGCAACGACGTGTCCAAAGTCTACGACGCGATGGCCCGGCAATACCCGGCGTTCAAAGCGGACGCGGCGCCTGCCGCCGAAGCGGACAGCGGTTCCGGTGCGAAAAAAACGAAAAATCCGATCTCGCGCCTGTTCGACTTCATCGCGGGCGTATTCGCCCCGATCCTGCCGGCGATCGCCGGTGCGGGCCTGCTCAAAGGGTTCCTCGCGCTGTTCGTCGCCTGGAACTGGATGTCGGTCGAGACCGACGTGTACGGTATCCTCTCCGCAATCGGCGACGGCGTATTCTATTTCCTGCCCGTCCTGATCGCCGTCAGCGCTTCGCGCAAGTTCGGCGCCAATCCGTACGTCGGCATAGCCGTCGTCGCCGCGCTGCTGTACCCGGACATGGGCGCGCTGCTCTCGTCCGGCAATCCGGTCTCGTTCCTCGGGCTGCCGGTTACGGCCGTCACGTATTCGTCGACCGTCATTCCGATCCTGCTGGCCATCTGGTTGATGTCCTACGTGGAGAAGTGGGTCGACAAGATTATGCCGTCCGCGGTCAAACTGCTGTTCGTGCCGCTTATCACGCTGATCGTCGTCGTGCCGGTTACGCTGATCGCGATCGGACCGCTGGGCACGATCATCGGCAGCGGCTTGTCCGGCGGCATCAACTGGCTGCTGACGGAAGGCGGCTTGTTCGCCGGCATCATTCTCGGCGGCGCGATGCCGCTGATCGTCATGACGGGTATGCACTACGCGATCGTGCCGGTCATTCTGAGCAATCTGGCCACGGTCGGCTTCGATAAATTCCTGCCGCTGACTTATATCTCGAATATGGGGCAGGCGGGCGCGACTTTCGGCGTGTTTTTCCGGGCGAGAGACAAGAAGCTCAAATCCGTCGCCTTGTCGACCAGCTTCACCGCCCTGATGGGCGTGACGGAACCGGCGATGTACGGCGTCAACATGACGTACAAGAAGCCGTTCGTCGCCGGCATGATCGGCAGCGCCGCAGGCGGCGCGTTCGGCATGGGATTCGGCGTCAACGCCTACGTACTGGCGGGTAACGGCGGACTGCCGGGGCTTCCGGCCATGATCGGGCCGACGTTCGGCTATGCCGTGGCGAGCATGGCGATCGCTTTCGTCGTGGCGACGGCCGTCTCGCTGGTGCTCGGCATCAAGGAAGACGTGCCCGTACCGGACGCGACCCAATTCGGCGGCGGTCAACAGGCGCAGCCTGCGGCGGCGGCCCGGGCAGCCGTTCCCGCTTCGACGACGCCTGCGACGCCTGCAACCGCTGCGGCGCCTCACTCCGCGGCGGCCGTCGCCGAGGAGCCGGTCAAGATTCCGGCTTCCGACGAGACGATCTGCTCCCCGATGAACGGACGCGCCATCGCGCTGACCGAAGTGGACGACCCGACGTTCGGGGACGAACTGATGGGCAAAGGCATCGCCTTCGTGCCGTCCGAAGGACTGCTGGCTTCGCCGGTCGACGGAACGGTCATGAACGTCTTCAAGACGAAGCACGCCATCGTGATCCATAGCGATTCCGGTGCCGAGCTGCTGATCCATGTCGGCATCAATACGGTCAAGCTGCGCGGCCAATATTTCGAAGCGCGGGTGCAGGCGGGCACGAGAGTCCGGGCCGGCGATCCGCTGCTGACATTCGATCTGGCGCGCATCGCGGAACAATACGATACGACGACCGCCATGGTCGTGACGAATACCGCCGATTACGCTTCGGTGGAAGCGCTGGAGCACGGCGAAGTCTCGATTCTGCAGCCGTCGCTGCAGGTGAAGATCTAACGCATCACCATTCCATTTCGCAAAGGAGCGCGATTCCATGACGAACGAAACGATTTTCCCGGCAGGCTTCCTGTGGGGCGGCGCCATCGCCGCAAGCCAGGCGGAAGGCGGCTATGACGCGGACGGCAGAGGATTGTCCACGTCGGACATGGTGCCTTACGTCAACAAAAAAGACTATACCGACCTCAGTTCCCAGATGAGCCCTTCCAGCGAGAAGATCGCCCGGGCGATGGCTCACGCAAGCGCCAAAGGGTACCCGAAGCGCTACGGTATCGATTTTTACAGCCGCTACAAAGAAGACATCGCGCTGTTCGCCGAACTGGGCTTCAAAACGTTCCGCATGTCGATCTCGTGGAGCCGCATTTTCCCGAATGGCGACGAGATGCAGCCGAACGAAGCGGGACTGCGCTACTACGATTCGGTCTTCGACGAACTGAACAAATACGGTATCGAACCGCTCGTCACGATGTCGCATTACGACATGCCGATCCATCTGGCGCTGGAATACGGAGGCTGGAAAAACCGCAAAGTGATCGACCTGTTCGTCCGTTACGCCGAGACGCTGCTCACGCGCTACGCGGGCAAAGTGAAATATTGGCTGACGTTCAACGAGATCAATACGACGATCATCGAGCCGTACACCGGAGGCGGACTGATCATGGATCGGGAGAGCCGTCCGCAGGAAGCTTCGTATCAGGCGGTGCACCATCAATTCATCGCGAGCGCCCTTGCTACCAAAGCAGCGCGCGCGATCGATCCGAACGTGCAGGTAGGCTGCATGCTGGCGCGGATGATCCATTACCCGGCGACGAGCAGTCCCGAAGACGTGCTGGCGGCGCAGTTCGAGAACCAGCTCAATCTGCTGCACACGGACGTTCAGGTGCGCGGCGCCTACCCGCCGATCGCCAAGCGTTATTTTGCGGAAAATAACATCAACCTGGTCATGGAGCGCGGCGACGAAGAGATTCTGCGCCAGCACACCGTCGACTTTATCTCGTTCAGCTATTACACGTCCCTTGTGGCGGCGGCCGATCCGAGCCGATACGGCGTCACCGGCGGCAATCTGTACAGCACGATCAAGAACCCGAACCTGCCCGTGACCCAATGGGGCTGGCATCTCGATCCCGTCGGCCTGCGCACGGCGCTCAAGGATATGTACGACCGCTACCAGGTCCCGCTGTTCATCGTGGAGAACGGGCTCGGCGCCAAAGACCATCCGGAAGCCGACGGCTCGATCCACGACGATTACCGGATCGACTATATGCGCCAGCATATTCGGCAGATCGGCGAAGCCGTAATCGACGGCGTCGACGTGATGGGCTACACCGTCTGGGGCGTGATCGACATCGTCAGCGCCTCCACGTCCGAAATGTCCAAACGCTACGGCCTCATCTACGTGGACCAGGACGACGAAGGAGGCGGCACCTTGAACCGCTCCAGAAAAAAAAGCTTCGACTGGTACAAAAACGTGATCGCGACGAACGGCGCGGAGTTGGACTGAGCGGAGCCTGAGCTTGATGTTGAGCCTGAGTTTGAGAGTGGCGAGACATAGGCCAGCAGAAAGGGAAGAGGGAAGAGGGAAAACCTGTTTTCGGACTTGATCCGAAAACAGGTTTTTTTATTGCAGGCGAAAAATGATAAAAACAGGCTCCCGTCTGCCTCCGCCTACCCAGTTCGACCCAAGTCACTCAACTCAACTCGATCAAGCCAGCCACTCCAACCAAGGTCATTCAATCCAACAAAGCCAGCCAATCTAACTAAAAGCAACGCAAAACGCGGACGCGAACTTCTCGAATCCCATCCTACGATCTTCCGCAGCCTCCCATCGAACCAAAGCCGGATTAATGTCCTGAGAGCACTTATTTTTGAGAAAAAAACGCCAAAATCACAAATAGCTGCGCAGAAGCATTTATTTTGCGAAAAAAAGGAACATTGGCTATGTAGAGGAGGAAATAACTGCTTCTACGCAGTTATTCTTCACAGCGTAGACAAACAGAGGAAATAACTGCCCTCACGCCGTTATTTTATTAAGCAAAGGGCAAACAGACGAAATTTTCACGCAGACTGGCCCGGAATGACAGTTCAACTCGCCCAGTTAGGTTCCAGCCACGCCCAATCCCGAATAAATCCCCAAAAAAGGCTCCGGCATTTGCGCCGGAGCCTTGATCTTTCTACCTTACCCATCATTCGAAGCGCTCTTTTACGCTTCCTCTACCTCAAACCCGGCCTGTTTCCAAGCCGCCGTTCCGCCGTCGATAAACGCGACGTCGGTGAAGCCCATCATTTTGAGCGCGTAAGCGCCCAGAGCCGCTTGGCCGCCGGCGCCGCACGTCACGAGGATCGGGCGGTTGCGGTCGCTCAGGCGCTCGTCGCGCAGTTCGGCCGGAACGCCGAGATCGGCGCGGATCGGCAGCATGCCGAGCGAAATGTTCGCGCTGCTCGGGATCAGTCCGCATGCGCCCGCATCCGTCGCGTCCTGCACGTCGATGATGAACGTGTTCGGGTTTGCGTTGATTTTCTCGCGAGCTTCCTGGGAAGTAACGGCGGGTACGTTGTTTCGGGCCTGGGTAACCATGTCCGTGAATGTCAAAGCCATCTTGATTCAGCCTCCTAGTGGGTTCGAAGTATAAGTGCCGCGCGTTCTCCGCACCGCGGGGAGCGGAAGCGAACGGCGCTTTCCTTACCTATTATACCCATAGAAGCCGCGCCGTCACTAATCCGCAGCGAATCTTCCGGCCGGGAAGTCCGCGGAGGTGCTTAGCGGTTGTCCACTTTTTCCGGATACAGGTCGTGGTTCGTCAGGCGGTTCCACGCCATTTCTTCGTATTTGGTGCCCGGCTTGCCGTAGTTCGTGTACGGATCGATCGAGATGCCGCCGCGCGGCGTGAACTTGCCCCAGACTTCGATATAGCGCGGGTCCATCAGCTTGATCAGGTCGTTCATGATGATGTTCATGCAGTCTTCGTGGAAGTCGCCGTGGTTGCGGAAGCTGAACAGGTACAATTTGAGCGACTTGCTTTCGACCATTTTGACGTCCGGAATGTAGCTGATATAGATCGTGGCAAAATCCGGCTGGCCGGTGATCGGGCACAGACTCGTGAACTCCGGGCAGTTGAATTTGACGAAATAATCGCGGTACTCGTGCTTGTTGTCGAACGACTCCAGAATGCCGGGATCGTATTCGAACGTATAGGTTGTGCCCTGGTTGCCCAGCAGCGTCAAATCTTCAAGACCGTCTTGGCGGGAATGGCTCATGGAAATTCTCCTTTGGTTGTAAAATAGAGCGTGTAAAATAAAGCGTAAATAAGGCGGCTGCGTACCTTACACGCCGCGTTTGTTGCCCCAGACGAGCGTGTGCAGCTGCGGCAGCGCCCGGGCGTCTCTAAGGTCCGGCAGGTCGGACAATCGTCCGATCAGCCATTCGTAACGCTGCAGCAGCGAAGAGACGTGATCCTGCACTTCGCCGGCGACTTGGGGGTTGCCGGTCTGCAAAATGAACGGCACGTCCGGGTAGCGTTTGTGCACGAAGCGGGCGTACGTCAGATCTTCTTCGTCGAAAATGACGATCTTGAGACACAGTTCGCGCCGGCCGGAAGCTTCGCGCAGCCGGGCTACGATATCGTCCAGCACGTCGAAATCGGTCTCCATACCCGAGCTCGGCGGCTTGGGCGATAGCGTCACTTCGTCGATCCGCACGAGCCAGTCCTGCCAGCGCGAACCTTGCGTTTCGACGGCGGTCCGGATGCCGCGTCCGTGCAGCTCCTGGATCAGGTAGGCAATTTGCGGCAGCAGCAGCGGATTGCCGCCGGAGATCGTCACGTGATCGAAGGTGTCGCCGCCGAGATCAAGCAGTTCTTCGACGATCTGCTCCGGCGAGAGCATGCGGATCTGGTCTTTGGCGCTGCCGTCCCACGTGAATTTGGAATCGCACCACGAGCAGCGGTAATCGCAGCCGGCCGTGCGGACGAACATCGTTTTGCGGCCGATCGACATGCCTTCGCCCTGAATGGTCGGACCGAACACTTCGAGGACGGGAATCGGGCGGGAGGAGGCGGAGACGTTCATCGTTCCATCCACTCCCGTCGGGCTTCCGCGTAGGACGTCGGCGTTTCGAACAAGCGGACGAATTCGGTGCGGGCTTCGAGGTGCGCATAACGTTCCGAAGCGAGAGCGTCTTCCATCTGCTCGTAGATCCAGACGACCATATTCTCCGCCGTCGTGTTCATAAGCGGCAGCGTCTCGTTCAGGTAGCGGTGATCCAGATACGTCTCGATCTCTTCTTTCCAGATCTGCTTGATCTCGCCGAAATCGACCGCGATGCCATTGGCGGACGGAATCGCCGAGAGGCCGAATACGACTTCGTACGTGTGGCCGTGCAGGTTTTTGCATTTGCCTTCGTAATCGTGCAGATGATGGGCGGCGTCGAAAGTAAACGATTTGCTCACCAGCACGCGCTTGCGGTGGTAGCGCAGCTGCTCGCCGGAGATGTCTTCGCCGAACACCTGAAGCCGCTCCACGATCTGGTAAGGGCCCGGACTGCGCCGGTGTTGTTCGCGTTCGCTCATACCGTCGCCTGCCGTTCCCCGACGTATTTGTCGAGACCGGCGCGGCGCAGCTGACAGGCCGGGCATTCGCCGCAGCCGTCGCCGATGACGCCGTTATAACAAGTCAGCGTACGTTCGCGCACGAAGTCGAACGCGTCCAGTTGGTCGGCCAGCGCCCACGTCTCGGCTTTGTCGAGCCACATGAGCGGCGTATGGATGACGAACGGATAATCCATCGCCAGGTTCAAGGTGACGTCCAGCGACTTGACGAACGTGTCCCGGCAGTCCGGGTAGCCGCTGAAGTCCGTCTCGCAGACGCCCGTCACGATATGGCGCGCGCCGGACGTTTTGGCGAGAATCGCCGCGAAGCTGAGAAACAGCAGGTTGCGGCCTTCGACGAACGTGCTCGGCAGTTCGCCTTCTTCATGCGTAATGTCGATATCGTCGCGGGTCAGCGCGTTCGGAGCCAACTGGTTCAGCAGGCTCATGTCGAGCACGGTGTGCTTGACGCCAAGCTCCGCGGCAATCTCCCGCGCGCAGTCGATCTCCAGCTTGTGGCGCTGGCCGTAATCGAACGTGACCGCCTGGACTTCCGCGAACGTCCGCAGAGCCCAGAACAGGCACGTCGTGCTGTCCTGGCCGCCGCTGAACACGACGACCGCTTTTTCATTTTTAAGCATGCAAAAAACCTCTTTCTTCATCTGGGATGGACAGGAAAGAGGTTCAGGAACTTGCCGTAAAAAAACAGGTCCGGCCGCAGGTCGGCGTCTGATCTCCGACATGGGCGGTACTCGGCGCCGCACGCACGGACATTCATCCGTGCGCTCCCGCGCTTCTTTCGGAGTAGGCTCGCAAGGAGCACGCCAAAAGAAGCCTCGCAAACGGCGGGGCGGCGATAGTTTTTTATAGAGGGAGTTCTCGAACCTCTCCCGCGCCATGGGTCGGATCGGCGCGGATTCTTTTCGTATAAGCAACTGTTGGCAATAGGTTACCGGGCAGGCAGGCCGCCGCGGCGTGGTTCATTATATCATAGATACCATTCGCGCGATACATTCGTGAACAATTTTGTCATCGCGAGAGCACGAATATTTGTTCGCAAAATCGCGGTGTTCGTATTGAGAGTACGGAGGGGCTATGGTATGATTGGAGCAGCAAAATCCGACTCAAGCTTTGCCAAAAGGTCATAGCCGAAGACGGGTGGGAACAAGGAAGATCGAACGTCTGACAGACTCGGTTTCGCACGAAAGGACAACGAAGACCATGATGGGAAAAGCTCACTTTATTATCGGGACCGGCGTATCGCTGTCCCTGCTGGCCCTGACCGGCGCTCCGGTCACCGTCGGAGCGGTCGCAATCGCGGGGATCAGCTCGCTGCTGCCGGATATCGACCATCCGAACTCGCTGCTCGTGACGCGGGCGCTGCCCGACCGGCTGCTGCGCGTGCTGCAATCGGCGATGCTGCTGATCGCGGCCGCGCTGCTGTTCTACGCGCCGGTCGAACAGCCGTGGAACAGCGTGCTGGCCGCCGTCGCGGTCGTCGCCATGTTCCTGCCCGAGCAGGCGCTGCGCAAAGGCGCGTTCGTGCTGATCGGGCTGGCCGTCATCGTGCTCGGCGAGCGCTATGCGCCGTGGAACCGGATGGGCGGCATCCTGCTGATCGTGTTCTCGCTCGCTCCCCATCGGGGCATCACGCATACGCTGTACGCGCTGGGAGCCTGGACGCTGCTGCTGTACGGACTTACCGGCTCGCACGGCCCTTCGATCTGGCTCGCCGGCGGCCTGGGCTACGCGCTGCACCTGATCTGCGACTCGCTAAGCAAGAACGGGATACGCCCGTTGCCGCCGTTCAAATGGAAGCTGCGCTTCGCGATCATGACGACCGGCAAGAAGTCCGGCCAGCGGATCGAACGGATCGGGATCTGGATCACGGCGATCCTGTTCGCCGGCGTATTCGGCATCCGGCTGATCGAATACGGAGCGCGGCTGTACGTCCGGCTGACTTCGTAACGAAGTGTCAGCAGCCGCAGGAGGAGAGTGCGCGATGAGCAGAAATTTTTACAACAGACGTTCTTTCTATTGGCTGTGGTCGTCCCAGACGATGTCGAACGCAGCCGACATTTTATACGTGACGGCGCTGACCGTCCTGGTGCTGCAAGGTACGGAATCGGTCGTGTCGACGATTCTCGTGCCGTTTTTTCGTATATGCTCGCAAATCATAAGCGGATTTCTCGCTCCGCTGCTGCTGCGCAAATTCCGCCTGCCGCGCCTGATGCTGCTGTCGCAGGGCGGGCAGTTTGCGCTGTTCGCCGCGCTGGCGCTGTATTTGCACGCGGCCGGGACGTCGGCGTCGCTCGCCGCGATCTTCGCGCTCGTGTTCGCCATGTCGTTTCTCGACGGCTGGACGACGCCTGTGCGCAACGCGCTCGTGCCGCGGCTCGTCGGCAAAGACTGGCTCATGCGCGCCAACGGCCTGATCTCGGTCAGCGATCAGACGGTCCAGTTTGCCGGCTGGGGCGTGAGCGGCGTGCTCGTCGCTTTCGCGGGCACGTCCCGCACGCTGCTGCTGGCCGGGGTGCTGTACGCGGCCGCGATGTTGTTCACGGCGCTGATCCGCGAACCCGCCGCGAACCGGGGGCAGGCGGCGGATACGGAGCCGGGCGGCGGGGGGAGGCCGGCCGCACCGCAGACGCGCCGCGAAGCGCTGCTCGAAGGGTGGAAGCTGATCGGGCGAAGCCCGCGGCTGCGCGGCTTGACGCTGATCGATTCGATCGACATGCTCGGCGGATCGGTCTGGGTCGGCGCGTTCACGCTGCTGTTCGTGCAGGAAGCGCTCGGACAGGGCGAAGAATGGTGGGGATTCATCAACGCCTCGTATTTCGCCGGAGCGGTGCTGGGCGGTCTGCTCGTCGTCGCGCTGGTGCGCAAATTGCAGCGCCGGCTGTTCGATTCCATGCTGGCGGGCATTTTCGGGTATGCGGCGATCACGCTCGTCTACGCCGTGACGACTTCGCCCGCCGCCGCGCTGCTGCTCGTGCTGATCATGGGACCGTTCGCCGAACTGTCGATGGTCTCGCGGCGCACGCTGATCCAGCAGAGCGCAAGCGACGACGAGCTGCCCAAAGTGCTGTCCGCCCAGGCGACGGTGCTCAATCTGATCTTCTGCGCTTCGCTGCTCGGCATGGCCAAGCTGGCGGAGTCGGTCGGCATCGTGAATTTGTACCTGTATGCCGGAGGCATGTCGCTGCTTGCGTTCGCGATCGGACTCTTCGTGCGGCGCCATTTCGCGGATCTGGATTCAACTTCGGATTCGACCCCGGACCGTATCGAAAGGCGATAGACGCCTTTCGGGAAAAGCGTTCCGATGGTACAGTGGACAAAACGTCTTCCTGCCGCAGGCGGGAAAGAGGAGGCTGCAGCCATGACTATCGATTTGCGCAAAAAAGCCGAGGAGAACCTGATCAGCCTGGCCAAAACGGCCGTTATTTCGCTGGACAAAAAAGGACTGGGCGGCCAGCGGGCGCGCGTCGCGCTGTCGCTCGATATCTCCGGCTCGATGACGGGACTGTTCACGAACGGCATCGTGCAGTCGGTGTGCGAGCGCACGCTCGGACTCGGCATGAATTTCGACGACAACGGAGCCGCGGACGTGTTCCTGTTCGGGGTCAAAGATTATTCCGTCGGCGAAATCCGCAAAGAAAACTTTTACGAATTCGTCAGCCGGGAGATCCGGCCGAACTATCCGCTGGAAAACGGGACGAATTACGCGGGCGTCATGCAGCGGATCGCCGACGAATATTTTCCGGGCGCGATCGGCGTCAAAAAAGGACTGTTCGGACTGGGCCGCGGCAAAGTGACGGTAAAAGCGCCGCCGCCCGAAGCACAGCCGGTATACGTCATTTTCGTCACCGACGGCAACTGCTTCGACGGGGAGCGCGCAGCCGAGATCGTGCGGCAGACGTCGCATCTGGGCATTTTCTGGCAGTTCGTCGGCGTCGGCCGCGAGAACTTCGAGTTCCTCAAACGGCTCGACGATCTGGACGGGCGCCTGATCGACAACGCGAATTTTTTCCAGGTGAACGACCTGAAAAAGATTTCCGACGAGGAGCTGTACGACCGGCTGCTCGGCGAATTTCCGGACTGGCTCGCGGAGGCAAAGAAGAAATCGCTCATTAAATGAGTTATACTGGGACTGCGAATGGTTACTTACATCTTAGAGACCGATCTTCGAAGCAAGCTTCACCCATTTCATACCCATTGGAGGCGCTTAAGATGAGTTCTTTTCAAAGTTGGCTCAACAAGACCAAGACAGGGCTGCAGGACCAGGTAGGCCGCTTCAAAAATAAAGACCTGATGGACGCGATCGTAGCGGGCTGCGCGATCGTATCGGTCGCAGACGGCAAGGTCGACGCGGAGGAGAAACAAAAGATGGCCGGTTACATCGGACGCAACGACCAGCTCAAAGTGTTCAACATGAGCGAAGTCATCGACCGGTTCAACCATTTTGCGGGCAATATGGAATTCGACGTGATGGTCGGCAAGCAGGAAGCGCTGCGCACGATCGCCAAGTTCAAATCGAAACCGGAAGTGGGACGGGTCATCGTGGGCGTATGCTGCGCGATCGGCGCGGCCGACGGCGACTTCGACGAACTGGAAAAATCGGCGGTGCGCGACATCTGCAACGTGCTGAACCTCAGCCCGGGCGAGTTCGGCCTGTAAGGAATTCGGCGGCACGGACCGGAGCGGTTTGTTCGGTTCGCGCCGCCTGTGCACACATTGATTTCGAAAACGTTGAAACCGGGTACATGTTCGCGGCGTATACATAAAGCGTGCAGCCGGGCATCGTTGCCGGGAGCTGAACGGGGCAAGATCGCGCGATCGCCGCAAAGTTGTTTTGTACCCGGGCGAACAGGTATAATTCAAGTAGGCGACAGCAACCATACCATTCCAATTGGAGGTCTATGAACCGCAATGACAATTTCTTTGGTAAAAGGTCAGAAAGTCGATCTGACGAAAGGGAACGCCGGCCTGTCCAAGATCACGGTCGGACTCGGCTGGGACCCGGCCGAATCCGAAAGCCGCGGCCTATTCGGGATGAAGAAGAAAGCGGCCAATATCGATTGCGACGCATCGGTACTGCTGCTGAGCGAACAAGGCAAACTGTCGCAGGGCAAGAACGTCGTCTGTTTCCACAACCTGCAAAGCCCGAACGGTTCCGTCGTACACGGCGGAGATAACCTGACCGGTGCGGGCGACGGAGACGACGAGCAGATCCATATCGATCTGTCCGCGGTTCCGGCCGACGTGCACCGCCTGCTCGCCGTCGTGAACATCTACGATTGCGAAGCACGCAAACAGCATTTCGGCATGATCCGCTCCGCGTTCATCCGCGTATTCGAGTCGGGCAGCGGTCGCGAACTGATCCGCTTCAACCTGACGGACGACTACTCCGGCATGACCGCGCTGCTCGTCGGCGAGATCTACCGTCACGGCGGCGAATGGAAATTCAGCGCCGTCGGCGAAGGCGCTCAGGCTCCGCATATCGACCTGCTGGCTCGCCGCTACAGCTAAATCGCAAGAATAGCCAGACCGGAATATCCGAATTTTGAGTTCGAGTTATACCCACTCCTATACGAAAGAAGGAATCATTCATGGCAATCAGCTTGCAAAAAGGTCAAAAAGTCGATCTGACGAAAACAAACCCGGGTCTCAAAAAAGTACTTATCGGTCTCGGTTGGGACACGAACAAATATGACGGCGGCGCGGACTTCGACCTTGACGCTTCGGCATTCCTGCTCGGAGCGAACGGAAAAGTCACGGCCGACACGGACTTCATCTTCTACAACAACCCGAAAAACGCCAACGGCGCGGTCGTGCACACGGGCGACAACCGTACGGGCGCGGGCGACGGCGACGACGAGCAGCTGACGGTTGAACTCGCGACCGTGCCTGCCGAAGTCGAAAAAGTCTCGTTCTGCATCACGATCCACGACGGCGCGGGCCGTTCGCAAAACTTCGGTCAAGTGTCGAACGCCTTCGTGCGTATCGTCAACGAAGAAACGAACGAAGAACTGATCCGCTACGATCTGGGCGAAGATTTCTCCGTGGAAACGGCGATCGTCGTAGCCGAACTGTACCGCAACGCCGGCGAATGGAAATTCAGCGCCGTGGGCAGCGGTTACCAGGACGGACTCGAAGGTCTGGTACGCGACTTCGGTCTGGCCGTATCCTAATCCTTTTCACGCATACGTCGCACCATCCCGCTTCACCCCGAAGGCCGTCTGCTCCATGGACGGCCTTCGGCCGTACTCGCGAACTTGTCGGAATGCTCGCGACCAATAAAAGGAGGAATTTTCAATGACCATCAGCCTTTCAAAAGGACAACGCATTGATCTGACCAAAACGAATCCGGGCCTCAAAAAGGTCATGATCGGCCTCGGCTGGGATACGAACAAATATAGCAGCGGCGCGGATTACGATCTGGACGCTTCGGTGTTCCTGCTGCACGAAGACGGACGCGCCAAAGGCATCGAGGATTTCGTCTTCTACAACAATCCCAAAACGCCAAACGGCGCGGTCGAGCATACGGGCGATAACCGTACCGGCGAAGGCGAAGGGGACGACGAGCAGATTCTGGTCGACTTCTCGCTCGTGCCGTCCAATATTACGCGCCTGGGCATTACGGTAACGATTCACGATGCCGAGACCCGCGCGCAAAACTTTGGCCAGGTCTCGAACGCTTTCGTGCGCGTCGTCGACGCGCAGGACAACCGCGAAGTGCTGCGGTACGACCTGGGCGAAGAATTTTCTATCGAGACGGCTGTCGTCATCTGCGAACTGTACCGGCAGGGCGACGACTGGAAATTCCAGGCGATCGGTTCCGGCTTTGCGGGCGGCCTCGCCGCGCTGTGCAAAAACTACGGTCTCGACGCGCAATAATCCGATCCGCAACTTAACCGAAAGGCGGAATTTCCTGTGACGACCACGATTATCAGGGGGCAAAAAGCCGACCTGACCAAAAGCAATCCCGGTCTCGACCGGATCGTCGTCGGAATGGGCTGGCAGGCTTCGCCGGGAGTCGATCTCGACTTCTCGGCGTTTCTGCTTGGCCCGGGTTCCAAAGCGACGGCCGACGAAGACCTGATCTTCTACGGCAATCCTGCCGGTGCCGGCGGCGCCATGCAGCTTCAGACCGGAAGCCGCAGCGCTTATGCGGGCCTCACCGACAACGAACAGGTGTCGATCTCGCTCGGTTCCGTTCCGGCGGCTTACGAACGGATCGCTTTTTCGCTTACGCTGTACGAAGGCGAGCAGCGGCGGCAGAACTTTGCCGGCGTAGGCGGCGTGTACCTGCGCATCGTCGACGAACGCGGCGGCTCGGAATTGATCCGGTTCACGCTGGACCGCACTTCCGGCGTCGAGACGGCGATCGTCGTCGGCGAATTGTATCGCCATAACGGCGAATGGAAGTTCAACGCCGTCGGCAGCGGCTATACGGGCGGCCTCGCCGCGCTGTGCGGCAGCTTCGGCATCGACGTGGCGGAGCCCGCTCCCGCGCCCCCGGCGCCCGCACCGGCACCGCCCGCACCGCCTCCTGCGCCTTCGGCCCAGCCGTCCAAGCCGGCGCCGCCGGCCCAACCGGCACCTCCGGCGCAGCCTCCGGGCGGCACTCGGTCGCCGCTCAACCTCGGCCGCCCTTCGCAGCAGGGCGGCGGCACACCGCCCGCGCCTCCGGTCGGCGGACCGGACGCGGCTTCGCCGCGCGTACTGCCGCCGGCTCCGGGCGCAAGACCTGCGCCTGCACCGGCCCAGCCGCAGAGCGCACCGCCTGCAAGCTCCGCGCCCGCTCAGGCGCCGCCCGCGGCGCCGAGCCTGCAGAAGATCGAGCTGACGAAGCGCGGCGACAAGATCAGCCTGGAGAAAAAAGCAGGCACCGATTCGATCGGCGAGATTCTGATCAATCTCAACTGGAACCAGCGCAAAAGCACCGGTTTCTTCGGCAAAACGGCCGGCGTCGATCTCGATCTCGGCTGCCTGTTCGAGCTGAAGGACGGCCACAAAGGGACCGTTCAGGCGCTCGGACGCGCTTTCGGTTCGCTAAACGACGAACCTTACGTGATGCTTGACGGCGACGATCGCACCGGCACCAAAGCCGGCGGCGAAAATATGCGCATCAACGGCGCGCGTCTGCGCGACATCAAGCGCATCGTCGTCTACGCGTTCATCTATGAAGGCGCGGCGAACTGGGCGCAGGCCGACGGCGTCGTCACGATCAAGGGCGGCGGTCCCGACATCATCGTCCGTATGGACGAGCACGGCAGCCGCAAAGGCATGTGCGCCGTCGCCATGATTACAAACGTCGGCGACCAGACGTTCAGCATCGAACGCCTCGTCGAATATTTCTCCGGCCACCGCGAACTCGACCAGGCTTACAACTGGGGACTTCGCTGGCAGACCGGAAGCAAGTAACGGCTTCTGCCTGACCTGGGCAGGAGCAAGATGTTCGGAAAAGTACGACGGTTCGTTCCGTCCTGTACCGGAGAGCCGATCGCACGGGTGCAACGCGATCGGCTCTCCGGGTCTCTGCCCGCATCGTCATGCCCGCAGTCTCCGCAGCAGGCCGCCTCTGAACCGCCTTGAAGGAGCGAAAGATCATGGCGGATTTTTTTCAGGGTTTCTTCGGCAATTTTGCCGGCTATTTTCAATGGGAGCATGTCGGCGCGCTTTTGAGCGAACCGGCAACGTGGGGCGTGATCGGTACGCTCGTCATTTTGGAAGGACTGCTCTCGGCCGATAACGCGCTGGTGCTGGCCGTCATGGTTCGGCATCTGCCGCCGCAGCAGCGCAAAAAAGCGCTGTTCTACGGCATTATCGGCGCTTATCTGTTCCGCTTTTTCGCGATCGGGGTCGGGACGTTTCTCGTCAAGATCACGTGGGTCAAAATCGTCGGCGGGGTCTATCTGCTGTGGATCGCGATGAGCAATCTGTTCGGTCTCGAACTGCGCTGGGGCCGCGTCGGCGGAGTCCCGCTCTTGCCTAAGATCGGCCGTAAGCCGGCAGCGGACCCCGGGGAAGAAGCGCCGGAGAACCATTACGGATTCTGGCGCACCGTGCTGGCCGTCGAACTGATGGATATCGCGTTCAGCATCGACAGCGTACTGGCTGCGTTCGGCGTCAGTCAGGAAGTATGGGTTCTGCTGCTCGGCGGCATGATCGGCGTGTTGATGATGCGCGGCGTCGCGCAGCTGTTCCTCAAGCTGCTTGAAAAGTTCCCGGAGCTGGAGCGGGCCGCGTTCATCCTGATCACGATCATCGGCTTGAAGATGATCGCGGCGGCGGTGTTCGATTACGAGCTGCCGCAGGAGATTTTCTTCCCGCTGCTTATCGCNCGGCCGGTTCGGGAAGCGGGCAGATCCGCTTTGTCAATCTTATTGCTCCGCATAAGCGGAGTTTTTTCAAATTTGCCGGAGGTTTGCCCAAGGGGCAGGCCGCATCCGTTTGACGCAGCATGCAGGGCGGATGGAATGGACTCAATATTGTGGGAGGAAAGATCATGCGTTATTTCGATTATTTATCGGTGGAAGAAACGGAAAAATTGTTCCACCTGGCTCCCGCCTCTTTTTGCAACCGATCGGACAAAGAGCTGTTGGCCCATGCGATCGGGGCAGCCCTGTACATGCCGGCGACCCGGCCGACGATCGCGCAGGATTTGAGTTCCGGCAAGCATATGGGATTGACCTCGGTCGTCATCGACCTGGAAGACGCCGTCGGCGATCTCAAGCTGGCGGAAGCGGAATCGCTGCTGGTATCCCAGATTCGGCAGTTGGACGAGTGGAGCCGCGGCGGAAGCCTCGATCCCGAATCGCTCCCGCTGATCTTTATCCGCATTCGTACGCCGGAGCAGGCCCGGCACATTTTGGAGCAGTTGGGCCAGGCGGCTGTCCGGCTGACCGGGCTCGTGTTCCCGAAATTCGACGCCGTAAGCGGCGAAGCGTATTTGGAGCTGCTGAGCCGTTACAACCAACAGCGGCCGGCCGGCATTCCCGTACTGTACGGTATGCCAATTCTGGAAAGTCCCGAGATCATCTATGCGGAGACGCGCCAGCAGACGCTGCTTGCGATCAAAAATCTGCTCGATCGTCACCGCGAATACATATTGAACGTACGTATCGGGGCGACCGACTTCTCCAGCTTGTTCGGTCTTCGGCGCAAGCCGGACATGACGATCTACGATATCGGCGTCATTCGCGACTGCGTCGCGGACATCGTCAATTTGTTCGGGCGGGCGCAGGGCGGCTACGTGATCTCGGGACCGGTGTGGGAATATTTCAAAAGCGAACGGGTGCTGAAGCCGCAGCTGCGCGAGACGCCGTTCCAGGAGTCGGCGGGACGCGAAGGGCTTCTGCTGCGCATGCAGTACATCAACAAATACGTCGACGGCCTGATTCGCGAAGTGGAACTGGACAAAGAAAACGGCATCGTCGGCAAAACGATCATTCATCCGACGCATATTTGCCCCGTTCAGGCGCTCTATACGGTCACGCACGAAGAGTATGTCGACGCTTCGCATATTTTGGCCAGCAGCGGCGGCGAGATCGGCGTCGTCAAAAGCGGATACGACAATAAAATGAACGAGATCAAGCCTCATCTCAACTGGGCACGGCGCATCATGATCCGTTCGGAAATTTACGGGGTGCTTAATGAGAACCAAAACTTCACTGCCTTACTCGTTCGCTAGGAACGAATCGGAAGAACCGCAGGAGACGTACGTGTACAACATGCCCGAAGGGCTGACCGTACACGTCCGCCTGACGTCCAATCCGCTCGGCCTGCATCCCGACGACCTGTTCCGTATGGCGGCGCGGATCAACAAGAAGCGCAGCTTCCTGTTCGTCAGCCGGATTCTCGGCAAGCATATTCCGGTCGATCCGCACAAATCGCTGCTCGGCGGAGCGGCGCTTGCCCTGCTGTGGCAGCGCCGCCGCGCGGAAGCGGCCGCAGGGGAGTCGGCGCTGCCGGCCGCGGAGAGCGGCGCCTACAGCCTCGAAGAAGCATGCGCAGCGCTTCAGGGCGACGCCGAATCGGCCCGGCAGCTGTACGCCCGGCTCCAGGCCGACAAGCTGCCGGTCGGCGAACCGGCGCTGTTTATCGCTTTTGCCGAGACGGCGACCGCGCTCGGGCATGCGATGTACGACTGCTTCGCGGGCGATACGCGCTTTTTGCATACGACCCGCGAAGCGCTTGTCGACAAGCAGCCCGTATTGAGCTTCGAAGAAGAACATTCGCACGCGACGGCGCATCGCTGTTATGCGCGCGAGACGTCGTTTTTCGCCGGGGAAGACACGGTCGTGCTCGTCGACGACGAAGTGACGACCGGCAACACCGCGCTGAACATCATTCGCGATTTGCAGGGCAAGCATCCGCGCCGCCGTTACGTCGTCGCCAGCCTGCTGGACTGGCGCGGAGAAGCCGACCGCCGGCGCTTTGCGGAGCTTGAAGCGGAACTGGCCATTTCGATCGAGACGATCTCGCTGATCGAAGGAGAGATCCAGGTGGACGGCGGACCGGTCGAACGGTTGACCCAACCGGCGCAGGCCCCTCGCCCGGAAGGCGGCACGGAGCTTGTCCGGCATGAACTTTCTTCGTTCTTCAGCCACCTGGACGCGGTGTCGGAAGAGACGTCCGGCCGGGCTTCGGACTGTCCGTATCTGGAATGGACCGGACGTTTCGGCATGCGCGAAGCCGACAACGCCGAACTGGAGCGGCAGGTGCGGGACGCCGCCGCTTACTTGCGGAGCCGGCGCACAGGCAGCCGGACGCTCTGCATGGGCACCGGGGAATTCATGTACGTGCCGATGCGCATCGCCGCGGAATTGGGCGACGGCGTGCTGTACCAGTCGAGCACGCGCAGTCCGATCCACGTCCTCGACGAAGAAGGCTACGCCGTGCGCAGCGCTTTTGCGCATACGTCGCCGGACGATGCCGGCGTGCCGAATTTCTTTTACAATATCCCCGAAGGGGCGTACGACGAAATTTTCGTTTTCCTGGAGCGGACGCCGCCCGAAGAGAATCTGAAGCCGCTGCTTGCGGCGCTTGCGCATACCGGCGTGCCGGTCGTGCATCTGGCGGTCGCGAGCCGGCCTCGCAGCGCGAACCCACAAGGAGGACAATGACCATGTCGAACGATACCGTGAATTCCAAATCGCTGCCGGTTCCCGAGAAGCTCGGCAGCTACAGCCCGGAAGACGTCGTCTTTTTGCTGAAAGACCTGAGCGATGTCCACCTGGAACGCCCGACCGAAGACCGCGAAGAAGCGATCCAGGGCGGCACGCATTATTCGGAAATGCTGCCGGTCGAATACCGGCCGACGCCGGAGTATCTGGCGCTGTTCCACGAGACGCTGGAGGAGACGGCGCGCGAGGTGTCGCTTGCGGCAGGCATCGTCTCGGAACGCTTGAGAGCCCGTCACGGCACCGACTTCGTGCTCGCTTCGCTGGCCCGCGCGGGCACGCCGATCGGTATCCTGATCAAACGGTATTTCCGCGAGGTGTACGGCGCGGAACTGCCGCATTACAGCATCTCGATCATCCGCGGCAAAGGCATCGACGAAAATGCCGTGCTGTACATGCAGCGGCAGCATCCCGGCCGCCGTATCCAGTTCGTGGACGGGTGGACCGGCAAAGGCGCTATCCGCAAAGTGCTGGAAGAAGCCCGCGAGACGATGGCGGCCAAATACGGCATCGAGCTCGACGACGATCTGGCCGTGTTGGCCGATCCGGGCCGCTGCTCGGAAACATTCGGCACGCGCGAAGATTTCCTTATTCCGAGCGCCTGCCTGAATTCGACCGTCTCGGGACTGATGAGCCGTACCGTACTGCGCGGCGACCTGATCGGCCCGGACGATTTTCACGGGGCGAAGTATTACAAGGAATGGCTGGAAGACGACGTCTCCAACGTGTTCGTCGATCGCGTGAGCAGCTACTACGCAGATATTCAAGCCGAAGCGCGGCTCGAAGCGGAGAAGCTTGAGAATCTGCCGGAAGCGAACGTATCCAGCTGGCAGGGCATGAAAGACATCGCCCGTATCCAGCACGATTACGGCATTGCCGACGTCAATCTGGTCAAGCCGGGTGTCGGCGAGACGACGCGGGTGCTGCTGCGCCGCGTGCCGTGGAAGATTCTCGTCGACCGGCTCGACAATCCGCATCTGCGCCATATCCTGCTGCTGGCCGAAGACCGCGGCGTTCCGGTGGAAGTGTACCCGGGCCTGACCTATTCCTGCTGCGGCATCATCAAACCGATGAACGGAGGCACGCCATGATTTTCGCGAGCGATCTTGACCGTACCCTGATCTATTCCAAAAAAGCGATGGGCCCGAACTTCGAAGCCGCCGACGTCATCCCCGTGGAGCTGTACCAGGGCGAGCATATCTCGTTCATGTCGCCGGAGACGGCGAGGCTGCTCGTCGAACTGGCGAAAACGACGCTGTTCGTGCCTGTCACGACGCGGACGATCGAGCAGTACGAGCGCATTTTCTACATTCGGGAAACGTTCAATCCGAAGTACGCCGTGACGAGCAACGGAGGCAATGTGCTGGTCGACGGCGTGCCGGACCCCGATTGGCAGCGCCACGTGGCGGAAGCGCTATCGCGCAGCGAGCATGCGGACAAAGTGATCGAAGCGTTCGGACGCATCTCTTCGCCGGAATGGGTCAAGTCGTACCGGCATTCCGACAACCTGTTCTTTTCGATTATTTTGGACCGGGACAATATGCCGCTGGACGCCGTCGAAGAGTTTCGCGCGGAACTTGCCGGCATGCGGTGGAATTTGTCGGTGCAGGGACGCAAAATGTATCTCGTGCCGGACGGCGTAAGCAAGGGAGACGGTCTGCTGCATGTCAAAAAATTGTCCGGTGCGTCCCGGATCGCCGCTTCCGGCGATTCGCTGCTGGACGAAAGCCTGCTGAAAGCGGCCGATTACGCGATCGTGCCGCGGCACGGAGAAATTTATGCCGCGCATATGGAATCGGGCGTCTATGCGTTCACCGAACGGGACGGCATGGGAGCGGCGGAAGATCTGATCGCCAAAATCGCCGAATGGTTCGCGCTGCCTGCTGCGGAGTCCGGATTGGCGTCCGGCGAGAAGCGCTGAACGAAACCGGATCGCTTTGTCCCGCGTACTACCCCGTAATGCCGTTAGACATCGCTGTGCAAAAATGCAGAAGAGGAAGATGAACGATGAGAAAAATATGGCTGAACCGCTGGTTCTCGGTCGCTTACCATTACGTGAACCTGATCCGCAACAATGAAGACGGAGAGCGGTTCGAATTTTACGGCACGCATCCGAGCATCGACCACGTTTCGCTGAGCGCCTGCGACGTCAAAGAGACCGAACCCAAAGTCGAAGGCGAAGCCTATATCGAATTTTGCCTCGACTTTTGCCGCAGACACGGGATCGACCTGTTCATTCCGCGCCTGCATATGGAACTGATTGCCCGGCATATCGGCCGCTTCGAAGAGATCGGCACGCGCGTAATGGTCTGCGGCGATATGGAACTGCTGGAGAACATGATGAACAAAGAGAAATTTTACCGTTCGCTCGAAGGCAAAGGCATCGTGGACATCCCGAATTACCGGGTCGTCCGCACGGCCGAACAGTTCGCGCAGGCGTACCGGGAACTGCGGGAAGCCGGCGAGACGGTCTGCTTCAAGCCGACCGAAGCGGAAGGCGGCATGGGCTTCCGGATCATCAAGGAAGAAGCCGGCGATCCGCTGGAAGAATTGTACGGCTGGGTCACGCTTGAGACGACGTACGAAGAAGCGTACCGGACGTTATCGTCGGTCGAGAGCTTCGACGATCTGATGGTGATGGAGATGCTCGAAGGCGACGAATACAGTATCGATTGCCTGGCCGACGCGAGCGGCCGCCTGCTGACGGCCGTGCCGCGGCTGAAGTCCGAAGGCCGCGTGTACCAGCTCGAATATTCGGAAGAACTGCTCGCCCTGTCGCGGCGCATCGCGGAAAATTGCCGCATTCCCTATGCTTTTAACGTTCAAGTAAAGTACAATAAAGGTGTTCCCAAACTGCTGGAAATCAATCCGCGCATGTCCGGCGGTTTGTATATTACCTGTCTCTCGGGCGTCAATTTCCCGTATTTCGCCGTCAAAGCGGCGTTCGGCGAAGAGTGCCGGCCGCCCGAGCCGGAGTTCGGCATCAAGGCAAGTTACGTGGAGCAGGCCGTCAGGCTGGATAGCGTCCGCGGCGGGTCGGCTGTGTCCGACCTCTGACGCGAACGCCGGCCCGGCCGGTCCAGGCTCCGCGATCAAGCTGGAGGTGTTCAAGCATGATCGATTATATCAAACGTTTCGGGCTGCCCTTTACGGCCCTTATCGCGGGTTATGCGGTCGCGCTCGTCTCGCAGGGGTTCCTGCCGGAGCCGATCTCGATGCTTATTCCCGGCGGCGCGGTGCTGCTCAGTATCGGCGCCTTCAAACGGCGCAAGCCCAAGCCGCTGCCGATCGACGTATCGCCGCAGTCCCGGCCGCAGCCGGAAGTGCTGCCGCCGAGCGGAAGACGGACCGGCATTCCGGCCGTCGACGAAGCGGTGCAGCGCAGGCTGCGCGAAGAAGCGGCCGCGCGCGGCGAGCAGGAGCGCAGACGTTCGGCCTACGACGCCGTTCCGGCGCCTACGCCTTCCGTCGCTCCCGTTCCCGCTGCGGCCCCGGCTGCGACGCGGACGCAGACGCCCCGGTCGGAAGCCGACGAAATGTGGGACCCCGTGCACGAGTACATTTCGGTGATCGAGGAGATGCTCATTTCCGAAGGTCAGAAAAACTCGCTGGACGACGAAATCGTCGAGAAAACGATCTCGCTGCTGGCCCGCATTTCCCGCCTTATTCCGCAGCTCAAAGAAATCAACGATAGCAAGATCAACCATAATATTCAGCGTCTGGTGTTCAAAGACCTCAACGGCGCGATCAATCCGTTCCTGAAGCTGAGCGGCGAAGCCAAACGCAAAAATCGCCGCCTGCTGCTCGACGGAATCAAGGATATCAATTCCCGGCTGTCGCTGTACGTGGAGACGATCGAACATCGGGACCTGATCGAACTGCAAAGCCGCGTCGATCTCATTCAGCAGCGTTACCGGACTTCGGATTAAGAGCAAATCGCCAAAGGAGGACTATTCATGTCTATGAACCTTGCGGTCGAACTGAAAAAGAACGATATGGACAAAGTCGAGCAGGAAGCGAAGCAGGTCATTCAAAAAGTCGCCAACACCGACAATATGCAGCTCGACGAACTGATGGACCAGATCGGACGGATGGGCCAGCGCACGATGGAAAAAGCGGGCCAGTCGCTGGAAATGCTCCAGCGCCCGGTCAACGATATGGTAGCCGGCAAGCGCTCGGAAGTCGGCAACAACATTTTGCGCCTGCGGACCGAGATCGACTCGCTCAGCAAAAGCAAACAGGTCGGCTTTTTCGACAAGATCCTGCGCAAAACGCCGCTCAAAAACTACATCTACAAATACCAGTCGGTCAAAACGAACGTCGACGCCATCGTCATGTCGCTGCGCAATGGCAAAGACACGCTGGAAGAAAATATGGCGTATATGCGCAATCTCAAACGGACGTCGATCGAGGAAGTGTACAATCTGCAAATGCGGATTGCGATGGGCAACCGCCTGAAGGTTCTGTTCGAGGAAGAAATCGCGAAGCCGGAAAATGCGGGCCGCAAGCCGACGCTGGAACGCGGACTGCGCAAAGTCGTGACGCGCATCCAATCGTTTACCGAGATGATCATGCTGTACCAGCAGGCGATTGCGGGCACGGACATTATCAACGACAACAACGACAAGCTGATCGATTCCGTCGACTCCACGATCGACAAGACGCAGCATCTGATTACGGTGTCGGCGATGATCGCCATGGCGCTGCAGGATCAGATGGAGACGATCGAGGCGGTCAATACGGCCAATCAGACGCTCCAGAACATGTTCGAGGACAACTCGCGCATGCTCAAGGAAACGACGCAGAAAACGAACGAACTGCTCGGCAAGCCGGCCATGCAGCTGGAAGCGGTCGAACGCGCGATGGGCGACCTGTTCACGGCGATGGATCTGTACGAACAGTCCAACCGGACGATTATCAAATCGGCTACGGAGCAGACCGGCCGCATGACGGAGATCAACCAGAAGATGAACGATCGTCTGGGATTGATGCAGGGCAGCGGCGCGGGCTCCGAACCGGCGCAGGTGGCGGCGGCGCAGAGCGAATCGAAGCGCCTCCAGTCCATCTCCAGCCTGCTGGAGTAGCCGCAGCGGGAATATGAGAAGCAAGAAGATTGAGGAGGACGACCGGAATATGGACATCAAGATCCTGAATGCCCGCATGGAACGCATGGAAGACAAAAGCTACAAAGGCAAGGTCGAAGCGGAAGTGGCCGGGCACAAAGAGCCTTACGAACTGACGATCTACAGCAAAAGCGGGGACATGTGGGAATACAGCCTGCATTTCCTGAAGCAGCCCGGCCCGGAAGAAGAGATTCTCGCGTTCGAGGAGTTTATCGAGAACGACGGAGAAGCGTTTGATACGCTGGTCGACGCGGCTTGGGATACGATGGAGCCGGCAGGGGACGAAGCGTAAGCGGACGTGGATGGACGATTATAAGAGGATTATAAGAAGATTATAAAGAAGGCCGCCTTTTCCCGGTTGACGGGGGGAAGGGCGGCTTTTTTTGGGATTGGGGCTTTGAAGCTTTAGTTTGCCAAAATCGGGTGTGATGACTTTCAAAATGGATTGGGATTGCTCTCTGGAAAGCTTTGAACGCGGTTGAACCGTCCGCGTTCAAAGCTCTGAATCAAATCGCTAATGGGGTTTTGAAAGTCATTTAATAAATACGTTCCCAAAAGGAATGGCTTCTCTCAAAATGCGTTTCACCAAACCGTCGTCTTCCATATGTTCGCGCAGTTCCTGGCTGCGGGTGCCGCCGGCCTGAAGCAGGACATGGCCGCGGCCGGTCATTTTCCAATGATAATGCATATGCTGGCTGGCGAGGTGGTTGCCGTAGACGGACAAGTCGAGCCGGGCGTTCTCGGGGTAAGCGAGAATGCTGCCGGCATGGACGAACAGCGGTTCTTTCTCGTGCAGCTCGGCTTGAAAAACGGTGCCCTGGGTCATAATGCCGATCTGTCCCTGGCCGGAAAACTTCATCTTGATCGCGTCCTGCGTAATCAGCATATTTTTGAGCTTCAGGAACCGGCTTTTCATGTCGATGCCGTCCGTGTAGAAGAACAGGTGGCGGAAATCGTACAGCATGTCGCTCCCGCCGTTCAGTTCGAGCGTTTGCAGGCCAAAGCCGGCCGGCAGCACGGCGGTAAACGCGCATTCGCCCTGAAAGTCGGCGCGGATCAGCTTGCGCTTGCGCATCATGCGGCTGATCTCCAGCAGGCGATCGCTGCGTTTTCGCGGGTCGCCCCGATACGCGATGACCTGCTGGGGATGCAGCACGTGCGCGACGTCGCTCTCGCCGAGTTCGAACGTATACGCCTGGGCGCCGAACGAGTCGCCGGATTGTTCGTGGATGATGTTCATGACGGTCCTCCGATCATCGTCTGCCCCGCAGGCCGAGGCGCAGCACGCGAATCAGCAGGAAATACCCGACGAACAGGCCGACCAGGGCGAAGATGATAAATTTCATCGTGCGGGCGCTCCGGTCGCGTTCCTGCTGGGCGTTATTGAGCAGCGCTACCGTATCTTGCAGCTGTTTGTTTTGCTCGTCCAGCCGTTGATTCTGCTCGCTCAGCTCGGTGACCTGGGAGCGGTACATATCCATGTCGTCGCGGTAAGCCTGGATATCCGCCTGGGCGTCTTCCAACTTGTTGACAGTCTCGTCGTAGCTCTGCTTCAGTTCGTTGACTTCGCTCGGAAGCTGGCCGAACATTTCCAATCCGTTTACAAAATTATCGAAAGGTTCCCAGGCATGGGCCGGGCGCCCCGCAGGAAGCAGCAGCAGACCGAGCAGCAGGGCGGCAGGGACGCTTTTGCGAAGAATTCGGGAAATTCCGTAGTTCATCGTGAACAGTCACCTCGATCATGAGAGTGGGATAACAAGACAATCGGTCGTGCGGAACGCCGAGAGGGGCGAATCGAGAAAGCGTTTAACGGGCGCAAGGAACGGGTATAAATAAAAGGGCGCCCGCAGCGGGCGGCTTATGGATCGAACTTTTAGCCGAACGATCGGCGGTTCGAAAGGTCGCAAAAGGTTGTACGTTAACAAGTGTACCGAAGTTCCTTTTAAAATACCAATCTTTCAGGCCGACTATAACGAATCTCTCATACATTCATAACGAAGCGAACAGGAGTGACTGAACATGATGCATACCGAATCCGAAAACCCGATGAGAATCATGATTACGCTGAACGGAGAGCCTGTAGGCAAAGGCCTGCTGCTCGACAGCGTCACGTATCGCCCGGTGGGCGAAACCGAGAACGGCAGCGCAAGCGAAGACGTGTCTTCGGAGCTGTAACGGCGTTCCCCGGCGGTCGCGGCAAGCCGACGCTTCCCTCGCAAGGGATGCGCAGACGCAAATTGCCTGTGTGAACGCATGACCATACGTGAACGCATGACCGTACAAAAAGGCCCTCTCCGGCGACGGAGAGGGCCTTTTTGCGTGCCTTTTAACGGGCGGGGCAAGATACGATTTAATTTTTGACCGTGACGGAGACGGTAACGAGCTTGCCGCCGAACTTGCCGCGGATCATCGTCTTGCCTTCGGCAAGCGTCGTGATCTGTCCGGCAGCCGATACGGTCGCAACGTTAGGCTTCGAACTGGTCCATGTCGTCTGACCGGACACTTCGGCCGTAGCGCCGGTGTCATAAAGCGCGGTCACGCTGATTTTGGCGGTCGCTTTGGGAGCGAGCTTCAGCGTCTTCTCGGCAACGGTCAGCTTGGTCAGCTTCGGCACGACGGTGACTTCCACGCTCAGCGGCATGCCCTGATACGAGCCGGTCAGCGTCGCTTTGCCTTCGGCAAGGCCTTTGACCGAAGTGGTCGCGATCGAAGCCACGAGCGGATTGGACGAGACCCAACCGACTTTGCTGCCGAGCGATACTTTGGAGCCGTCCGCGTAGAACGCGGTCGCTTTGATCGATTTGCTGGACTTGATATTGAGCTGGATCGAAGTCGGATCGACGACGATCTTCGTGATCTTCGGTTCGATCTTCACCGGAACGGTAATCGATTTATTCAGGTACGTGCCTTTGAGCGACACGGAACCTTTGACCAGCGCTTTGATCTCCTGGCCTTTGTCGGTCGTCTTGATGACGGCGTTCGTGCCGCTGACAGTCCATTTGACGAGCGCCGAAGCGTCTTTCTCCTGACCGTCTTCCCATACCGCATTCACGGTCGGCATCGGGGACGTCTCGCCGACGATCAGATTGAACGCTTCATCCGGTCCCATCAGCAGCAGTACTTTCTCGTTGACGGTCACTTTGAACTGGACCGTCTCTTTGCGTACCGATACGTCGCCGGCAGGCGTGACGACGGAAGGGGCTGCCGGCAGAGCGGCAGACAGCGTCGCCGTACCCGACGATTTGGCGACGATCTTGCCGTTCTCGATCGAGGCGATCGCGTTGTCGCCGGACGTCCATTTGACGTCGCCGCTCAGATCGAGCTTGGACCCGTCGAGCTTGACCCCGCTGATCTTCGGCAGGGCTTCCGTCTCGCCGCGGTACAGCTCGGTGTCGGCTTTGGGCGCTTCAAGCGATTTGAGCGTCGGATAGACCGTAAGCTTGATTTCTTTGGAAATGCCGACGTAATCGGCTTTGATCGTGCTGGTGCCGATCGATTTGGCGCTCACTTTGCCGTTGTCGACCGTTGCCGTCAGCAGGTTGCTCGACGACCATTTGGAATCCGCCGACACGTCCAGCGAAGAGTTGGCGCGATCGCGCACTTCGGCTTTGACGTCGAGCGTCTCGCCGAGGAACAGAGGCGTCGGTTCCGAAGGCACGAGCACCAGCGCTTCGTACGGCGAACGCACGTAGACGTCAAGCGAGCCGGTCACGCCGAGATATTGGGCGGTAACCGTTGCTTTGCCGGCCGTTTTGACCGTAAGCACGCCTTTGTCGACGGATACGACGGCTTCGTTGGACGTGGTCCACGCAGCGTCGGCCGTCAAGTCTTTTTCGGTGCTGCCTCCGGCAGCCGGCGCGACGGCGGAGAGCTTCAGCTCGTCGCCGACGAGCAGTTCGAGATCGGAAGCCGCTTTGCCAAGATCGCGGATCTCCAGCGACGAATACGGAAGATCGACGGTCGCCGTGAACGTACCCGTCTGTCCCGCGTATTTGGCGGTCACGACGGACGTGCCTTTGCCGACGAGCTTCAGCTGTCCGGCTTCGACGGTCAGCACGGCCGGATTGGAGCTGGTCCAGGTCGCGAGCGACGTCACGTCGGTCACTTTGTCTTTGTCTTCGCCGCCTGTAAGCTTGGCCGCGATTTTGAGATCGGATGCGGGATCGCCCAGCTTGTATGTACCGCTTTTGACCGGCTTGAGAGCAAGCTTGGTGTACGGATGGGAGGCCGAGACTTCAACCGTCGCGACCGCGCCTTCGTAAGTGGCGGTGATGATCGCACTTCCGCTTCCTGCTGCCGAAACGAGGCCTTTGGTGACCAGTGCGACGTTGGGGTTCGAGGAAGTCCAGGCAGCGGTGGCCGTTATGTCTTTTTTGAAAGTGGAGCCTTCGACCGTGGCGTAGACTTTGAGCTGCTTCGCCGATTGGCCGATAACCAGTTCTTTTTTGGTGGCGTCGTCGAACGCAATCGAGCTAACGTCTCCTGTGGCGGCAAAAGCGTTGGCCGGGAAAGCGATCGCGGCAATCATCAGCAGAAGGGCCAGGGTACGCATTACTCTTTTTTGTCGGATCATGATCTTCTCCTTCGATAAGCAAGTTTGTAAATCGGGTGGCGGACCTTGCGGTCACGGCCGTCTTGTCTATTATCGAACAAAAAGCCCTATAAGGTTACACTTCTTTTATAAAAAATTGGAAATGGTCAATTTGACCTAGTGTATACCAAAATTCGACACTGGAACGTATGTTCGGTCAACGGGCAAAAAAATAAACGCAATCCGCGGGAATGCCGCTGCGCAGCAAAAAAGTCTCGAACGATTCCCCGGGAATCGGTTCCGTTCCGCTCGTCAGCAGCAGCATGGCGAACCGGTTGGCCTGCCGCTCCAGCTTGCCCGCGCTGAAAAACGAATGTTCCTCGATAAAAAAGCGGTTGATCCCTTTGTGCAGCCGGTCGTGGCCCAGCTCGTGCGCGCAGACGAAATTCCGCCATTCCTCCGGCAGCTGCTCGTTGATGACGATAAAGCGCCTGCGCAGCTTGCGGTAATACAAGCCTTTGGTCGATTTGCCGAGGTCCATGTAGCGAATATGAATGCCGAGCGCTTCCGCCATGGCGAACGGATCGGTCGTGCGGGTCTTGCCTATGAGGCGGGTCACGAGTTTTTGCATCGGTTCCACCGTCCGTGTCCTCCTTTGGCGGAATATGGGGTGCAGCGCGGTCGAAACTTTACGGTTTGCGTTTGTTCATCTGCTTCGCTTCCCAGAACAGGCCGGTCAGCACGTCCTTGATGCGCTGCTTGTCTTCCTTGTCCAGCGGAATGCCGTCGAACATCAGCTCGCCGTCTTCTTCGAGCATCTTCTTGAAGTCCCGCTTGTCGCGCGTAGTCGCCCAATCCGGAGCCGGGCTCTCGTTCGGGTCGTGCAGATAGCCGGCTTCGTTCATCATCTCTTCGTACGGAACGCCGAGGGCCTGGGCAATCTTGGTAATCGTCTGCGGCTTGGGCACTCCGCGCAGGCCATGCTCGATCCGGGAAATCTGCGACGTGCTGACGCCTGCAGCTCCGGCCAGGCGGTTGATGCTCCAGCCTTTGCGTTCGCGAACCTGTCTCAAATAACTGCCGAACCGCTTTTCCATATGCGCACCCTTCCTCGCTTCGTCAATTTGGCCGATCGCCCTGCGGCGCTCCTTCTCTATTTTAATATACCCAATATCGGCTGCCGGGTAAATGCACGGACAAAATATTGCCAAAAGGCGGAAACCGCGCCCCGCAAAGGATTGTCTCCTACAGGTGGAAAAAAACGCCAAAATGTTTCTTTACGAGTTTGGAAAAGATGTGGTAAGGTTAAAACAGAGATACGAACAAAATACGAACGCCAGCTTAAAAAAAGAGAGTTGTCTGCCTTAATTATTGCCAAAAGACAACAAAAGGAGACCAAAACAATGGATGACGCATTGGAGCTGCCCAAGCTCGACCGCCGCAAAACGCAGGCCGCCGTCGAAGGGGTCATGGAAAAATACCGCATTTACAAAACGATCACGTTCGAGGAAAGGGAAGCGCGCCTCACTTCTTCCTATAATGAAGTGCCTTCCGGCTTCACGGGCACGGTCAGCGATTCCACTGCGTCCGTCGCTTTGTACAACGTCGACATGCCCGCCGCCCGCGCCGCTTACTGCGAACGGATCGAACGGATCGTCGAGCGGCTGAACGACCGGGAACGTCTGCTGCTGCGCGAGCGTTACATGAAGCAGGACGACGTGTTCGACTACAAAGTGTACAATCACGTGTTCGATCCGCCGATCAGCAAAGACACGTACGTCAAAGTGCGCACGGGCGCTTTTTACAAAATGGCGCTGACGCTGTCCGCGATGGGCATGCTGGATCTCGAAGGTTTGACGGCCCAAAAAGGAGAAGGCGCGCGAAAACGGGCAGGCCGGGAAGAGTGAGAACAGCCGCGCGGCGGAAAAAGGGTTTTGAACTTTTTTGCGCAAAAAGGGAACGATTCGGCTTCGCCTTTGTCTATAAGGTATAGAAGAGGTGAGAAGATGGACAAAATGAAGGAACGTTCCGACGGGGAGATGGAAGCGATCGATCCGGATACCGTCGTGCGCACGCATTGGGGCGACGTGTGGAAGTATCTCTTCTTCATGTCCGGCAGCCGCGTCACCGCCGACGATCTGACGCAGGATACTTTCGTCAAGGCGCTGCGTTCGCTGGATCGCTTCAGGCGGGAATCTTCGCTCAAAACGTGGCTGATGCGCATCGCGAGAAATACGTACGTCAACCACAAACGTTCGGCGTGGATGCGCCGGGTCGTCCCGTCCGCCGAGATCGAACCGGACCGGATGGCGGCTTCGGCGGAAAAAGCGTATCTGGCCGAAGCCGGGGAACGCCGGGTGTGGGAGCTCGTGTTCCGGCTGCCGGACAAGCTGCGCGAGACGCTGCTGCTCGAAGCGCATTACGGCATGACGGCGCGCGAAGGCGCGGAGCTGCTCGGCATTCCGGAAGGCACGTACAAATCGAGGCTGTCGCGCGCCCGAAGCCGGATGGATCGCCTGATGGAAGAGGAGGAACGAGCATGAGCCGATTCAACGAGCCGGAACCGAGACGAGCCCGCGAAGAACATCGGGGCGAACGGCCGAATTGGTATTCGGCGCTGGAACGCGAGCCGGGTCCGATCCCGACAGAACCCACGCTCGCGCAAATGAGCAGGATCAAGGAGGAGACAAACATGGAACATACACAGACAACGGTAAAACGCAGAGGCAAATTCGTCGGAGGCGCGGTGCTGGCGGCCGGAGTGCTGCTTGGCGGCCTCTGGGGCGCGAACTCGGCAGGCTGGCTGGATCAGGCGCAGGCGCCGAACGTCGCGCAGACGCAGGTCAATCCCGGATCGGGCCAGAGCGGTCCGAACGCGGGCGGCATTCTCGGCGGCACGCCGGCGGAGCAGCAGGCGCAGGCGGCAGCCGAAGCCGAAGCGCGGGAAGCGGCGGCGGACTTCAAGCGCGAAGATCTCACCGTCACGCAGGATAAGCTGGATGTGTTCAAACAAGAATTCCGGCAGGGCGAACCGAGCATGATCGACTGGATCGAACGACGGCACGGCGAGCTGTCGCCGTATGCGGAAAGCGAGTTTTTGTCGGTGTATTTCACGAATCAGGCAGCCAACGTGCCTTACGAAGCCGCGATCCATACCGATTCCGAACTGAGCGTCGAGCAGATCGACATGACGACGAGAAGCGTGGACCTGGAGCAGGAGCAGGTGACGTTCGATTACACGCTGAACCTCGTATTTTCCGGCGGACGCGATCCGCTGCCGATGAAAGGCTCGATCCGGATGCAAAAAGGCGAGAACGGCTGGAAAGTGCAGAAAGACGCGCCGGATAAAGAGAGTTTCCTGGAATTGTACAAGCTGGCGCAGCCGGAACTGTCGGGGGCGGAAGAGCCGGCANTTTTGACGGCTGCCGGAAAGCGGCAAAATTGCAAAAAAAACAGGCGTCGGAAAAATCCGCTGCCTGGTCGTAGAAGTCCGCTTAGCGGACTTGAGCTTACATGTTGTATTTCTTTTTGAAGCGTTCAACTTGACCGCCGGCATCCAGAATTTTCTGTTTGCCAGTGAAGAATGGGTGCGAATCGGAGCTCACTTCCACTTTGATCAGCGGGTAAGTGTTGCCGTCTTCCCAAGCTACGGTTTCGTTGGATTTACGAGTCGAGGCGCTCAGGAACTGGTGCCCTGTGCTCGTGTCCATGAATACGACGGGTTGGAAGTCCGGGTGGATTCCTTGTTTCATTTATTTTCAACTCCTTCTTAAAATAATCAATAATCACATACACTATATAGTAGCATAGGGCAAGCGTATTGACAATAAACAATTATAAGAGAAATCTCGATCCCGCACAAGAGCGAAGGCGCGGATGCCTCGGAACAGGCTGCGGGCCGGCTTCGATCTCCGATCCGTATCCATTATATATTCGCTATATAGATGAAGAAACGAATTCGGAACGCGGCGGGGCAGGGCGGGAATATAAGGTTATGCCGCTCCGGAAAAAGAGCGCAAACCGCCGTGCTGCGGGGTTTGCCGCGTCAGTCGCCTTTTTTCCGCCCAAGCCTCGTCTTTTTGTCTCCGTTTATCGGACGAAAACCGGACGCTTCGCCGCCTTCGTTTGGCGCGAAAGGCGGTAAGATTATATCATCGGGAAGTTGAGCAAGAGGCCGGGCGCCGAAAGCTCGAAGAAGCCAAATCACGCAGCACGGACGGATGCGGCCCCACGGGGTCAGGCAGCCGTCTTTGTCATGCGCCTCGCGGCGAGAGCCGGTCCTTGCGAGACTCCCGAAGCTTTGAACGCGGCAGTGCGGCAGGCGCGATAAGCGCTGTAAGAATCGTAAGAGCCGTAAGCGCAATAAGCGACAAGGCGAAGGTTGGATAGGAAAAGAAAGGGAAATACGCAAAGGGAGGAGGGGATTGCGATTCGGAAGGCGATCAAAAAAAGGCTGGAAGAACAGGTGGCCGGATTGAACGGCCGCGTGCATGATCTGCCCGTCGTCGGATCGGCCCTTGGCGGATTCGGCGCCGTCGTGACGTTCGGCGAAGAGATTCGCAAAAACGACTGGATCGGCTATCGTCGGATCGTCAAGGTCTGGCCGTATGCCGACGCGGCGTCGGGTGGCTTCGACAAGATCGAAGAACTGGCCGGCCGTATCGAAGCCGCGCTGCATGAAGCGGTTCTGCACAGCGAACCGGAAGCCGGAGCCGTAGGCGAAGCTCAAAGTTTCGCCTGTGTCTACGTCGGCTCTGCCGACGGGGACCGGGCGGACGCTCTGCTTGGCGGCCTGACGCGGGGCCTGCGCTTCGCCGTCTACCGGCAGCCGGCCGGTGTGCCGGCCGATGCGGGCCCGGCGGGCGCGGAACTGACCGCGCTGGCCAAGCTGTCGTCCGAGCTGCTCGGCTCGGACTGGCACGTGGCGGCCGATCGCTGGCCGAACGCCGTCAAGCGCCCGTGCGTGTTGTGGCGGCTCTCGGGCAGCCGCAAAGTGACGGCCAAGCCGTCGGCTTTCGATGTGCGGCGAACATATGCCGCGCATGTGCTTGGCCGCGGGCCGGCGGAAGAACGCGCAGCGCTCGAACGCTTGACGCTGCGCATCAGCGGCGCGCAGCGCCTTGAGGCGTCCGCGCCGGGAACACGCGGAGCGACGATCGCGGACGTGGTCGCGGATCTGGAAGCGGACGGCTTCGTCAAAGGCCAACTGCGGCTTGACGTGCTGGAGCGCGCCGCCGCGGCGCCCGTTCGGCCGGGAGAGCCCGATCCGCCTGTTCGGATCGGGTACGTCGGCTTCAAGCAGGCAGACTGAAGGCCGCGCGGCGGGACACACTTGGATAAAGGCGGGATCGACATGCAGGAGACCCAACCCGGGACAAAGAGCCCGGCACCGGCGGAAGCCGCAAGTGGCGGCAGCCGGCAGCCGGCCGAATATACGGCCGGCGAACTGGCGGAGCACGCGAACGAACTGTTCGGCGTGCGTGAAGAAGTGCTGCACGGCGCGCTGTGCCTGGACCCGGCGGAACGTTTTACCGTCTGGCAGGCCGCGCGGAAGATCAAACAATTTATGAAAGCGAAGGTGAAGTAATATGGCAGGCGGAACTTGGAGTATGACGGAAAAACCGGTCCTTCCCGGATTGTATATGAATTTTCAGGCGGCGGCCGCTTCGGCGGTCCAGCCGGGCAGCCGCGGCACGGTCGCGGTTCTGGTCAAAAGCGACTGGGGCCCGGAACGCCAATTCGTCGAGATCGGCAGCGAGGCGGCGATCGACCGCATGTATTCGAATAACGGCACGAACGGTTCGACGGCCCGCGATTCGCTCTATCTGGCTCTGCTGGGCGGCCCGAAAAAGCTGCTCGCTTACCGTATCGCCGACGATACGGCGGCAGCGGCTTCCCTGACGCTCAAGTCCGGCGAGAATGACGCGCTGCGCCTGACGGCGGTCCATACCGGCAGCCGGGCCAACGGATTCCGCGCAGCGGTTCAGCCCCGCGTAACCGACGGGAATACGCTCGAACTTCGCTTGTACGAAGGAGCCAAGCTGCTGCGCACGTTCGTGGCGGCGGACGGCAAAGCGTCGACGTTTGCGGCGGCGGTCAACGCGGACACCGGCAACGCCTGGATCAAAGCCGAAGCCGCGGCTCCGGAAGCGGTGCTGTCGGCCGTATCCGGTTCGGCCTTCGCCGGTGGTGCAAGCGGCAGCAGCGAGCTGAGCAACGCCGATTACGTCGCGGCGCAGTCGGCGCTCGAAGGGACGGATTTCGACGTGCTGGCGCTCGATTTCGCTCCCGACGCGGCCCTGCTTCAAAGCTTCGCCGCGTTTATCAAACGTCTTCGCGGCGAAGGGCGCGGCGTGACGCTGGTGATCGGCGGCACGCAGGCGGAAGATACGGCCGCCAAAGCGCCGGAGATCGCGTCTGCCCGTTCGGCGGCCTTGAACCACGAAGGCATCGTCAATGTTGGCACGGGCGTCAAGCTCGGCAGCGCGGCGTACAGCTCGGCGCAGACGAGCGCTTACGTGGCCGGCCTGATCGCGGGCCAACGCCTGAACGAATCGACGACGTACCATGCGGCGCCGTTCGATGACGTGACCCGCCGCTGGAGCCGTTCCGAACAGGAAACGGCGGTCAAGAACGGCGTGTTCCTGCTGTTCCATGACGGCCGCCAGGTCAAAACGCTGCGCGGCATCAACACGCTGGTCGCGCCGGATGCGGGCCAGAACAACGCCTGGAAAAAAATCCGTTCCGTTCGCGTTATGGACGCGATCCGCAGCGATCTTCAGCGTACGGCCGAAGATTCGTACATCGGCAAAGTGAACAACACCGAAGAAGGCCGCCTGGCGCTGATCGGCGCGATGAAAGAATATTTGGCGCTGCTCGCCCAAAGCGGCGTGATCGAAGCGGACGGCTTCGACGTCGTGCAGGACCCGGCTTACTACGGCGATGCGCCGCTGATCAAGCCGGAAGCCGACCAGGTCTTCCTGCAGTGGAACGTGAAACTGTCCGACGTGATGGAGCAGCTGTTCGGTACGTTTTACGTGCAATAAAGATTTTTCTATCGTCCGCCAAACAACCGATCGATCAAACTAAACGATTCAAGATCCCAAGGAGGAACAATCTATGTTGGATGCTTCGAAAGTCATTCTCGGTACGTACGGCCAACTGCACATCGACGGGGTGTGGCAGTCCCATATCAATAAGCTGGAAGCCAGCGTGGAGATCGAAAAGCGCGAACTCAATCTGACCGGCACCGATTGGAAAGTCCACAAAAACGGAGCCAAAAAAGGCACCGGTACGATGAGCGGCTACAAAGTGACGTCGGACATGATCCGCCGCGGTTTCCGCAAGTTCGATATCATCTCCAAGCTCGACGATCCGGAATCGTACGGCCATGAACGCGTGCGCCTGATCCGCTGCATGCCCGACAAGATCCAGCTTGCGAACTGGAATGCCGGCGAGGAAGTCGCGGAAGAAACGACGTTCACGTTCGAAGGCTACGAGCTGCTCGATCCGATTCGCGCGAACTGATTCTCACCCCCGTTTTTCTGTATCGAACACAGCCGCGGCACCGAAATCGGGCCGCGGCCGTTTTTTGACCTTCTTTTAACCGTTTAACCATTCAATCATTCAAGGAGGAATTAGCAATGAGCATCAACGAAAACCTGTCCGAAGAACAAATCCTGGACGTGCTGTTCGAAGCCGCCGACAAACTGCCCGAAGAAACGGTGGCGATTCGCCGGCTCGATCTGCGCATGACGCTGCGCGGCCTGACGTCGAGCAAAGTGGACGGTATTCGCGAGCGCTGCATGGTCCGCAAAACGGTCAAAGGCCGCACGGAGGAAAAAGTCGACAGCGAGACGTTCAACGCGCTGTTGATCTCGGAAGCGACGGCCAAGCTCGAAGTCAAAAGGCTGGAGCTGAACGGATGGGGCGACCCGCGGATCACCAGCCGCTTGAAGTTGTCCGGCGGGGAGCAGGCCGTGCGCCGGATGCTGCTGGCGGGCGAACTCGACGCGGTCGGCGACAAGGTCCTGGAGCTGTCCGGCTTCGGCGTGGAGCTCGCTGACGTAAAAAACTGATCCGCTCCGGCGGGGTGACGACGATGATGTACCACATGTGGGTGCGCCATCATCTCCGTCCCGGAGAATTTTGGAAGCTGCCGCGCGGAGAACGCCTGCTGCTGCTGGCTTTTTCGGAAGAAGAGCTGGAAGCGCTGAGCAGCCGCGCGTAGAGCTGCCTACAGATAAGAGGAGGTGAACCTATGGCAGATCCGAACGGGTTTGCGATGAATGCCGGCGAACTCAAAGCGACGGCGCGCTACTTCGACCAGATCCAACGGGCTTCCGACCGGCTCGGCCGGACCCGGTACCAGAACATCGTCAAGTTGAATAACGAACTCAAATTTACGGCCCGCTATTTCGACCAGATCTACCGAACCGCGCTCAAGCTGTCGAGGTTGAAGCTGATGCCCAAGGTAACGCTTGACGACAAAGCTTCCAGAGACATCGACCGGCTGCTGGAAAAACTTGGGCAGATTCGCTCGAAGCGCATTCAGGTGTCGGCGGATATACAGATGCCCGCGGTTCCGGCCATGCCGAAAGTGCGGCAGAAGGTCGAAGCGCTGCCCCGGATTGCCCAAGCGGCTCCGGCCGCGCCGAAAGTGCCTCAGCGGGTCGAGCCGCTGCCGCCGATCGCTACAGGGGCTTCGAAAATAATCAAGGACAAGCCTATCGCGCCCAAACCCGATCCTGCGGCGCAAAAGCCGTCGATCGTGCAGCAGCAGCAAAGTCTGAAGCTTTCCATTATCAATCCCGCCCCGAGCTTTCCGCCGATCGATTTTCAGCCGCTGGTCACGGCGCTGACGATCAACACCGATGCGCTCGTGCAGTTGACGAGCAAGCTTGGGAATTTGCAGGTTGGTGCAGGGGGCGGAGAGGAAGAAAAACCTAAAAAGTGGTGGGAAAAATTGAGAGATGCGGTTGACCATACGAAGAGTTTGGCAGCAGCGGGTAAAGGTGGGAGTGAGCTTCGAGGCGATTATAAGGCTCTTAAAGATCTTCGCGATACTACAATTGTTGGAGAAGGAGCGACTCAAGCCGAACGAGACCAAGACAGAAGAAACAAGATGAGAGATAAACGGTGGAAACTTAGCGCTGGTTACTTTGGCTTGGCTGAAAAAGGTGCAGGTGTACTGGTCGACGGAATCGATGGAGTTAGCGGACTTGTTGGGGATGCAGTGGACTTCTTTACTAAAGGCGGAGGCGATATTGGCGAATCCCTACTTGGAGGAGTTCTTAAAGGTGGAGCAAAACGAGCTTTGGGACCTCTTAGTTACGCTTTTGATATTGCAAATATTGCCCAGGCAACAGAAGGAGAAGAACGATCAAAAGCTGTGGGTTCTGCAGTGGGCGGCTCAATAGGCAGTGCCATTGGAGGATTCGCAGGTTCGTTTATTCCAATTCCTGTTGTGGGGAGTATGGGAGGGGCTGCATTGGGCGGACTAGCTGGAGAATGGGCAGGAGACAAGGTGGGTTCCTTAATCTACAACAATCAAGATTGGATAAACAATAAGCTGGGTGAGGCAAAAAATGTTGTGAGTTCGGTCATTGGAGAAGAAAATCTCAAGCAAATAGGAGAAACGACTGTAAAAGTCGTTGATGATATCGGAAATAAATTTAAGTCGATGGGAGAAAATGTAATGAATTTCTTCTCCGGCAAAAAAGAAGAAGAAAAGCCCGCGACGAAACCGTCCGCGCCGCTTTCTCCCACGCTTGCCCAGGCGGCCGGCATTCCGTCTCCGGCGATGTACGGTCCCATGCGCGATCCTGCGCCTTCGCGTTTTGCCGATCCGATGGATCCGATCGCGATGATGAACCAGCGGCTCATCAGTCAGGCTGCGCCTAAGGTTCTGCCTCCGGCCGTACCGCCGCAACCGGCCACGCCGCCTGCGGGCATCGCCGGCGCCAACGCCGCCGGAAGCGGCGGTCAGATCAGCGTCGAGATGAGCCAGACGCAGATGGGCGCCCTCTCCGGCATGATCCAGGAAGCGAAGACCGAAGTGACCAACCAGGTCTCGATCAATATCTCGCCGGGCACCGTGCAGTTGGATATTCACGAAGAGATCGACTACGCGGAGATCGAAGGCAAGATCGGCGCCGCGATCGTCGCGAAAGTGCGGCAGGCGTTCAATAACTACAAACCGACGGGCGGCGGTTCGGGCGGACCTTCGACGGCGATGGCGACGTAACGATTCAAGCAGGCCCGGAAAGGAGGAAAGCCGTGGATATTTATTTGTTTTACGGATACAAAAAAAATTTTCGTTTTCCCGTCAATCCCGAAGAGATCCATTTCTCGCGCTCCAAAGGTTACGAAACGGTCAATATGCTTCAACATGGGGAATTCGATTTTGCGCAGGGAGACAAGATCAAGGAGATCACGTTTTCGTCTTTTTTTCCGAAAAAATACGATCCTTCCTACTGCCGATTCAGCAAAATCCCCGACCCGATGGCCGCAGTGAACGTGCTGAACCGGTTTCTCGTCTCGGCCGAACCGGTCCGCCTGGTCATCTCGCATACCGGCATCAACGTGCCTGTGTACCTGATCTCGTATAACAGTTCGTTCCGGGGCGGCGAGCCGGGCGATATTTATTTCGAGCTGACATTCCGCACGTGGCGGGATGCCAAGCTTCAGGGCGAAGGCGGCACGGCGATAAAAGCGATCCGAAGCGATCTCCGAACCGCCAGCAAAACCTATACCGTCAAAAGCGGCGATTCGCTGCACAAAATTGCCAAGCTGGAGCTCGGTTCCGGCGAAAAATGGCAGCTGATCTACGCGGCCAACAAAAGCGTGATCGGCAGCAATCCGAATGTGATCAAGCCGGGCCAGAGGTTGGTGATGCCGTCGTGAGCTATCACGTCATTGTGGGCAGCAGCGCCGATCTGACGCCGATGGTCGAAAGCATCAGCATGCGCGACGCGCTCGATCAAATCGCTTACCAGGCCAATATTCGTCTGGCAGTCTCGAACACGCGGCAGCTGCCGGACTTGACGCCCGGAACGGCTATCCGCGTCAGCGGCGTGCCTTATGGCAAAGAGGAGAGTGTGCCGCTGCTGAATCCCGGCGTCATCTGGGACGCGGAAAGCACCAACAGCGGCACCAAACGCATTTCGCTCACCGTGTACGACCGGATGATCTATCTGGAGAAATCCGAAGACGAATATCTGTTTCCCAAAGACCAGACGGCGACGCAGCGCTTGAGCAAATACGCCAAAGACTGGAAGATCAAGCTGGCTGACGAGATGGACACCGAAATCAAGTTGGGCAAAGCGGTATACCGGGCGCAGACGATCTTTTCGATGCTGTTCGCGGATCTCAAAGAAACGGCCAAATCCGGCGGCGCGATGTACCATCCCCGAATGACGGGCCGCGGGCTGGAGCTGTTCAAGCTTGGCAGCAACGCGCAGGTGCATGAGCTGGATCGCCTGATCGACGTGGCCCAGATGCGTACGCTGGAAGGCGCGGTGACCAAAGTCAAAGTGCTGGCCGCCGCGGACTCTTCCAACGGAAAAGAAGTGAAGTCCAAAATTCTGACCGTCGACGAAAAAGGCACGGACAAACTGGGAACGCTGCAAAAAGTCGTCTCGGACGATCAGGTCAAAACGGCAAAAGCGGCCAAAAAGCTTGCGGCCAGTTATCTCACCGGCATTCAGGAGACGTTTACGGTGACCGCGCCCGACGTGAACACGATTCGGGCCGGAGACGCGGTCACGTTGAGCGGCATGAAGCTGTTGGTCACGTCGGCCAGTCACGATCTCGGGAATCCGGGCACGATGACGCTGGAGCTGGCGACCGAAGCGGCCGTAAAAAGGAGGTATTATCTTGACTAAAGATCCGTATGGACAATTCGCCGATATGATGAGTTCCGCAATGAAAGGACATACCCGGCAGATGGCGAGCGGACTCGGCGGCGTGCTGGGCACGGTCACTTCTTCGGGTCTCAAACTGGACGATTTCAAGCATGAGATCCGCGATTACATGACGGCGGAACTGCCGGTCGGGCTGCTGCCCGGCGACCGCGTGCTGGCGATCCGGATCAACGGCGGCAGCGACATCGTCGTGCTCTGCAAGGTGGTGGGCGCGGATGGCTAATCTTTTTCCGGAACATGACGGCTTCTTCTGGGGAGACGAAACGGCGGCGGCCGAAGCGGAAACGGCTGCGATCGCGTTCGGCCGGGGCTGGAAATTCGATTACGGCGCAGGCGAATTCGTCGTGACGCCCGGCGGCCGGATCGCGTCGGCCGACGCGCGCGAAGCCTGGGTGCAGTGGTGCGAAAAAGCGATCCGGACTCCGCGTTACCGCCACGTCATCTATTCGAGCGATTATGGAAGCGAGCTGGAAGACCTGATCGGCAGCGGGTATGCGCACGCCATCGTGGAGAGCGAAATCGAACGTATGGTGACGGAAGCGCTGCTGGCGGATCGTCGCACCGGCTCGGTGGACCGGTTTTCTTTTGCCTGGGACGGGGACCGCTGCACGCTGACCTGTTACGTCACCAGCGTACAGGAAGACGTCGGAATTTTGGAAAGCGAGGTGATGGGCATTGGCTGATTTCCCTTATTATTTGCAAGGACAGACAGAAGAAGCGATCCGGCGGCGCATGCTGGATCGGCTGCCTGCGGATCTGGATAAATCGGAAGGGTCTTTTCTGTGGGATACGCAGGCCCCGGCGGCTTTTATGCTGTCGGAAGCGGCTTCGTGGGCCCAGGAGCTGCTGCGGCGCGGGTTCGTCAGCACGGCGGCCAGCACGGACGACAATTTTCGCTCGGACGAACTGGACCTGCGCGCGGCGGAGCACGGAGTGACGCGTCGCGGCGCGACTTTTGCGGAAGGGACGGCCACGTTTACGGGCGAACCGGGCCGACTCGTGCCGGCCGGCACGATGGTCTCGTCGCTCTCGGACGACGGTTCCGGCGAAGCTGCCAAAGAATACGAAACGTTGGCTGCGGTCACGCTGAGCGAAAGCGGCAAAGGCTCCGCGCCGATCCGTGCCCTACTTGCGGGCAAAGCGGGCAATATCCCGCCGGGCGCGATTACGCTGCTGTCCGATTCGGTTGCCGGCGTGACGGGAGTTACGAACGCGGCGGCTGCGACCGGAGGAAGCCATATCGAATCGGATGTTTCGCTGCTGGAACGCTTTTACGCCAAAGTTCGCAATCAGGGGACCAGCGGCAACAAATCGCAGTACATGCAGTGGGCCGGCGAGATTCCGGGCGTGGGCGCAAGCCGGGTTCTTCCGCTGTGGAAAGGGCCCGGCACGGTGGCCGTCTATTTGCTCGACAACGACAAGCGGGCCGCCGGCGCCTCGATCGTATCGAAAGTGCAGGATTATATCGATCCGACGCAGGACGGGCAGGGCGAAGGGATGGCTCCGGCCGGGCCGGTCGTCACGGTTATGCCGGCGGAGGAAGTGCCGATTCATATCGAAGTGACGCCGACGCTCGCAAGCGGAGCGTCCGCGGCGGACGTCAAAGCGCAGATTCAGGCCGGCGTCGCGTCTTACCTCAAACAGCTTGCTTTTCGCGATCCGCTTGTCCGGTACACCCGCATTGCGGCGATCCTGCTCGATATTCCGCCGCTGATCGATTACGCGCAGCTGACGGTAAACGGTACGAGCGAGCGCAATATCGAGATCAAAGAGCATCAGGTGGCGGTTCCGGGGACGGTGACGGTGCATGGATAATGCCGTAAACGAAGCTTCGGGCAGCTTGGCTGCGCAGGCCGCCGCTCGGGATCAAGAGCTTCCCCTTTCCTCGAAAGGGCGTGAGCTTTTTTCTTATTTGCCTCATTATTACGAGACTTCGCGCATCATGCGGGCGGACGCCGAGACAAAAGGGCGCGAGATGGATCTGCTCTACGCCGCGCTGAACGAGACGCTGGATCAATTTTTCGTGCGGACGGCGACCTGGGGACTGGATATTTGGGAACGGGAGCTGGATATCGCGGTCGACCCGGCCAAGCCGCTCGATCAGCGCCGTTCGGTTGTGGAGTCGAAGCTGCGGGGCGGCGGCGTGTTCTCCGGGAGCATGGTGCGGAACGTGGCGGCAGCTTACGACCAGGGCGAAGTCTCGGTCCGCTTCAAGCCCGAACAGTGGTCGTTTACGATCACTTTCGTCGGAACGCGCGGACTGCCTCCGAACCTGGACGACCTGAAAGCCGCGATCGAAGCGATCAAGCCGGCGCATCTGGCGGTGGAGTATGCGTTTACGTATCTGCGGTGGGACGAACTCGATGCGAAAAACATCACTTGGGATCGATTCGACACGCTTCAAAAAAATTGGGATGAACTGGAGGTCTGGAAATAATGCCGGAACAAACAACGAATTTGAACCTGCCGATTCCGCTTGGAAACGAGAATGTGAATCGGCAGTTTTTTCTCGACCTGATTCAGGCGGTCGACAAGGGCGCGGTCTCGGAGCGACAGCTGACGGAAGCGATCGGCCAGGTCGCGATTGCTTTGACGCAGGATTATGCCAGCACGGATCAAGCGACGGCCATTTCCGCCGACGCGGTTCGGCGCGGCCTGGAGACGAAACAGAATACCGTTCGCCTGGCCGATAATTATTTGGCGGCTTCGGCTTTGATCAATGCGGCGCCGGACGCGCAGAACCGGTCCTACCCGGACGGTTTCTCGTTCTTCAAAGTCAGCAGCGCCGCGGGCGGCTGGCCGACCTCGAACGGCTACGTCATGACGATGCGCGCCGGCAGCGGCGGTGTTCAGCTGTATTTCGAGATGTACACGGGCAATGTACAGAGCGAGAAGACGGCCCGGATCTGGACGCGGTCGAAGCGGGATGCGAACGGGTTTTGGCAGGAGTGGAATCGGACATTGACGGAAGCGGATCGGGCGCTGCTTACGACGTGGTCGAACAGCGTGGCGGACACGCGTATGACGAATGCCGCACCGAATACGTATGCGCAGGGCGTGACAAGAGAATTTAAGCAAGGCGGAACGCTTGGCCTTGCGGATTTCGAAAATTACGTTTACCTGGAAACACGGCGGCCGTGGGTTGACGATTCTGCCGGAGTGACGCTTCAAACAGGGTACGGAATGACGACAGGACGTGTATACACCAGGACAAGCGAAAGCGCTGCGACTTGGAGCAAGTTCCACAGAGAGGAACAAGGGCTTCGGCCTCCGAATCTGGTATGGAATCCTTCTGGAATGATGGATTTCGTGGGCTGGGCTAATAACGGTTTTGGATCAACTAAAACCGATCCAACTTATGGTAGTTATTTTGCCTACAACGGAGCTACGACGTCAACGTATATTACATGTGATTCTGACCCGATTCTCGTTATTCCAGGTTCACGCTATACCGTCGGAGCAACGTTTGTAGGGAATAATTCGGTGGCAGGAGCCGTTAGTTATGGCGTGGAAGTCAGTGGAAGCACAGGCATTTTAGGCTCGATAACGAATGGGACCATGGTGACCCGCGAATCTCGCACCCTCACAATTCCTGTAGGCGTAACCAGTGTGACGCTTCGTCTCGTAATATACCTTAACAAGCCTGCTGCGTTCCGGGCTATTACGCAAGTATCCTTGGTTGCAGGCGATTTCGACGCATACAACAATGACAAAGATTCGGCCCTGCTTTTTCAATCTGTCGTTAACGGCAAGGCCGCAGTTAAAACGGCCGTTATCGGCAAAGGGGGAATTGTTTCCCAGGCCGGAAGCGTTCCTACGCATGCAGAGTTGGCGGCAGGGGTTAACAGCATCCCACTTGTTTATCGATCTACAGGTGGGAGTCAAAACGGAGGTGCGATAGGAACGGGACAATCGTTCGTAATCGGAACGCTGCCGCCCGTTAATCGCTACTTGTCTTTGACAGCGATGAGAAGCCCTGGCATTCAAATTTCTTTGAATTTCAATTCATCTGGTGGCGAGATGTTTTTATATTTGATCGACGCGCAAGAAAGTGTAGTTGGGCTGATCTCAACCGGTAACGTGATGGGGGTTTCGGCTATAATTTTGGACCGAGCCGCACGGACTGTCCAATACCGAAAGTCGAGTAATGCAGATACAATCAATGCGTCGGTTCCGGCCGCTTTCCGTTTTGATATACCGATTCGTATTGCCGTCACAAATTACAACGCGTCGGCTGGCGGTTATTGGCAAGGAGATTACGTCGCTATTGGCGGATAAAAGGAGGAAGAAAAATGCGTTATTACATCACATATGCAAAAACGGAAGGGGATCATGCTCAAATTGTAACGATTGCAGAGAATCCGTTCTCTGGAATCGAAAAATACCAGCCGGGCGGTATCTGGTTAGAACGTTTGGAGAAGGCGCCAGAAAAACAGGGTTTGATGGCCGTCTATTACGTTCGATTCCTGCCGGATGATGAGTATGAAACCTATTACGATTACGTCGCGATCCCGGAGCCAGAAGAAACGCAGCTCGCAAAGCTCCAACGACAGCTTGATACGTTAACTGCGAAAGCTTCGGCGCTCTCAAGCGGACAAGAAATACAGGAAGACGTTATTACGGAGATTGTGATGCACGTCTACAAATGATTTTCGCGTCCTGCTTGGGTTTTGTATTTGATGCAGGAGGGAGGTGGACAAGAGATGTTGGCTGTGATGCTCGCAAACCGCATTATTATCGGCAAACTGGAATACAAGACTGTTCCGGAATCGCTGAAACTGTCGGTCAGAGAACAACTGGAAAACGCAGGCGTAGGCTTCCTCGCCGCCGACTAAACCGCCCCGCCTCGGGAGCGGTTATTTCTACGCCCCCGGAACCGATCCGGGGGCTCATTTCAAATTCATTTTGTACAAACGGGAGCATGCCTATGGGGAATATGGGGGAGCACATCATAAAGGGAACGGCCGCGGCCGTGGGGGCCGTGGTCGGCTGCCTATTGGGAGGGTTGAACGTGATGGTCACATTGCTGCTGGTACTTATCATCGTGGATTGGGCAACAGGATTGGCGGCGGCGTGGGTGCGCGGGGAACTGCGCAGCCGGGTGGGGTATTTCGGGATCGTCCGCAAGGCCGCGATCTTCGTCGTGGTGGCCGTGGCGCATCTGGTCGATCAGGCTCTCGGCGATCTGCATATGTTTCGCGATGCGGTGATCTTTTTCTATCTGGCCAATGAGTTGTTGAGCGTTATCGAAAATGTCGGCAAAATGGGCGTACCGATGCCGCCGATTCTGCGCGATGCCGTCCGCATCTTCGAGAGCCGGACCAAGCCGGAAGAAAATCCGCAGCTGATCCCGGAAGCCCAGCCGGAAATCGTCAAAGCCGACAAAGCCGAATAGAACGCCGCGGCCGAAGCCGAAGAGAACAAAACGGTCTGACCGACAGCGGATACAAACCGAACGCAAGGAGGGAATGTTTTGCAAGCGAATAAATATCCGATCGAGCGCCGCTACATCGCCAAGCGTTCGAACACCAGACCCGGCCTCCGGCTGACCACCGGAACGCCGGCTTTTTTTGTTGCGCACGACACGGGCAATCCGGGCGCGGGCGCGGAGAGCCATTACCGCTACTTTAACGCGCTGACGGACCGTTCCGCTTCGGCGCATACGTTTATCGACGACACAAAGATTCTTGAGATCATCCCCGCCGGAACGGACACAGACCCCGCCGAAAAAGCGTGGCATGTCCTCTACAACGTCAAGGCGGACAACGAACGTTTCGGTTACGATGCCAACGATGCCGCGCTGGGCGTGGAATTGTGCTACGGAGGGCGCATCAATTTCGAAGAAGCGTACAAGCGTTTCGTCTGGTACCTGGCGTTCTGCTGCAAAAAATGGAACAAAGACCCGCGCCTGTTCATTCCGAGCCATAAACAGCTGGACCCGGCGCGGAAAATCGACTGCGACAACGCACTGAGGTCCGGCGGCCGAACGCTCAAAGAGCTGATTGCCGACGTGACGGCGGAACTGGCACAGCCCGCGAACCGACCGCCGGGCGGGCAGGGCACGGGCGCATCGGCGGGAGCCGGAGCCGCGGACGGCGCTTATGCTCCGCTGGACGCCGATCTTGCGCAGGCGCTGATCGCCGATTACGTCCGTCCCGCCTGGGCTGCCGCGCGCGCCGCGCAGCAGGTGCCGGAAGCGGAACATTTTCACCGGCTGGCCGATAACCTGCGTGCTGCTGCAGGCATCAACGAGCGGGGCGCGAAGCTGCCGCAGGCGGTCAAGCTGCACAAGTCCAATGTGCAGGAACTGGTCTTCCGCTGGCTGTCGCCTGCCTGGTACCGGGCCAAAGCGACAGGCGATTCCGCTGCGGCGTCCGCCGCGCACGAACAGGCCAACGCCCTGCGCCTGGCCGCGGGTCTTCCTAAGCAGTAAACGGCCGTCCACGCGCAAAAAGAGCGGATTCCACGATACGAACCGAACGCCGGCATGTCTTCCGATTGCGGAAGGCATGCCGGTTTTTTTGCGTGGATTTTGCGCGGAAATGCGTAAAAGGGGAGGTTTTTTGATCCAATCCGGCGTTTGCCGCGAATATACTTACGTTGGCCGCCGGAATTTTTCCGGGAGCCGACGATCGGCCCCGCCTTTTTTTACCCTGACCGCACAAGCGTTCCCGGATTCAAACTCATGCCTCTGGTATAATGAATAACGGACGCCCGAACCTCTTTTACACGCGGGCAAAAACAGGTATAATCGACTCCAACTGATGGATGAGGCAGAGAGGGCGGGGCTTGAGAGACATGAGTTTGACGAGCAAAAGAGAACACCGGCAGCATGCCGAAGACAAACACGAAGCGTCGAGATCCTCGTTCGAACGGGATTACTCGAGGCTGATCCACTCCCCGACGTTCCGCCGGCTGCAGGGCAAGTCGCAGGTATTCGGCGCGGGCACGGGAGATTACTACCGCACGCGGCTCACGCACTCGCTCGAAGTGGCGCAGATCGCGCGGCAGGCGGCCAAAAACCTCGTGTTCCAGTATCCGGAGATCACGCTGGAACGCGCCGACAGCCCGGGATTGGTGCTGGACCCGGAAGTCGTCGAATGCGCGTCGATCGCGCACGATTTCGGTCATCCTCCGTTCGGGCACAAAGGCGAGGAAGTGCTGGCCGACATCCTGGACAAGCTGATCGAGGAGCGAACGCGCAAAGCGCTTAGGGGCAAAAAGGAATCCAATGAGCAAAAAAGAGAAAAACATAGCGAAATGCGCTACCGTTACGAACATTTCGAGGGCAACGCGCACAATTTTCGGTTAATGATGTTTTTGGAGAAAAGAGAAAACCTTGACGGGCTCAATTTGTCCGACGCGGTTCTGCTGGGCGTCAACAAATATCCGTTCTCCGGACTTGAAAATAAAAAAGGGATGTACCGCAACGAATGGAGTTATATTTCCGCTATCCGCAAAGAGTGGGGGATACCGGAACGCCGGACGACGCTCGAAGCGCAGCTGATGGATCTGTGCGACGATATCGCGTACTCCGCGCACGATCTGGAAGACGGCATCAAAGCGGGCAAAATCGAAGTCCACGAGCATTTCATGCACGACGAAGGCACGCACCAGCTTATTTTGGACAAAATCCAGACGCTCGAAGACCGGGTGTGGCAGGGGATGGACCGCGAAGCGATAAGCATGAAAGTCAGCGCGGTGCTGGATGATTATCTTCAGGCGTGGAATTCCAAATGGCCGGTATGCGACCGCGATTTCTCGAGGACGCGCCGCGAAGTGAAAGCGTATTGGGTCAACCAGTTCGTCAGCAGTCTTGGCGTGATCGACGACGGCGGCTGGAAAAAAGTCACGTTCGTCAGAGACGGCGCGGAAAACGACGACATGCTGCGGACGGTGAGCGTGCTCAAAAGCTTTGCGTGGGTGACGATGATTCGCGATCTGCGCGTCCAGCGGCTGCAAAAACGCAGCGAATGGATCATCCGGCGGCTGTGGGACGCGTTCGTCGATCCGGCGACCGCGACTTCGATCATTCCGAGCGACTGGATTCAACGTTTCGAACGCGATCAGCGCCAAGCCGTGCCCGTCTGGACGTGGGAGCGCATGGTCGTCGATTATATTGCGGGCATGACGGACATGTTTGCCGAAAAAATCTATAACGAGCTCTACGGTCTGAAAGTCGGTTCCATCTACGATATCGACTGACTCGCCGCAGCGGGTCATCCGATCGACAAAGAGAGCACGGCGCGGACCGGGAAGATCCGGCCGCCAGGGAGGGGAAAGGCATCATGACGAAATTGGCTTTGGGAATCCTGGATATGTCGCCTCGACTCGGCGAAGCTTCGGACGAGCAAGCGCTCGGCCAATCGGCGAGGCTTGCGGCCAACGCGGAACAATGGGGATACGGCCGGTATTGGCTGTCCGAGCACCACGGCATGGACGCGCTGGCCTGCACGGCGCCGGAAGTGCTGCTGGCGCATATCGGCGCGCGCACGAGCCGGATTCGAATCGGCGCGGGCGCCGTGCTGCTGCCGCATTACAGTCCGCTGAAAGTGGCGGAATGCTTCAATCTGCTGGCGGCGCTGTATCCGGGCCGGATCGATCTCGGCATCGGCCGCGCGCCGGGCGGGGATGCGCACACGACGATGGCGCTGAGCGGCAACTTCCTCGCGCATGTGGGCGACATGCCGGAGAAGGTGGAGCAGCTCTGCGCGCTGATCGGCGGCAGCTACCGTTACGACGGCGAGCCGGTGCGCGCGCGTCCGACGCCGGCGCAGCCTCCGCAGCTGTGGATGCTCGGCACGAATACGAAAAGTGCCAAGCTGGCTGCTTCCTGCGGCGCGTATTACGCGTTCGGGCAGTTCATGAGTTCGAGCGACGGACCCGAGATCGTCCGGACTTACCGGGACACGTTCGTACCGTCGCCGGAACGGGACAAACCCCATGTCATCATTGCGATAAATGCCATCTGCGCCGAGACTGACGGAGCGGCCCTTACGCTGGCCGACCAATTCCGGTCGCAGTTCCCGGAATCGCCGGTTGGCCGTTCGGAACTCAAAGGCAACGACGACCGGATGGCGCTGATCGTCGGCGATCGGCAGCGCGTACGCGAGCGCCTGCTGGAGCTGCGCGACCTGTATCAAGCCGACGAGATCATGATCGTCTGCCCGGGCATCGAATACGAGGCGCGGATGGAATCGTTCCGCCTGATCGCCGAAGCCGCGGAGCTTGGCGGATCGGGTAGTTAAGCGGCGGAGGAAAGCGGCGTAGAGTGCGCCGGAGCGGTTGGAGCTGCGGGGGTGCGGGGCCGGAGCGTTCGAATTCGTTCGGCCGACCGGCCGTTTCGCATTCGAGGATCGAAAGACAAAAGCCTGCCCAAGCGAAGGAGTCCATCCTTGGCTTATGGCAGGCTTTTTCTTGCGCGTGAGTAACGCGGCTTCGTTCTCTTGTCCTGCTGCCTATACCCGGCAGTCTTGACGTTTGCTTGAACGCCGAGTCCGTGCGGCATCTCGCGATGCCAACGAATCCGCGATGCCAACGAATCCTGAGATCGCTATTTGCCGATATTGGCCGTTTGAAGAAACTAACGAACCCACGTATTCTTATTGGGCGTTAAACGGCCGATTTCGGTCGATTTGGCCCGAATAGCGTGATAACGATTCGTTAGAAATGAGAAAAGCGGTCCGAAGCCGATATAGCGTGCTGAGGATTCGTTAGAGCCGCCGGGGTGTGAGCGTTCTCCGGGCAGACCAAAGTCCGGGCCAAAAGCCCGGACTTTATCGTCTGAATAGGATGGAAATCGGTCGGACTGGAGGGGATTAGCTAGAATCCCTCTATTGAATGATCCGCTTATTTCCCGAGCTGCCGATCGGCGTAGCCGCGCAGCAGGGCGATGCCCTGCGCGATGCGCCGTTCGTCCATCTGCGAATAGCTGAGCCGGATATGGCGATCCGGCCGCCCGGCCGGGTCGAAGAACGAACCCGGCACGAACGAGACCGTATTGCCGCCCGGATCGCCTTTGCCGGAGACGAGGCTGACGACCGGGCGAGGAGCTGCCGCGGCCGCCGACTTCGCCGACGTTTTCACCGTCTTCACCGCTTGCGGATTCGCCGCGTCCGGCGAGCCATCCGAGGCGAACCTACCGTTGGCGGTTGCCGACTTCGCCGTCGACTTCGCCGCCGTCACTGCTTGCGACTTCGCCGCGTCCGGCGAGCCGCCCAAAGCGAACCCGCCGCCGGCGACCGCCGCAAGCTTACTACCGCGGCTTCCGCCGCCGGCAGCTTCTTCGACCAGCCCTGCGGCCTGGCCGTCCAGCGCATCGGCCAGCAGTCGCTCCGGGTCGACGCCTTCCGGCAGCTCGACCCACAGGTTCAGCCCGCCCGCGGGCGAATGCCACGTCCAGCCCGAGCCTTCCAGCGCGTTCTCCATCGCTTCCTTGCGCAGCTGGAGCGCGGTGCGCAGCTTGTGCAGATGTCGGCGCGAGCGCTCCGACTGGAAATGATGCGCGAACACTTTCTGGTTCAGCAGCGGCGTGCCGCCGACGCTGCGCGCTTTGGCGGTGAGCAGGCGCCGCATGAGGTCCGAGCGGGCCGCCAGGCAGCCGATTCGCAGACCCGGGAAAATATACTTGCTGAAGCTGCGCACGTAAATCGTATTGCCGGCCGTGTCGTAGCTGTAGACGGGCGGCGGGGGAGGGTCCCCGAAATAAACGTCGCGGAACGCATCGTCTTCGACGAGCACGCAGCCGTACGTTTCCGCAAGGTCCGCAAGCTGTTTGCGCTGCTCGGCGGGCACGCAGCGTCCGGTCGGATTATGGAAAGTCGGATTGAGGTAGAACAGGACGGGCCGGTGGCGGCGCATCAGTTCTTCCAGTTCGTCCAGCCGGTAGCCGTCCGGATGAATCTCGATCGGCAGCAGCCGCGCGTTGCGGTGCTTGAAGATCTCGATCGCGACGCTGTAGCTGGGCTGTTCCACGAGCACCGCGTCGCCGGGGCGGACAAGCGCTTCGCACGTCAGGTGGATCGCTTCCTGCGCGCCGCCCGTGACGAGCAGTTCCTGCCCTTCGGGCACGAATCCGCACGTCTCGGACAGATAGCGGCGCAGCACGTTCAGCAGCTCGGCGTCTCCGCGCAGCGGCGCGTACGTGCCGAGCACGCGCGGATACAGGTCGAATACGCGCTTGGCTTCTTCGGCCAGATACGTATTGGGCAGCAGCAGCGGATCGATCAGCGCCTGCGAGAAGTGGTAGCTGCAATCGACGCTGTGCAGCTCGCCGAGCAGCGTCGGCAGCGGAGGGTCTTCGTTTTCGCCGGGGACAGCGGACTCTTCGCCGCTCCGGCGCCGAAAGCCGTCCAGGCTGCCGAAGCCCGCGTCCACGGGCCGGCGGGACACGGTCAGGTAATAGCCGGACTTCTCGCGCGATTCGAGCAGTCCTTCTTCCTTGAGCAGCCCGTAGGCTTTGTATACGGTCAGCCGGTGAAGGCCGGTCTCTTCCGAGATGCGGCGCACCGAAGGCAGCTTCTCGCCTTCGATCCAGTCGCCGCGCGCGATACGAATCCGCAGTTCGGCGGCAAGTTCCAGCGAAGTGGCGAGCGGCAGCGGAAATCCGGGCGACGTGCCCGGGGGCATGCGGTCTGCCGCGCCGACGGCTTGATCGATCCGGCGCGGTCCGTTCGGGTGAAAGGAATGATGTTGGGCCATGGTCGACTCCTCCTGCTCCGTCTGTGATATCGCTATCATAACCGATTATTTCCCGTTAGGGAAAGGAAACTGTTCTGCGCGAAGCCATCTGTTCTATGGACCGGCTTTTACAATGGAACAAACGGAGGAGGAAGAACAAATGATTATACTCGGCTATTTGACCATGTGCCTGATTTTCGGGACGACTTTTCTGGCGATCAAGCTTGGCGTCGAAGCCGGCCTCCCGCCTTTTCTCGGAGCGGGCGTGCGCTTTTTTGCCGCCGGCCTGCTGATGATGCTGTGGATGGCGTTCAGGCGCCGGCTCAGCTTTTCGCTGCTGCTGCGCAAAGAAACGCTGTTGACCGGCTTCGGTCTGACCTTCTGCACGTTCGCGGCGCTGTACTGGGCGGAGCAGTACGTCTCTTCGGGGCTCGCGTCGGTGCTGTCGGCGACCGGACCGGCGTTTATTCTGCTGCTGCAGGCCGGCGTGTACCGGATACGGATTCCGAAGCTTGCGCTTGCCGGCACGCTGATCGGGACGGCCGGCGTGGCGCTGCTGCTGCTGCCGAATTCGGGCGGAGGCGGAGGCCGGATGTGGCTGATCGCCGGGCTCGTTATCGTGGCCGGCGAGATCGGCTACGCGAGCGGTGCGCTGCTGGCCAAGCATGCGAGCGCCAAGCTGCCGCAGGCTTCGCCGGTAGCGCTTAACGCGGCCCAGATGATGCACGGCGGCTGGATGCTGCTCCTGCTGTCGCTGGCCGCGGAGCGCGGTTCCGCCGGCATCTCCGATCTCGCGCCGGCGCTGCTGTCGCTGCTCTATCTGATGCTGGTCGGCTCGATGGCCGGGCATACGCTGTTCTACTGGCTCGTGTCGCGGACACATCCCGTGTTCCCGACGACCTGGCTGTACGTGTCGCCGTTTATCGCGCTTGCGCTCGGCGCCTGGCTAAACGGCGAACCGCTGCACGCGAATGCGGCGGCCGGCTCGGTCGTCGTGCTGGCCGGCGTGCTGCTCACGAACATCGAGCCCATTCGCCTCATGCTGCGCACCCGCAAAGCCGCAGCCGGCAAAGGAAGCGGCGGCTAACCCGGTCCTGCTTGCCTGCTGAACGCCTGCCAAAAAGCACGGACTTTCGGACGAGATCGTCCGCAAGCCCGTGCTTTTTGCGTTCTTTTTCTACTATAGAACAATCAGGAGAACAACTGGCAGCACAACTATGGAACAAGGAGGAGACAGCCGTGAATCGACAGCCTGCGCCCCGGCGTTTTTGCGCTCAGTATTTTTTGGAATAGTCGACCAGATTGCGCGGCAGCGTCTCGCCCTGCACGAACGCCCGCAGGTTGTCGAGGAAAATGTCGGCGGCGCGTGCGTCGTAATGGTCGGTGTTGCCCGCGACGTGCGGCGTAATCACGACGTCTTCGCGCGTCCACAGCGGATGATCTTCCGGCAGCGGCTCCTGTTCGAACACGTCGAGCGCGGCGCCGGACAAGATGCCGGTCTCAAGCGCTTCGATCAACGCTTCGGTGTCGACGCTTTGGCCGCGGCCCACGTTGACGAACCGCGCTCCTTTTTTCATGTAGCCGAAGCTTTCCCGATCGAAGAAATGGCGCGTCTCGTCGGTCAGCGGCAAAATGTTCACAATCACGTCGCCTTGGGCAAATGCTTCGCGAATACCGTCCGTTGTATACATCTCGTCGATATGCTCTTCCGGCCGGCCCGAGTGGCGAACGCCGACCGTGCGCATGCCGAACGCTTTGGCGAGCCTTGCCGTGGCCCGTCCGATATGGCCGGTGCCCACGATGACCATCGTCAAGCCGGAAATTTCGCCGTACGAGCCGCTTTTCTCCCACTTGCCCCGGGCCTGGCTGCGAATATTGCCGTGCAGATTGCGCGACATGGCCAGCAGAACGGCGAAGATATGCTCGGAGATCGGAATCGCGTGCACCCCTCCGGCGTTGGTCAGCTGCACATTTTTCTCGGCAAAACGGTCAATCGGGAAATAATCGACGCCGGCGGACCACGCCTGCACCCATTTCAGGTTGTCGCTTTCCAGCGCCGCCTGTTCCATTTTGCGATTCCAGCCGACCAGAATATCCGCTTCGCGGATCTGTTCGGGCGTGACTTCTTTGATCGGGACGCTTTTCAGTTCGTAATCCGGCGCGATCTCGCGGATCTGCCGCACCTGTTCTTCGGGGAATTCGTACTGGGTCAAAATGATCGGCATTTCGGATTCCTCCTTCTCGGTTTGCAAAATCTACCTGTTCATCTTAACAAAGTTTGAACCGGAAATCTTCCTGCCGCCCGCGAAGAGCGAAGGCCGGGGAAGAAAACGGGTATAATACGAGTAGGCAAGGAAGCGCGGGGGGAGAAGGCAGGAAAACTTCCCGCGGACGTTCCGGCCGAATAACGTTTAAGGAGCACTCATGATCGGAAAATACGCAATGTACGCTTTCGATTTCGGTTACCGACTGTTTATCCGGATGCGCGACGACGAGGTGAGCGGGATCGGCGCGCAGCTCGCTTATTATTTGCTGCTGTCTTTTTTTCCGTTTCTGATCTTTCTCGTCACGCTGGTCGGCTACGTCGACTTGTCGATCGAAGAAATGATGCGCTTGGCGCGCGAAATGGTACCGGGCGCGGCGATGGATACGGTCGAAAGCATTTTGAGCGAAGTGACCCAGGGCGGCGGCGCGCTGCTGTCGATCGGGATGATCGCGACGCTGTGGACGGCTTCGAGAGGCATCAATGCCGTGATCAAAGGTCTGAACAAAGCTTACGACGTCGAGGAAAACCGCAAGTTTTGGCAGATTCGCCTCGTCTCGCTGCTGTCTACGCTCGTGTTGGGTGCGGTGCTGCTCGTCAGCGTGCTGCTGCTCGTGTTCGGACGCTGGATCGGCACGCAGCTCAACCAACTGTTGAACAATCCGCCGGGATTCGAACGCATGTGGAGCCTGGTGCAGTACAGCATTCCGCTGATTGTGCTGATCGCGGTGTTCACGGCGCTGTACTGGATCGCGCCGAACCGGCAGATCCGGCTGCGCGAAGCGATTCCGGGTGCGGTATTCGCCACGCTCGGCTGGATTGTCACTTCGCTGGCGTTCTCGTTTTACGTGAACAACTTCGGCAACTTTACCAAAACGTACGGCAGTCTTGGCGGCATTATCATCTTGCTGACGTGGCTGTATCTCAGCTCGATCATCATTATGGTCGGAGGCGAAGTGAACGCGACGCTCAAAGCGGGCAAAAGCGATAAGCGGCGCGTGCGGCATACGACGAAAAGGGCGTAACGGCGGGAGGAGGCCGACATGGAGAACGAACGCGATAGGTTGAAAAAAAGCCCTGTCCGCCCGGGCGACTCATCGGGCGAACCGGACGAAGAGGGCGAGAAGATCGAACCGGGCGAAGAGGCCGAAACGATCGAAAAAATCAAAACGATCGAAACGATCGAAGAATGCCAGCCGCGGATCTTCGTCGCGGTCCCGATCGGGAAGCCGGCGGCGCAGATCCTTTTCGACTGGGCGGTGTCGGCTTACGGCGCGGAGCGGTTTCGCCGCTGGACGGACGTCCGCGATTATCACCTGACGCTGAAGTTTCTCGGCGACGTGGAGAGCGGGGACATCGCGGGGATCGAAGCCGCGCTGCGGGAAGGCTTCGCGCGCGAGACGCCGTTCGCGCTGCATCTGCAGGGCGCGGGCACCTTCGGCCTGCCCGAAGCGCCGCGCGTGCTGTTCGCCGAGCCGGCCGAAGGCTCGGGCGCGCTGGGCCGCCTGGCCGCGGCGGCGGAAGCGGCGCTTGCGCCGCTAGGCTTCGCGCCGGAGAAGCGCAGCTTCCGCGCGCATTTGACCCTGGCCCGCAAATATGCGCCGGGCCAGGACAACTTCGAGCCGTCGCGGCTGCGGACGGCTCCGGCGGTGCCGGCCGGTACGGTGGACCGGGCCGTGCTGTACCGGACGCGGATGCACCGGCGTCCGATGTACGAGCGGATCGCGGAATTTCCGCTCGGCGGCCGCTGAATGGCGGCCGCGCAAAGCGTTCAAACCCAAAAGCCCCGGATCGTCTCCAACATAACGGAGGCGATCCGGGGCTTTCGTCAAGCATCTATAGGATAGGGCCGCAAATTCCGCGGCCCGTTCGTCGGCGTTACCCGTTCAACGCTCCGGTCAAGACCATCTGTCCGCGGGGCTGCTGCCCTTCGGCATCCGGTTCCAGCGTAATGGCGACCATGTCGTACTCGTCCGGCTGCATCTTGTACGTCAAAGCGCCGCTGCCGCTGCCGGACTGGAACGTGCCGGCATTGATCGGCTGTCCGTCTTTGATCAGCCACACCTGATACGCTTCGCTGCCGCTGAGCGCGGGCAGGTCTTCGGCCTGAACGACCAGCTGCATCCCGCTCTGGTCTTCGACCATCGCGGCCATGCCGGTTGCGTTCGGGCTGTCTTCGCTGCCGACCAGGGCGACCGTGCGGGCTACCTGTGCGCCTACGGCCGGCTGTGTGCCGGCGGCGAGCTGCTGCTCCATATCGGCCGTCTGCTGCTGCATGGCCGTCATGTCCGAGCGCATGTCGTTCATTTCCCCGCGCAGCTGGGAAGAGTAGATGCCGAGCAGCACGGCTGCCGCGGCCATGACCGAAGCGACTCCGGCCCATAGTCCCCGTCCCGCGCGGGCACGGGACGCGCCAATGCGCGCTTCGGCCGGAGCGTCGGCTTCGCTGCCGATCCGCGCGGCCGTCTGTTCCCGCCGGGTATGGCGGGATTCGCCGCGCACGGCCGGCTTGAGCGCCTGGCCGTCTTCCGGACGCTGCGCGTCCGCCGCGTTCCGGCTGCCGGAACGCTCGTTTCCGGTTACGGGGCCCAAGACGCCCGCACCGCCATTTCCGTCGATCCCCCCGAGCTGCTCCGCCTCGCGGCGGGTCTCGTCGACTTCAATGTTCTGCCGCGCCTGTTCAAGCAGGCGCTGTGTTTCGCGTTCGGCCGCCGCTTGGTCGCCCGCGGCGGACAATCCGCCGCGAGGCGCTTCGCTGCCCAGCACATTCCCCAGAATTCTTTTCTTCATTCCGGTCGGGGGAGCTGCAGGCTTTACAGCCAGAGCCAGCATACCGACCGTATCTTTCAGTTCGGCCGTACGCNTCCCCCCTTTCCGTTTCCGACAGCCGCTTATGCAGCTGCTTGAGTGCCAATCTGACCCGGCTCTTGACCGTCCCGAGCGGGATGGAGCAGCGATCGGAGACCTCCTGCTGCGTCAATCCCTTGTAATAAATCAATTCGATTACCTGCTGCTGTTCGCTGCCGAGCTCGCCGAGGGCGGCCCTGACCGACTCGCCCTGCAGCGTTTGTTCCACGGCAAGCTCCGTATCGGAGGCCGTATCCACGATTGCGTTCAAATACTCGTCTTCCACGGGAACCGATGCCGCACGCGCGTTACGTCTCCGGAGCATGTCGATCGAAATGTTGCGCGTGAGCGCGAACATCCACGTCGAGAGCTTTCCGTAAGAAGAGTCGTAGCGCTCCGCATTGTTCCAAATTCGAAGGAACAATTCCTGTACCGCTTCTTCCGCCGCCATCGCATCGTTCAACAGGCGATACGCAAGAGCATACAGGGGCCTTTCGTAGGCATCGTACAATTGTTCGAGCGCTTCCGCATCTTTTCCGGCGATTTGCCGGATCAGCTGCAGGTCTTCCGATTGTTCATTCATCCAGGAGCTCCTTTCGATATTCATGCTCCTATTATAACGTTCGCAAAATCTTTTGCTATGGATTACTTGAAAAGCCAATAAATCGGTTACATGCAAAATAAATTTTTTTGGCGTCTTGTCTTTTTTCAAAAAAATCATTTCCATATAAGCCCATAACATGCAGCGTGGACGAGACGGGAATCGGAACAGGAAGACGAGAGAGCTGGATCAATCTGGGAAAAACTACTCGGCAAACGTGTCGGAAACGTAAAAAGCCCCTCCCTTTATTTTTGACGTTCGCCAGCGGAAATCCTTTTTTTCAGAGACAGACCCGAAACCGCGCAGCAGAGCCGAAAAGAGAACCGAAAAAAGAAACGCAAACGTAAAAAGCCCCGGCTCGGGCGCAATCGAAAAATGCCACGAAATGACCCGTTTTATGAAAAAAGATGAAAAGTTCCGTCATTTGCGGTATAATTGCGTTTGTGCATTTTTTAGTTTTGCCTTTCCTACTATGAATATTACCAAAAAAAGCGAACATGCTTTCGGCAAAAGGCGGATTCAAACCGCATTTGAACGGTTACATAGGAAGGGAGTATGCCGAGAGCTAGGAGGACATTATGGAACTACTTAAAAACAATCGTTGGGTCGTGCTGCTGGTCGGCGTGATCTTGATTTTCATTTGTGCGGCCACGGTATGGGCATCGAACGGAGTGCGCCCATCCTACGCCGAAGCGGCAAGCGCCGGCATGGGGGCCTGCGAACTGACCGATGTCGTCTTCGACGACGTTCTTCATCCCGAATTTATAGCAAGGACCGCTGCTTGGACGCAAACAGAAGGCGAAAAGTCCGCTTCTTTGGCGAACAAGCTGTCCAGCGAGACGTCGTCCGACGCAAAGGCCAAGCAAGAGCGGGCCGACAAACAAGCCGCCAAGAAAAAGGCCGAGCAAAAATTCGCCAATCAAAAACTTGCGGCCAAAAAACTCGCCGACCAGAAATCGGCCAACCGCAAAGCGGCACAGGCAGCTGCCGCCGCGCAGACCGTTTCCGGCCAAAAGTCCGAAACGGCAGCCCTTTCTTCGAACAAGACCCGCACCGCGGCTTCTTCGAACGACTCCGAATCAACCAAGAGCGACAAGCAGACGGCTGCGTCCGCGACCGTTTCCGCTCACAAGTCCGCAGCTGCGGCCCAAGCCGACCTCAAGTCCGATTCGTCGGTTCAATCCGCCAAAGCAGTCCCGGCAGCAGCCGAGGCAGCGGCAGCATCCCAAACTCCCCCAACCCAACTGCTCTTCAGCAAAACGGCTCTGCTTCATCCGGATCAAGCCTCCGAGGCGACCTGGACTTACGCCGTTTCCGACGAAGAACTTCTCCTGCTTCAGCGCATCGTGATGGCCGAAGCCGAAGGCGAACCGTACGCAGGCAAAGTGGCTGTCGCCAACGTTGTCCTGAATCGTCTCCGTTCCGCCAACTATCCCGATACCATTCGAGACGTCATCTATCAGAGATACCAATTTTCGCCCGTGCTCAACGGACGTTTTGACCGTGTCGTACCTTCCGAGGATTCCGTGAAAGCCGCCGCCGAAGCTTTGAACGGCCGCAAGGAAGTTCCGGACGATACGTACTTTTTCGTGTCCCTGGAACTTGCGACTGATATGACGGTTCCGAACACGCGCACCCCGGTCAAGAAGATCGGACACCATACGTTTTTCAAATAAGCTTACGCACATAAGTTTTTTCGAGAAACAATAATCAGACATACTCGCAGGACATACTCGATTTACAAAAGCTTCAGCGAAGCGATCGCGAATTTGGTATACCCTTTTTGACGCGGTATAATAAAGCGAAAGCCGTATTCAACATTCGGTCTCGGCCCGGGCGGCCAGTTCCAACGACTTCCCGGCGCGGGCCTATTCGAACGCGAGAGGAGCTTTTCGTTCATGAAAATCACGTATCTCGGACACTCCGCCTTGTTGGTGGAAAGCGAAGGCAAATCCGTTATCATCGATCCGTTTCTGACCGGCAACCCGAATTCGGGCGTCAAGCCGGCCGACATCAAAGTCGACGCCGTCCTGCTGACCCATGCGCACAACGACCACTTCGGCGATACGATCGGTATCGCCAAAGCGAACGACTGCCCCGTCATCGCTCCGGTGGAGCTGGCGAATTATTGCGTGGAGCAGGGCGTGACCGCGGTCGGCATGAACATCGGCGGCTCGCATCAGTTCGACGGATTCAAGGTCAAGTATACGCTTGCGTTCCACAGTTCTTCGCTGACACTGGACGACCGCGTCGTGTACGGAGGCGAACCGGCCGGCATCCTGCTGACGATGGGCGGCAAGACGCTGTACCACGCCGGCGATACCGCCTTGTTCGGCGACATGAAGATCATCGGCGAACTGAACCAAATCGATATCGCGGCGCTGCCGATCGGGGATTTCTTCACGATGGGACCGGAAGACGCCCGTATCGCCGCCCAATGGATCGGCGCACCGAAGGTGCTGCCGCTGCATTACGACACGTTCCCGGCGATCGAGCAGGATGTCGAAGCGTTCTGCGCCGCGCTCAAGGAAGACGGTATCGAAGGCATCGCCCTGGGCAACCGGGAGAGCCTCGAAGTGTAGCCTCCACTTCCGCGGCACGTCCGTATGCAGCAGATCCTTTCCGCCGCGGCGGGAAGGATCTTTTTTGATGCCAGGCCCGCCCGGAAGCGCCGCTGCGCGAAACGCCTTGTCATTTGAAACGCCGTATGCTAAATTGAACTTCATTGAATGACCGTTTTTTGAATTTAGTCAATCCATAGAGATAGAGGAGGGGGACCATGGCTGTCGTCGACCGCCGCGAACAGGTGCTGCATGCGGCTGCCCAGTCGTTCTCGCTGTTCGGGTACAAAGCGACCACGATGGATCAGGTGGCCAAGATCGCCAACGTGGGCAAGGGAACCATCTACACGTTTTTCGAAAACAAGGAAGAACTGTTCGACGAAATTTTGCTGGACGCGATCCGCGAGCTGCGGCGCAGGGCCGAAGCGGAGATCCATGCGGAACGCCCGTTTTACGAAAACGTCTATCAGGCGCTGGACGCGATCCTGGAGTTCCGCGAGGAACACGAGCTGTTTATCAAGCTGTCGCAGGAACTGCGGGATATCGGAACGCCGCAGGCCAGAGCCGCCCTGTTCAAAGTGGAAAGTGTCGTGCTGGAGTTCCTCGAACGCATCATCCGCGAATCGATGGACAAAGGCGCGATTCGTCGCGGCAGCGTCGAGGTGATCGCTTTCGGCATGCTCAAGCTGTTTATCGCGCTGACCGGCGAATGGGAGATGCACCACGAGCCGATGACCAAGGAAGAATTGAAGGGGCATATGTTCACGTTCCTGACCGAAGGTTTCACCGCCGCGCCTTGAGCCTTAGGGGCCGCGAGAACCTGCCTGTCGGCGTGCGGCTTCCCTTTCTATGCGGCTTCTATAATGTAGGGACGCGATATCGTTAACCGGTGTCGCGCACGGGAGCCGGAACGGCCGCCTGAGGGCGACACCGTTTTTTCGTTCGCCTTTTTCGCTCGCCTTTTTCGGCTTCGTTCACGGCCCGCCCACGGATCGCCTATCCGTCGGCGGGCCGTTTTTCGGCTTTTGCACATTTTGCATCATTGCTTGGACAAATTGCCGCATCCATAGGCAAAGCGTAAATTTTGTCGTATAATGACTCAAAATCATGCCGTCTCCTGCCGGGCATCCGTTCCGGTCGGGAGACCGTTTCATTCGACACATCAGTGCGCTAATGCTTCTCCGCACAAGGAAATTTTATCGGGCGGATAAAAGATTTAAATTGCACGGCGTGGAAACTGAATGTTACAATGGGGAAACTAAAAATCCAACTGCGAGACCGCTTATCGCGGGATGTGGAAGACTGCTTTTTGACCCCCAGCGGAGCGCCCCGCCGGGTGCGAAAAGGAGTCTGTTCTCTTATATCCGAGGCTTTTTACTTTCGGGGTTTACGATTCGAGGTTGTTCCGATTTCGGGATTGTCAGAATTCGAGCTTCTACTTATTCGAGGTTTTTCGGTGGCCTGCCGCGAGCGAGCGCCTTTATCTCCCGTCGGGATGAATGAATTTCATTATAGAAAGGTTGTTTGATGAAATGACTGGATTACCTCCGAAACAGGGTCTTTACGATCCCCAATTCGAAAAAGATGCCTGCGGCATGGGCTTTATCGCCAATATTAAGGGAGCGCCCGCGCACGATATCGTCAGCCGCGCGCTGACTATGCTCGAGAACATGGAACACCGCGGCGGCCAGGGCGCCGAGCCGAACTCCGGCGACGGAGCCGGCATCATGCTGCAAATCCCGCACGACTTTTTCGCTTCCCAGGAGCTTGGCTTCACGCTGCCTGCGTCCGGCGACTACGGAGTCGGCATGCTGTTCCTGTCGACCGACGACAAGATTCGGGCCCGTCACGAATACCTGCTCGGCGAAATCATCCAGGCCGAAGGACAGAAGCTGCTCGGCTTCCGCACCGTTCCGACCGACGACAGCACCCTCGGATTTTCCGCCAAAGCCGCCAAGCCTTGCGTGCGCCAGGTGTTTATCGGGCGCGGCGAAGTAAACGGCACGGACGATTTGGCTTTTGAGCGCAAACTGTACGTGATTCGCCGCCTCGCCGAGATGTCGATCCGCTACGCGGAAGGCGAAGAAGGCGCGGAATCGTTCTACATCCCGAGCTTGTCGAGCCGCAAGATTGTCTACAAAGGCATGCTTACGACGGCACAGGTCGGCTTGTTCTATCCGGACCTGCGCGACGAGAAGCTGAGTTCGGCGATCGCGCTGATCCACTCGCGCTTTAGCACGAACACATTCCCGAGCTGGGACCGCGCCCACCCTTACCGGTTCATGATCCATAACGGCGAGATCAACACGATGCGGGGCAACGTCAACTGGATGCATGCCCGCCAGGCGCTGTTCGAGAGCGAAGTGTTCGGTCCCGACCTCGACAAGGTCAAGCCGGTCATTAACCCGGACGGTTCCGATACGGCCATGTTCGACAACACGTTCGAATTCCTCTACCTGAGCGGACGTTCGCTGCCGCACGTGGCGATGATGATGGTACCGGAACCGTGGAGCAAGCACGAGACGATGGACGATACCAAGAAGGCGTTCTACGAATACCACAGCTGCCTGATGGAGCCGTGGGACGGACCGGCCGCCATGGCGTTCACCGACGGCGTGCAGATCGGCGCCATCCTCGACCGCAACGGACTGCGTCCGGCGCGCTATTACGTGACGAAGGACGACACGATCATTCTGTCTTCCGAAGCGGGCGTGCTCGACATCGCGCCGGAAGATATTTTGTACAAAGACCGCCTGCGTCCGGGCCGGATGCTGCTGATCGACACGAAGGAAGGCCGCATCATTTCCGACGAGGAAGTGAAGCAGCAGATTTCGTCCGAGCTTCCGTACCGCGACTGGCTGGACGAGCATATGATAAACCTCGACGAACTGCCGGAAGCCCAGGAACCGCCGGCTCCGAAGCACGAGAACGTGACGCAGCTGCAGCTGTCGTTCGGCTATACGTTCGAAGAACTGCGCAAAGTGTTCGAACCGATCGCCTCGACAGGTATCGAAGCGACGGGCTCGATGGGCTACGACGCGCCGTTGGCCGTCCTGTCCGACAAGCCGCAGCGTCTCTACAACTATTTCAAGCAGATGTTCGCGCAGGTGACCAACCCGCCGATCGACGCGATCCGCGAAGAAATCGTCACGTCGGCTTCGACGGCGATCGGAGCCGAGCGCAATCTGCTGCTGCCCGAACCGGAGAGCTGCCGGATGATCTCGCTCGATACGCCGGTGCTGTCGAACGAAGATTTCGCGAAGATCCGCCACGTGCATCGTCACCGCCCGGGCTTCCGCGCGATGACGATTCCGATCTTCTTCGAAGCGGCAAGCGGCGCCGACGGTCTGCGCGCCGCGCTGGACGCCATGTGCAAAGCGGCCGACCGCGTCATCAAGAAAGGCCATAACATCCTTATCCTGTCCGACAAAGGCGTGAACCGGGACAATGCGGCCATTCCGGCATTGCTGGCCGTCTCGACGATGCATCACCATCTGATTCGCCAGGGCACGCGCACCAAAGTGACGCTGCTGCTCGAATCCGGCGAGCCGCGCGACGTGCACCATTTCGCGCTCCTGCTCGGCTACGGCATCAGCGCCGTGAACCCGTACCTCGCGTTCGAGACGCTGGACGACATGATCGCGCAGGGTCTGCTGCGCGGCGTCTCGCACGACAAAGCGGTCAAGAACTATATCAAGGGGATGACGAAAGGCGTCGTGAAGATTTTGTCCAAAATGGGCATCTCCACGATCCAGTCGTACCGCGGGGCGCAAATTTTCGAAGCGGTCGGCTTGAAGCCGGAATTCGTGGATCGCTACTTCACCTGGACGCCGACCCGCATCGGCGGCATCGGGCTCGAAGAAGTCGCTTTCGACGCGCTGCTTCAGCATAACCGGGCGTTCTCCGACAAAGACGGCATCGACAAGGTGCTGGATTCCGGCGGCGATTACCAATGGCGCAGCGACGGCGAAGAGCATCTGTTCAATCCGCAGACGATTCACCTGCTCCAGCACGCCGTGCGCACGGGCGATTACGAGACGTACAAAAAATACGCGCGCCTCGTCGAAGGCGAGTCCAAGAAGCATCTGACGCTGCGCGCGCTGCTCAACCTCAAGCCGGTAGGCCAACCGATTCCGCTCGACGAAGTCGAACCGGCGACCGCCATCATGAGACGCTTCAAGACCGGAGCGATGTCGTTCGGTTCGATCAGCAAGGAAGCGCACGAATCGCTTGCGATCGGCATGAACCGCGTAGGCGGCAAAAGCAACACGGGCGAAGGCGGCGAAGATCCGGCGCGCTTCATTCCGGACGCGAACGGCGATTCCCGCCGCAGCGCGATCAAGCAGGTTGCGTCGGGACGCTTCGGCGTTACGTCGAACTACCTCGTCAACGCCGACGAGATCCAGATCAAGATGGCGCAGGGCGCCAAACCGGGCGAAGGCGGACAGCTGCCAGGCCGCAAAGTGTATCCGTGGGTAGCGGAAGTCCGGGGCTCGACGCCGGGCGTCGGCCTGATCTCGCCTCCGCCGCACCATGACATCTATTCGATCGAAGATTTGGCGGAATTGATCTACGATTTGAAAAATGCCAATCCGCGCGCCGACATCAACGTCAAGCTCGTGTCGGAAGTAGGCGTCGGCACGATCGCGGCCGGCGTCGCCAAAGGCCGCGCCGACATCATTCTCGTCAGCGGCTACGATGGCGGAACCGGAGCGTCGCCGCAGGGTTCGATCCGCCACGCGGGCATGCCGTGGGAACTCGGTCTGGCCGAGACGCACCAGACGCTGATCCTGAACAATCTGCGCGACCGCGTCGTTCTGGAGACGGACGGCAAAATGCTGTCGGGCCGCGACCTTGCCGTCGCCGCGCTGCTCGGAGCCGAAGAATACGGCTTCTCGACCGCGCCTCTCGTCGCTGTCGGCTGCATCATGATGCGGGTCTGCCAGCTGGACACCTGTCCGGTCGGCGTCGCGACCCAGAACCCGGAACTGCGCAAAAACTTCATGGGCGATCCGGAACACGTCGTGAACTTCATGAAGTTCGTGGCGGAAGATCTGCGCGAGATCATGGCCGAACTCGGCTTCCGCACCATTCAGGAGATGGTTGGACGCACCGACTGTCTCGATGCGGTCGACGCTTCGCACCACTGGAAGAAGAAAGGGCTCGACCTCACGCCGCTGCTGCACGTGCCGACCCTTCCGGAAGGCAGCACGCCGTTCCGTTCGCAGACCCAGAACCACGGTCTGGAGCATACGCTCGACATGCGCGAACTGCTGACGGCCGCCGCTCCGGCGCTGGAACGCGGAGAGAAAGTCGAAGCGCACTTCAAGATCACGAACGTCGATCGCGCGGCCGGCACTATTCTCGGCAGCGAAGTGACCCGCAAGTACGGCGCGGCCGGGCTGCCGGAAGACACGATCAAGCTGCACTTCACCGGCTCGGCCGGCCAGAGCTTCGGCGCGTTCGTGCCGAAAGGCATCACGCTCGAAGTGTCGGGCGATTCCAACGACTACGTCGGCAAAGGGCTGTCGGGCGGCAAACTGATCGTCAAGCCCGATCCGAAAGCGACGTTCAAGTCGGAAGAGAATATCATTATCGGCAACACGGCGCTGTACGGCGCGACCGGCGGCGAAGCGTATATCAGCGGCATCGCCGGCGAACGCTTCGCGGTCCGCAACTCGGGCGCGAAGATCGTCGTCGAAGGCACCGGCGACCATGGCTGCGAATACATGACCGGCGGACGCGTCGTCGTGCTCGGCACGACGGGCCGCAACTTCGCGGCCGGCATGTCGGGCGGCGTCGCGTACATCTACGACGGCGCGGGCGACTTCGTCGACCGCTGCAACCTGGAGATGGTGCTGCTGGAGACGCTCGAAGATCCGGCGGAGAAGGAAGAAGTGCGCGAACTGATTCAGCGTCACGCCGACCTGACCGGAAGCGGCGTAGCCAAGCTCATTCTCGACGGCTGGGAACAGACGTCGAGCCGCTTCGTCCGCGTGATCCCGAAAGACTACAAGCGCATGCTGGAACAGATCGAAAAAGCCGAATCGACCGGCTTGACCGGCGATGCCGCGCTGTTGGCCGCTTTTGAAGCCAATATGCGCGAACTGGCCCGCGCGGGCGGCTGATTTCGCCGCATCTCTAGCCGGCGTACGACCTATTGATCGTAGCTTGGCAGGCCCGTTCGTTTCTCGCAGGAGAAGCGAACGGGCTTTTTTTTGCCGGAAAAAGGTCTGCCGTGGCGTTCGTCTATGTTACATTGGTACAAGAAGTGTGCGTTTGCCGTTCGGCCTATCGAAGAACCACGAACAAGGAGGACACCGAAACCTATGGAAACCATCAGTGACAAGATGCCTGTTCCAAGCGCTGCGAGCGCAAGGAGCGGCGAGCCGATCGTCCGTTTCGACAACGTGGTCAAACGGATCGGCCGCAAGACGATCATCGAAGGATTGACGCTCGACGTGCCGCCGGGACAAGTATTCGGCTTTCTCGGACCGAACGGTTCGGGCAAGACGACAACGATCCGCATGATGACCGGATTGATGGCGCCGAGTGCGGGAGACATTCTGATCGACGGCCGCAGCATCACGCGGAATTTCGAACAGGCGATCTCGCAGGTCGGCGCGATCGTGGAGAATCCCGAGATGTACGGTTATCTCAGCGGATATCGCAACCTGCTCCAATATGCGCGTATGCGCGCCGACGTGCCCAAGGAGCGCATCGACGAAGTCGTGCGTTTCATGGGGCTGGAGCGCCGTATTCACGAGAAAGTCTCGACCTACTCGCTCGGCATGCGCCAGCGGCTCGGCGTCGCGCAGGCGATCCTGCATCGTCCCAAGCTGCTGATCCTCGATGAGCCGACGAACGGACTCGATCCGCAGGGCATCCGCGAGCTGCGCGATTATTTGCGCGAACTGACGCGCGTCGACGGCACGACCGTATTCGTATCGAGCCATCTGCTCAGCGAAATGGAGCTGATGTGCGATACGGTGGCGATCATTCAGGCCGGCCGGCTGATCGACGTGCACGAGCTGCACGGCGAGGCGGACGCCGACGCAACGCTCGAAACGATGTTCGACGTCGGGGAACGGATCGAAGAAGCACTGTCCCTGCTCGGCGGCGGCGAGATCCGCAGCAGGCAGCTGGTCGTGCGCACGAACCGGCAGGGCATCGCGGAGATTAATCTTCGCTTCGTGCAGGCGGGCATACCGGTCTACGGCATTCGCGCGCTGACCCGTACGCTGGAAGATCAATTCCTGGAGATGACGGGAGGCGGACCGATTGTCTAACTTTTTCAAGCTGGTACATAACGAAAATATTAAAATTCACGCGAGGACGCGGACCTGGATCATGCTCGGCGTTATCGGGCTGGTCGGCCTGCTGATGCCGGTGCTGTTTCGGTACGTCAGCGAAAATATCGGATTGTGGAGTTCGATGAACGCGCTGCTGCAGTTCTGGTTCCTGCCGACGGTGTTCACGATCGCGGTCGCCGCGGATACGGTCGCCGGCGAATTTTCGCGCGGCACGATCAAGCTGCTGCTGATTCGCCCGTGGAGCCGCGTCAAGATTCTGCTGTCCAAATACGTCGCGGTGCTGATGTTCATGCTTACGCTGTACGCGCTGCTGTTCGGGCTCGGACTCGGGATGTCGGCGCTGCTGTTCGGGACTTCGACCGGCACGACGGACGTGCTGGGCGAACTGATGGGCAGTATGTCCGATTACTTCTGGTGGGCGCTGCTGTACCGGATCGTCGACTGCCTGATCTATGTCACGATGGCCTTCATGTTCTCGGCCGTGTTCCGCAGCAATTCGCTGTCGGTGGCGCTTACGATTATCCTGCTGTTCATGGGCGGGCTGATCACGCTGCTGATCGATCCGGCCAAATACGAGATCGGCCGCTACCTGCTGTTCGCGAACCTGAACTTGAGTCAGTATATCAACGCGGAGACCGGCGCTTACGGCGTGTCGTCGCTCGGATTTTCGCTGGCGGTACTGGCCGTCTATTACGTCGTCTTCCTGGCGTTGACCTTCTGGGTTTTCCGCAAAAGGGACGTCGCGGCGTAACCGGCGGCGCTTCGGCGCCCGAACGGGAGCCGGCTGTGCCCGGACACTCGGCCCGTTTTCGCTTCCGCTTCGGCGGGTGCGGAAACGGGTTTTGATTTGCCCGGATTCGGGAAGCGGCAGGGTGCCCTCGGCGAAACATTTGCGTTATAATGGAGAGATCAACGAACCGGACCGCTCGCGGGAGCTTCGTGCCGGTGAGGAAATGAAGGTGGAACGAAGCGTGGAGGCATACGAAACATACAGCAGGACATGGATCTCGCGCGGCGAAGCCGATACGGCGCGGTTGGCCGGCTATTTTGCCGCGCTGGCGCAGCCCGGAACGGTCATTGCGCTGGACGGCGATCTGGGAGCGGGCAAAACGAAGTTTTCGCAGGGGTTTGCCGCCGCGCTTGGCGTGCGAGGCATCGTGAACAGTCCGACGTTCACGCTGATCAAGGAATACGAAGGCCGGCTGCCGCTGTACCATATGGACGTCTACCGGATTACGCAAGATGAAGCCGAAGACCTGGGGCTGGACGAATATTTCGAAGGCCGCGGCGTATCGCTCGTGGAATGGGCTTCGATCATTCCCGACCTGCTTCCGGCGGGCCGGCTGAATCTGCATATCGAACATGCGGGCGGAGAAGGCCGCCTCGTGACATGCGAAGGCATCGGCGCGCCGTATGCGGCATGGGTCGAGAACCTGCCGGAACCGGGCGTGCTCGAACAGTCGAACAATTCCGAATGACCGAATAAGCCTGAATAATCGAACAGGGATGGAGACATTGCAGATGGAAAACAATAACGGGGCGCAGGGCCGGGTGTTGGCGCTCGATACGTCGAGCGCTTCCCAGGCCGTCGCGGTACTCGAAGGACAAGACATACGGTTCGAAAGCAGCAGCCTGGCCGAGCGCAACCATTCGGTCAATCTGCTGCCGGAGATCGAACGCGCGCTGCGGGAGTCCGGCACGGACAAGCGGGCGCTTGCGGGTATCGCCGTCGGCATCGGACCCGGCTCATATACGGGCGTGCGGATCGCCGTTACGACGGCGAAGACGCTGGCGTGGGCGCTGAAGCTGCCGGTCGCGGCCGTATCGAGCCTGGAAGCTCAGGCTTGCTCCGGACTGGAAGTTGCCGCTCCGCAGGGGCGGAGCTGGATCGTGCCGCTCGTCGACGCGCGGCGCGGCCAGGCGTATACGGCGCTGTTCGAAGCGGCCGGCCCGATCGGCGCGGCGCCAGAAGGGCAAGAGGCGCAGCCGCTGACCCGGTTGGCCGACGACGCCATCTTGATGGTGGACGACTGGACGGCGCGGTTGGCCGAACGATGGAACGCGCTGCCGATTGGCGAACGCCCGGAATACGTGCTGTTCACCGGCGAGACGGACAAGCACGGTGAGACCGTGCGCAGTCTGGCCGGATTGACCGGCCTGCCAGCGGAGCGGGTGCTGCTGCAGGACTGCACGGCCGAAGCCCGCTGGATCGGGCGGATCGGCACGCGCAAGCTGGAGAGCGGCGACACGGTAGACGCGCATGCGCTGCTGCCGAATTATACGCAGGTTACGGAAGCGGAAGCGAATCTGCTGCGCAGCCGACCATAACGCAGGCCGAATGGAACAGAGAAAGGGGATCCGCGCAGCATGCAGCATAGAGAAATCGAATCTTCGTCGTCTTCGAACGAGCCGTCCGTACATTTTCGGACGATGCGGCTCGAAGACATCCCGGACGTGATGGTGATCGAACATGAATCGTTTTCGCTGCCGTGGACGGAACAGGCGTTTCGCAGCGAGATGACGCTGAATCATTTTGCCCGCTACCTGATCATGGAAGTGGACGGCGAAGCGGCCGGTTATGCCGGCATGTGGACGGTTATGGACGAAGCGCATATTACGAATATCGCGGTGCGCACAGCGTACCGTGGACGCAAGTTGGGCGAACGGCTGCTGGACGAACTGCTCGGCATGGCCGGGTCGCTCGGCCTGGAGCGGGCGACGCTCGAAGTGCGGGTCAGCAACGATGTGGCCCGCAAATTGTACGTCAAAACGGGGTTCCGCGAAGTCGGAATCCGCAAAGGGTATTATTCCGACAACAACGAAGACGCCGTCATCATGTGGATTGGCCTGCAGGGGCGCTCCGGCGCGGCAGGGCATACGGAAGGAAGCGTGTAACAGGCATGGATAACGTAGCAGAACAGCAAACAGGGCGGGCAGGCACGTACATTCTCGCGGTCGAGACGAGCTGCGACGAGACGTCGGTCGCCATCGTCAGAGACGGCCGCGACGTGCTGGTCAATCTCGTGGCCAGCCAGATCGAGACGCACAAAGCGTTCGGCGGCGTCGTGCCCGAAGTGGCTTCGCGCCAGCATGTGGAATGCATCACGCGGCTGATGGAGCAGGCGATTGCGGAGTCCGGGCTTGAGCCGGACGAATTGTCGGCGATCGCCGTCACCGAAGGGCCGGGACTCGTCGGCGCGCTGCTCGTCGGCATCATGGCGGCCAAAGCGCTGGCGTTCGCGCTGGACAAGCCGCTGATCGGCACGCATCATATCGCGGGGCATATTTATGCCAACCGGTTGACGGACGAGATTCAATATCCGGCGATCGCGTTGGTCGTCTCGGGCGGGCATACCGAGATCGTCCGCATGGAGAGCGAAGGCCGGTTCGAAGTGGTCGGGCAGACGCGCGACGACGCGGTCGGCGAAGCGTACGACAAAGTCGCGCGTTCGCTCGGATTTCCGTATCCGGGCGGGCCGCACGTCGACCGGGCGGCGCAGGCTTCGGACACGGCTGCCGCGCTGCCGCGCGTCTGGCTGGAAGAAGGCTCGTACGATTTCAGCCTCAGCGGACTGAAGTCCGCCGTGCTGAACCTGGTCAACCAGAGCCGGATGAAAGGCGAGGAGATCGATCAAGGCGCGATCGCGCGCGGTTTCCAGGAATCCGTCGTCGAAGTGCTCGTCGCCAAAGCGGTGCGCGCCGCGCACCAATTCGGCGCGAAGCAGCTGCTGCTGTGCGGCGGCGTCGCCGCGAACGGCGGCCTGCGCCGCGAACTGACGGCGCGCTGCGCGGCGGAAGGGATTCCGCTCGCGATTCCGCCGATGCCATACTGCACCGACAACGCCGCGATGATCGGAGCCGCCGCTTACGTGAAGTGGACCCGCGGCGAACTGAGCGATTTGTTCATCAAAGGCGAACCCGGCATGTCGCTGGAACAATGGTCGGTCGCGGAGTGATCCGTTTGCCAGCCGCCACGAAGCGGAGACTTGCCCGCTTCGCCTCTCAATCAAGACCTCTTCCCCGGCGGAAGAGGTCTTTTTGTGTAAACGTTGATCGTTATTCGCAAGTGTGCCGTATCGGCAGTTAACGCAGGCTTTACTCCCCGTTGTCAATCCCTGCATAAACTTGTCCACATATCCCCGTCCGCTTGTGGGTAAGTGCTTCAATCCCGCGCCAAATGCCTGCTTCGGTTTTTATGCAAAAGGGGATATGTTTTTCAAAATGGAAGTTCGCAATCTGTGGATAATGTGGACGAAAAAGTGGATAAAATTGGTTTGGAGTGAAAATAGGCGGTATAAAAGCAAAAAACCGACCCTAAGGGCCGGCTCAATCTGCAATTCATACCTATTTCTGTGGATAACACGGTGGATAACAGGGATAAGCGAAAAATCGTATTGACAAAAAAATTATTCCGCCGCGAGTGTTTCCCATTCTTCGTAAGCGGCGGCGAGCTGCGTTTTGTGGGTATCGATCTGCGTCTGGCGTTCTTGAATAGCCATGTAATCTTCGTAAATTTCCGGAAGTGTCAACTCCAGTTCAAGAGCGGCCACGGAGCTCTCCAGTTCCGCGATCAGCGTCTCCAGCTGTTCCATGCGGCGCTGCCGGGCGCGTTCTTCGCGCTTGGCCTGCTTGCTTTCCTCGAACACGGCCTGCGTGTTTTTGGACTCGTCGGCTTCGCTGGCCTGGGCGGCCGCGGACTTGCTTTTCCCGCCGAACAGCGCCGCTTCCTGGGCGATCTCTTCGAGCTCCTGCTTTTTGTCGACATAGTCGTCGTAGTTGCCGAGGTAGCTGGTCACGCCGTTTGCGCTCAGTTCGATCACGCGTTCGGCCATCTTGTTCAGGAAGTAACGGTCGTGCGAGATGAACAGCAGCGTGCCGTCAAAATCGATCAGGGCGGACTCCAGCACTTCTTTGCTGTACAGGTCCAAATGGTTGGTCGGTTCGTCGAGCACGAGCGTGTTCGCTTCGAGCAGCATCAGCTTGGCCAGCGAGACGCGCGCTTTTTCCCCGCCGCTGAGTGCGGAGATGCGCTTGAGCACGTCTTCGCCGCTGAACAGGAAACTGCCGAGCACGGTGCGAATCCGCGCTTCTTCCATATGCGGATACGTGCTCCACAGTTCTTCGAGCACCGTATTTTGCGGATTGAGCGTGTCCTGCTCCTGGTCGTAGTAGCCGATCTGGACTTTGGCACCCCACGTGATCCGGCCTTCGTCCGGCTTGAGCCGGCCGATCAGCGCTTTGAGCAGGGTCGACTTGCCGACGCCGTTCGGCCCGATCAGCGCGACCGTCTCGCCGCGGCTGAGCGCGAACGACGTCTGCCGGAACAGCTTGTCGCCGTCGTCATAGGACGCGGACAACCCGTCCACGTGCAGCACGTCCTTGCCGGACGAATATGCCGATTGGAACGAGAAGTTGGCGCGTTTGAGATCGCCGGCCGGACGGTCGAGCCGATCCATTTTCTCCAGCGCTTTGCGCCGGCTCTGGGCCCGCTTCGTCGTGGAAGCCCGGACGATATTTTGCTGAATGAAAGTTTCCATCTTCGCGATCTCGCCCTGCTGCTTCTCGAACTGTTTGAGGTCCGCTTCGTACTCGGCCGCTTTGAGCTCGGTATACCGGCTGTAGTTGCCCGTATAGCGGCGCGCCCGGTGGCGTTCGATCTCCACGATCGCCGTAACCGTCTTGTCGAGGAAATAGCGGTCGTGGGACACGATCAGCAGGCCGCCGTCATAGCCGCGCAAATAATCTTCGAGCCAGGTGAGCGTCTCGATGTCCAAATGGTTGGTCGGTTCGTCGAGCATGAGCAGGTCGGGTCCGCGCAGCAGCATTTTCGCCAGCGCGAGCCGGGTCCGCTGTCCGCCGCTGAGCGTCGAGACGATCGTCGAAGGATCGAAATCGCCGAAGCCCATCCCGTGCAGCACGCTGCGGATCTTCGTGCCGATCTCGTAGCCGCCGTGGTCGCGGAACCAGTCCGAACGCATGGCGTAGCGGTTCAGCAGATCCTGATACGCTTTGTCCTGCTCGGAGTGCGAGGAGCCTTCGGTGATCGCAAGCTCCATCTCGCGGATTTCCCGCTCGGCTTCCAGCAGGTCGGCGAAAACGTCCAGCATCTCTTCCTGGATCGTGCGATCCGACTGCAGCCCGCTGTTCTGGGCCAGGTAGCCGATGGTTGTTTCTTTGTTTTTGAAAATCTGGCCTTCTTCATGAGACATTTCGCCCGCCAAAATTTTGAGCAGCGTCGATTTGCCCGCGCCGTTGACGCCGACGAGGCCGATGCGTTCGCGCTCCAGTATTTGAAACGTAATGCCTTCCAGAATGCTCTGGACGCCGTATCTTTTTGCGATTCCCGTTGCTTGCAGCAGCATAATTCGAAGTCCTCCGCGCTTATCAAATTGGTCTTTTGTGATTTCATTTTACCGTAGAAAGGTGAAAAAACCAAAGAGGACGTGCGCAAACGGTTTGCGGGCGCGGCGCGGCCGGAAAATCGGCGGCGATCGGGGCGCGAAAGTTTTTTTAGGAAAAAGCCTCCGGGGGCTTCGCAGAGCCTCTACAGCGGTGGTTATTTGCGCAAAACAATGATAAACTTGAGCATGTGAGAACAAAAAAGAGAACAGAAGAGAATACGGGAGGCGAGCGGCATCGAACCTTTACCGGACAAGACGGAGCTGCGGCTTCGAATGGAACGGGTGAGAGCAGAGCTGCCCGAATCGCTGCGCCTTGAGGCTTCTTCCTTCGTTTGCGAATATGCCGCCGATCGGCTGGACGCCCTGCGCGAGCGCAAAGGTTCTCCTCTGGTCGTGCTCGGCTACCTGCCTTACCGCGGAGAACTGGATATCCGCCCGCTGCTGGAGACATGCCGCGGTTGCGGGGATACGGTGCTTGCGCCGCGCATCGAGCGGGGAACGCGCCGCATGCGGCTGTTGGAACTCAAGAGCGCGGCAGACGAGGCGTCCGGTAGTTGGGGCATTCCCGAGCCGAAGGAGCATCTGTCCGAATGGCCGGAAGACCGGCTCGGCAGCATCGACGTGATGTTTGTGCCGGGCCTGGCTTTCGACTTCAAGGGCGGGCGCGTCGGCTACGGAGGCGGGTTTTACGACCGGTTGATGGAGCGTTTCGAAGCCTGCGGCGCAAGCCCGGGCATTTGGGCGCTGTCTTTTGCCGAGCAGACGGTGGAGGAAGTGCCGATGGAACCGCACGATTTCCGGATAGAACTTCTGATCGTGCCGTCGGGCATGAACAGTACGCAGGACCTGGTCTGACGGCAGCGGCTTCGGTCGTATAGATAGGAACGGACGCAAGAAGAGCGATGGATGAGAAGAGGTGACCCCATGCTGTGGAAAGTGGCAATCTTGACGGCCAGCGATAAGGGAGCACGAGGCGAGCGTGAGGACACGAGCGCGCAGGTGATCCGGGAGTTGGTGGAGGAAGAAGTAGGCGGCGAAATTATCGAATACCGGATCGTGCCGGACGAGTCGGACGAGATCGTGGCGGCATTGATCGAAATGACGGACTATTTCCAGGCGGATCTCGTGCTGACGACCGGAGGCACCGAGCTTGCGAACCGCGACGTGACGCCGGAGGCGACGAAGCGGGTCATCGAGCGGGAAGTGCCGGGCATGGCCGAAGCGATGCGGATGAACGTGATGCACAAGAACCGGGCGGCGATGCTGTTCCGCGGCATCTGCGGCATTCGCGGCCGTTCGCTGATCGTCAATCTGCCCGGCACGCCAAAAGGCGTGCACGAGAACCTGGCGGCCATCATGGACCAACTGCCGGAAGCGCTGCTGATGGTGACGGGGCAGTACCGGCAGTAATCCCGGGCACGCAACAAGAAGGACGGCCCCAGGCATGCGGGGTGTCTTTTTTTGTGCGGGGGGGACTTGAAATTTTGCGGCGAGACTAGTAATATAAGACTTGGCTGTTAGCACTAGGCGTTGTCGAGTGCTAACGAAGAAGATTCAACACTTCAATCAACCTTTACAAGGAGGCTATTTTTCATGATCAAACCGTTAGGTGAACGCGTACTCGTAGAAGCGATCCAGCAGGAGGAAACGACTTCGTTCGGTATCGTGCTTCCGGATGCTTCGAAAGAAAAGCCGCAGGAAGGTAAAGTCGTTGCCGTAGGCAGCGGAACCCTCAAAGACGGCGTTCGTACTCCGCTCGAAGTGAAAGAAGGCGACGTGGTACTGTTCTCCAAATATGCCGGCACCGAAGTGAAATACGAAGGCAAAGAATACCTGATTATGAAAGAAAGCGACATCCACGCCATCCTGGCGTAAATGTCCCCTTACACATACGTTTTTTGAACGAAAGTGATTGAATGCAGCGTCTTGAACGCAGCAGCGCAATTCCATATCCCAGGGAGGTTATTCGACCATGGCTAAAGAGATTCTGTTCGGAGAAGAAGCCCGTCGCTCGATGCTTCGCGGCGTAGATGCACTTGCAAATGCGGTAAAAGTAACGCTCGGTCCAAAAGGACGCAACGTGGTGCTGGAGAAAAAATTCGGCAGCCCGCTGATCACGAACGACGGCGTGACGATCGCAAAGGAAATCGAACTGGAAGACGCTTTCGAGAACATGGGCGCCCAGCTCGTCAAGGAAGTCGCAACGAAAACGAACGACGTAGCCGGTGACGGAACGACAACCGCTACCGTTCTCGCTCAAGCGATGATCCGCGAAGGCCTCAAGAACGTAACGGCCGGCGCAAACCCTATGGTTATCCGCAAAGGCATCGACAAAGCGGTCAAAGCTGCGGTCATCGAACTGCAGAACATCGCGAAGCCGATCGAAGGCAAACAATCGATCGCCCAGGTTGCGGCTATCTCCGCGGCTGACGAAGAAGTGGGCGAACTGATCGCCGAAGCGATGGAAAAAGTGGGCAAAGACGGCGTTATCACCGTTGAAGAATCCCGCGGATTCGCAACGGAGCTGGAAGTCGTGGAAGGTATGCAGTTCGATCGCGGCTACATTTCCCCTTACATGATTACCGACACGGACAAGATGGAAGCGGTTCTCGACAACCCTTACATCCTGATCACCGACAAGAAAATCAGCACGACGCAGGAAATTCTGCCGCTGCTTGAGAAAATCGTTCAGCAGGGCCGCGCGCTCGTAATCGTGGCTGAAGATATCGAAGGCGAAGCGCTTCCGATGCTCGTCCTGAACAAACTGCGCGGCACGTTCAACGCCGTTGCCGTCAAAGCTCCGGGCTTCGGCGACCGCCGCGAAGCGATGCTGCAGGATATCGCCGCTCTGACCGGTGGACAAGTGATCACCGAGAAGCTCGGTCTGGAACTGAAAGCGACGACGATCGAGCAGTTGGGTTCGGCTCGCCAGGTTCGCGTAACGAAAGAAAACACGACGATCGTGGACGGTGCCGGCGTGAAGACCGACATCGACGCTCGCGTTAACCAAATTCGTTCGCAGCTGGAAGAAACGACTTCCGAGTTCGACAAAGAAAAACTGCAGGAGCGTCTGGCTAAACTTGCCGGCGGCGTAGCGGTTGTCAAAGTCGGCGCGGCAACGGAAACGGAACTGAAAGAACGCAAACTGCGCATCGAAGACGCGTTGAACGCGACTCGCGCAGCCGTTGAAGAAGGTATCGTATCCGGCGGCGGCACGGCTCTGGTTAACGTATACAAAGCTGTAGCGGCTCTGACGGTAACCGGCGACGAAAGAACGGGCGTCAACATCGTTCTGCGCGCTCTGGAAGAACCGATCCGCACGATCGCGGCTAACGCCGGCGAAGAAGGTTCCGTTATCGTGGACCGTCTCAAAAAAGAAGAAGTGGGCATTGGCTACAACGCCGCTACCGGCGAATGGGTCAACATGTTCGAAGCGGGCATCGTAGACCCTGCGAAAGTCACGCGTTCCGCTCTGCAAAACGCGGCTTCCGTAGCAGCTATGTTCCTGACGACGGAAGCGGTTATCGCCGACAAGCCTGAACCGGCCGGCGCTGCGGCTCCGGATATGGGCGGCATGGGCGGTATGGGCGGCATGATGTAAGTAGGCGTTTCAAACCCTTGCTGCATAAGGCTTTGCCTCGACACACGAACTGAATATTTAACGAATGTTTAACGTAGGCCGCTCATGAGATCACTAAATCTCTGGGCGGCTTCTTTTTTGAGGTTTTGTGTAACGTGGGCTTAGATCAGCCGCGTTACTTCGTCGTCAGCGTGGCCCAGACGCTCCATGATAGAATCGAGCGTGGCTCGAACCTCAGCCAGCAAAGAGGTATGCGTATGGCGGAAGGTGTGCGGCGTGAATGACTCACTCAGCCCGGAGATTTTGATAATGCGCTGCATGCGCAGTGCGATCTTTTTAAAAACGTCGGGGTAGCCCGGATTTTTGCGATTACCCATAATTGCAGAAACAAATCCGCCATTAAAATATTTTGGAGTTTGGAGCCTGAAGTCTGCTTGTCGAATTTTGAGTAATTTCAATGACTACATAACATCTTGTAAGCGTGTTTGACATACGACAAACATTCACACAATGCTCAACGTGACTGACCGGCTAAGCAAACTCCGAAGAAATTGCTGGTCTTGTTCAGGTAGCCATTAAAGCGCCTACTAAACGTAGCTTCTGCATGTGAAAAGCATAATAGCTCGTTAAAGCTGGTGGAAATATGATTTAGATACATTCCGAAGCTTTACGGTCGTAATCCAATAGCATTGGTAATAAACCTAATTAGGTCAATTTTGATTAGGTTTATTTTTATAATGAGATAAAAGTGATATTATATTGATTAGGAACATTTGTTCGTATATACTTGAATTATAAAGATAATTCAAAAAAATCGAAAAATATTTATTTATAAAAGGTGATTTTGATCTTCTGAAGAATACATTACTGAGCAACTATGCTTAATAATGTAAATAGCAGAGGATGATTATAATGAATTACAGGAAAGTTAAATTTCAATACTTTCAAGTTTTTAGTCAAGCTCTAGGGGGAGCTCCGAACCTTTTTGATCTCAAGCAGTGGATATCTCAAATGGCAACAACCTCTTTAGAGAACAGAGTTAAAGAATACAATGGAGAGAGAGTGCACGGTTAGAAGAAGCGTATTATGATGAGGACTTCGAATTCTATTTTCTTCATTTTGTAAGACTCAGAGCCACTAATATTCCTTCAAGAGCAAAACTAGACACCAACGTCGAACCTATGGAGTTAGAGGATGACGAATACTTAGGAGAAGAGGTCTCAGCGCTTTATGATGAGTCTCGCAATATACTTATGCTCCAAAGAAATAAATACAGCTTGAGTCCGACAGGAATTGAAGATTATTTTAATTTATCTTGGGGTGGAAATGAAACTCTCTCTTTAAGAGCGATTGCAATACCCGATCCATTTATGCTGGCAAGGAGACCTACTATCTACAGAAAAATAAATCTTCGACTTGCAAATGTTACCCAAGCAAAAGAACAAGGAATTTTAAATAATTTAAATTCACGACTTTCTCAAATCGTCGATTCTTTTGGGTCACTTAATGGAGTTAATGCACAGATTACAATAACAATGGGTATGAAAAAAGAAGAAAATTTGAATGAAGAAGAAGTGGGACGTATACTGAATGATATCGAGGAAAATCCAGAGTTGTTTTCGGGGGCAGAAATAACAGTCAAAGAAAGTGATGAAGGGAAAGTTGAATTAATCGACCTCTTGAATAATGTGGCACACGATTATGCCACGTTTAGAATGGAGGCCAGAACAACTTTAAATCACTATGCTATTGCTGAAGCTATGTATTTAAAATACCATCCTCGAAACGGCAATAGACAAGCAGAAGTAATGGCATATTTACGCTAAAGTAAACCTGAGAGGGAGAGTGCGATGAGTGATAAAAGCAAGTATAAAGAGTGGATTCCTCGCTTGATTCCATGGCTTGTTTCGATTTCTATTGTTACGCTCTCTCTTTACTTAGGTTTTTCTTACATGTTAAATAAATTTGAGAAAGTGCTCGATTCCTTCATTCCATTTAGTTCTATCATGGTCGGATTCTTGGCTACATTATTAGGTATTTTAATGACTATTCGTAATACGCCAATAATGAAAGTTATAGAAAAAGAAAAACAATTGCCTGTATTGAAATACTATTTCATAGAACCTATATTATGTGGATTTATCGTCGTTATCATGTCTACCATACTTCAATTGCTCTTGGCTTCAAAAGAATCGTGGGTACAGTATTTTTTTGCAACCTGGTTATTTTTTTGCTGTCTATTCGTAATTTCTTCTTTCCGAGTGATTCGTCTATTGCTCGAAATATTGTTCAAGTCTGACTCTACGCAAAGTGGTGAACAAATCAATGACACCCCAAGTATTACTGGGGTTAATAATAAGCTGAATATACCGACCAAAAATAAAGAAGACAAAAAGACAAATCTCGGACAAGAATTGATTACTGAAGAGAAGAACTGATTTTTTACATTAGTTTTCCGAAAAACTCGCACAGGAGAAATCCTGTAGCGGGATTTTTTATATAGGATAATTCTTTTTTATCTATAGTAATTATTTTTTATACATCTGATTATGTCAGAAGCCATTCAGTGTAATACGCATGATGTCTTCCGGCCAATCCTCTTCTCTATATTTATTAATTATAAGTTCGTCTCTTCGCATAATTACATTCCTATAATGAATTGCATGTCTCGGCTTTGCTTCTTCTTGAGTAACACTAACCCGTCCTTAATTAAAATGGACTTAAATAAATTCTTCTAAAGATTTTGGGGGATATTTGTTAGCTCATACCTATCATCGGTTAGCTCAGTCAGATAATTTCTACTCTCAAATTAGCCGATGACATATATTTTAAACTCCTTAATTTCACTGTTGCTCGAAGCATAATCCATAGCCACAGCTTCGAGCGCATCAGCCTTTTCGGGCGGTGATCCGTTGAAGCTTTCGATCTTCTCGATCTCGGCTCGCCAATCTCCAGCAATAGCAGGTTCGACTGCAGGTTCAGTAAAAAGTTCTTCAGTTATCGGCTTGGTTACTACTTTTTTTCGACTGTAGCTTTTGCCGTCGTTGCTGCCGGAGAGTTGGCAACTGTGATCGTCGCGATTACGAAGCACCCGAGCGCGATTAGGCCATTGTGTTTAAGTTTAGGCTTTTTCTTCCGTAGGAGATTGACCATAGCCATCATCCAAAAGATGATGAAAGCGATAAAAAAATGCCGAATACTGCTGTCAAAATTATTCCCCTACCTGATATGGACCATCAAAAGGGTACTAGAATAGAAGAGAAGTTAGATATGAATTTTTCATCGCCGATATCATGTTAAATTTAACGAAAATTTAACGCGCTCTTGTCAAATAAATTTAAGTCTCGTTAAAGATGCTAAAGCTGACGGCGCATAGGACCTTTAAATACCATAATTCCATACATTCTTATAAGCAAAAGTTATTACAACGTCATTAGGATATAGAGGTATGATATAACAGATTCGCTCAGAACCTTACTCATACATATTTAAAGTCTTCTTTGAGAGCCTTTTTCCTTTTTTTTAGCTTTCCTTTTTTGGAGTACATGTAGAAAAAGATAGCCTAAAGCGACGACTACGGTAGCCAGTAGGGAAGCGAGTACGGAAGCGAGCGTTAAAGTTCGACCTAGTACATAAGCGATAAAAATCCCGGTTAAAAACGTTAAAATCAGATTGCTAATCATTTCATTCCGTTTCATGATATTCCTCTTTTCTTGTTTTGAATGCTTAATTTCGTGGTTTCTAAGTCAACTCCTATAGAAGGCATTTATCCAATCGGCATTCAATAGACTATTGGAATATGCATTGTCTAGCTATGCAAGTATTTTCATCTTCTGTTTAATCATTTAATTAAGAATACACAACGTATTATATAAAATAGATTTAGAGAAATTAATAAAATAAAATAAATATATTATACACATCATAAGAATAATGTGGTATTTTTAAATTATATCATATTTCTTTTAAAAGGAGATTGAAAATGAAGAAAATTGTAACAGCTGCTATGGCTAGTGTTATGCTTATGACTACGGTTGTATCGTCTGCTTTTGCTGAGAATTCAACGGAGATTTTGTTGGCAGATCAAACCGATCTTAAAATCAGTGCAGAATTAAAACAAAAGGCGGATCCTTATGTTACTTTGGAAAAATCACAATTCAAACTTTCCCCAGAAGCTTTTAAAGTACTAAACAAAGATGAAATTTCCCTTGTTACTTCTGCATTGGAAACAGCCAATTTACAAGCCAAATTGATTTTAGACGACGATCAAGGTTATGCGACCATCGAAAGAGATAGTATTAAAATTAGATTTACAGCTCCCGCAGAACCTTCTGATGAGATAGCAATTAATGCTATCAATACTTCTTCATATTATGATTTTGAAGTGCTTTGGTGGGGCAATCGCAATTTCTTTTCTCATGCTCTGATTCAGGACATTAAGTCCCATACATTATATGTAGCGAGTACAGGAGGCATTGCCACAGGTTTGTTAAATGGAACATTAACTAAGTTAGGTATTCCTGGGTGGATCTCTAACATTATAATTGGTGTCGTAGTATTTACAGGTGCTCGAATGGTCTATACAGACCAAGGCAGAGGTGTGTATGTTGACACATTTTGGGGTGGCGGTATAGTAGGAGGTCCCATTAATTTTTCTGCTTCCAAAATATATGCAGCTTGGTGATGCCATTGTTGTGGCCGCCTAAGCGAAAGCCTGCTCGGGTTCCAGCCCGCAGCAGGCTTTTTTTTTGCTATGTTAGTACCTTTAATGGAATAAAGGGTAATAGCGATAGAGAACAAATGTTGGCCCCGATCGACGTTCAAGTTCAAACCGTAAAAAGCGAGGTAATGCTAGTGTTGACCCTTATGGCGGCAAGGTGCCTTCGTCTTCTGCCCAATCGGGCGAAAAAGACGCCGATGCTCCCGAGTGAGCCCGTACAAGACAAAAAAGAGATGCAGGTCGAAACTTCCGTCAAAACCACGGATATTTCCTTCTACTATCCCTCGAATACCGAATCGCACAATCTTCCGGTTTACGTTAATTTTCACGGCGGAGCGTTCATTATGCACGACAAGGAGATGGACGATCCGTACTGCCGCTACCTGGCCAACCGGACCGGCTGCGTCATCGCGAACGTGGAGTACGCCAAAGCGCCGGAGTGTCCTTTTCCCGGCCCGGTCGAGCAGGTGTATGAAGTGTTCCGCTGGATCAAGAAGAACGCCGGCGAATTGAACATCGATGCGGACAAAATGATGGTCGGCGGACAAAGTTCGGGGGCTAATCTGGCCGCGGCGCTTTGTCTGTATTTGGAACAAAAAGAAGAAGAGCAGCCGCTGCTCCAGATGCTGTCCTGCCCGATGCTCGATTTTGCCACTCCTTTTTCGCATAAACCGGAACCGAATCCATGGCGTGCGCGGTATCCCCAAGTCGCCCATTTTTTGAACCTGTGCTACGTACCGGGCAAAGGCCAGGCGGAGCATCCGCTCGCTTCCCCGGTTCGCGCTGTCGTCAGCGATCGATTGGCGTCCGCTTTTATTCTTATCGCGGAATTCGACGCTTTCAGACCGGAAGCGGAACATTATGCGAAGAAATTACAGGTAGCCGGCGTATCTGTCGAGCAAAAGCTGTTCAAAAACTGCAAACACGCGTTTACCCATCTGGGTCCGAGACAAAAAGCGGAAGAAGCGTGGGAGCTGATCGCCCGCAAAATTAGGGAGACGGCCCAATAAACGGCGTGTAGAATAACGGAAGGTGCAAGCCTGCTTGGCGCAACGCTGAACCCCATTTTCGATTTACCGGAAGGAGAAACCCGACAAGTGAAAACGACAAACAAAAACGTACTGGTTATCGGAGGCGGACTTGGAGGACTGTCGGCCGCGATCTCGCTGGCACAAGCCGGATACGGCGTCTCTTTGTACGAGAAAAACGATCATATCGGCGGCAAGCTGAACCGGCTGGATCAGGACGGGTTCGGCTTTGATTTGGGCCCGTCCATTTTGACGATGCCCCGGGTGTTCGAAGATTTGTTCACGGCCAGTGGCAAATCGATGCAGGACTACGTGCGGACCGAGAAGCTGGATCATCAATGGCGTTCGTTTTTCCCGGACGGCAATATTATCGACCTGTACGAAGATTTGCAGGAAATGCAGGAGAAGAACACCGTACTGAGCGAAAAAGACATGCGCGAGTATCAGAATTTGCTGAACTATTCCAAAAAGCTGTATGACATGACGGATAAAACGTATTTCAAGCATGGCGTCGATTCGACGAGAGAGATCATGAAGCATACGACGCTGCTCGGCGCTCTGCGCAATTTCGATCTGTTCTCGACCGTGCGCGGAGCGATCGACAAACGGATCAGCAACAAGCAGTTCAGCGATATGCTGTCCTACTTTATCAAATATGTCGGTTCGTCGCCTTACGACGCGCCGGCCGTGTTGAACATGATGATCTACATGCAGCATGATCAGGGCGTCTGGTACGTACCCGGCGGGTTGAACAAACTGGCGGACGGTCTGGTGAAGTTGGCCGAAGAAGTCGGCGTCCAGTTCCATCTCGGAACCCCGATCGCCAAGCTGGAGAAGAAGAACGGCGAGATTACGGGAGCGGTGCTGCCGGACGGCACGAAGCTGACCGCGGACTATTACGTTTCCAATATGGAAGTCATTCCGGTGTACGAACGGCTGCTGGAAGAAGACAAAGATTTTGTCGGCAAATTGAAGAAAAAATTCGAACCGGCCAGTTCCGGTCTCGTTATGCATTTGGGCGTCAAGAAGAGTTATCCGCAGCTTCGTCACCACAACTTCTTTTTCGCGGAAAATATGAAGCAGCAGATGCAGTCGATTTTCCATGAGCACAGACTGCCGGACGATCCGGTCATTTATTTGGTCAACGTCAACAAGACAGACCCGTCGCAGGCTCCCGAAGGACACGAGAATATTAAAGTGCTGCCGCATATTCCTTATATTCAAGACGAGAAACCGATTACCGAGCAGGAATACGAGCAGTTTGCCGAGCGTACGCTGATGAAGTTGGAGAGAATGGGTCTGGACGATCTGCGGGCCAACATCGTGACCAAAGACGTCTGGACGCCGGACAAGATCAGACAGATGTACGGCTCGGATCGGGGCGCCATCTATGGAACGTTGTCCGATCGCAAAAAAAATAAAGGCTTCAAACATCCGAAACAAAGCGAACGGTACAACAACCTGTACTTCGTGGGCGGAACGGTAAACCCGGGAGGCGGCATGCCGATGGTAACGTTGAGCGGCCAACTGGTCAGCAAAAAAATCGTGCAAAGAGATTCCGGCCATGCCGGACAATGAACACCTCCTTCCGGAGAATTTACCGGACAGGCAGCGGGCAGAACTTTTGTCCAAAGGAGTTCCTTCGAGCGAGCAGCGCAAAAAACGGCTGATCCAGCTGAAAAATATGCTGGTCGAGCACGAAAAAGCGTTGACCGATGCGCTGCATGCCGATTTGGGCAAACCGGCGTTTGAATCTTTTTCGTCCGAGCTCGCCGTTCTGTTGAACGAAATCGATTACGTCTGCAAGCATATCGACAAATGGAATCGGCCCCGGAGATCGCGGCATCTCAAGCTGGGCTATATCCAATCGCTTCACAAAAAAAGGCATCCGCACGGAAGCGTACTTGTGATCGGATCATGGAATTATCCGGTCCAGCTGACGTTGATGCCGGTCATCGGAGCGATCGCCGGCGGCAACGCCTGCGTCATCAAACCGTCCGAATCCGCGCCGGCTTCGGCCGAACTGCTCAAACGGCTGATCAATCAACAGTTTCCGCCGGAACAGCTGTATGTCGTGACCGGAGATGCGGAGACGGCCAAGCAGTTGACTTCGGCTCCGTTCGATTTGATCTTTTTCACGGGCAGCGGCGGAACAGGCAAAGCGGTAGCCGATCAGGCCGCCAAACGGCTCACGCCGGTCATTCTGGAACTGGGCGGGAAAAATCCGTGCATTCTGGATGAAACGGGCTTTTCCGCAGCCGCTGTCCGGGATATCGTCTGGGGAAAATTTCTGAATGCCGGCCAGACCTGCATCGCGCCGGATACGCTGTATGTCCATCAGTCCGTGTACGAACAGACGCTGGACGAAATTTCCGCGGCGCTGACCGCTTTCTACGGCGAGCTGCCTCAGGCAAGCACAGATTACGGCCGGATCTGTACCGAGAATCATTTTGACAAAGTGACCGGGTTTGTCGGGCAGGGAACGGTTCGGCACGGCGGCGCGTCCGATCGCGCCGACCGGTTCGTCGCGCCGACCGTGCTGACGGATATTCGACCGGGCAGTCCGGTGTTGGAAGAAGAGATTTTCGGGCCGGTTCTTCCGGTCATTCCCTATGCCGATCTGGAGTCTTTGCTGTCCGGCGGCAGCCTGCAGCGTGATGCGCTCACCGGCTACATGTTCAGTCAGAACAACGACCGCATTCGGCGGTTCAACGACTATATGCGCTCGTCGACGATCGGCGTCAATCAGGTCATCCATCATGCCGCGAGTCCCCATATCGCATTCGGCGGGGTCGGCCGCAGCGGATACGGCGCTTACCACGGCAAAGCCGGGTTTCTGGCGTTCAGTTACGAGAAAACCAACTACCGAACGTATCATTATTTGCGTTTTCAAGGCAAATTTCCGCCGTATTCCGACACCAACCTGAACGCGTTGAAGAAGTTAAGAAAATGGCTGCTGTAGGAAAAAAGCACAAAGCAAATACGAGACGGAAATGAGGGTTCTTGGCATGAGTAAAAAGGTCATCGTCATCGGAGGAGGTGTAGCGGGGCTTGCTGCGGCTATCCGGCTGCAGCATGCCGGTTACCGGGTAGAGATCTATGAAAAAGGGTCCACGCCCGGCGGCAAAATGAATCGGATCGAACTGGACGGAGGCTACAAATTCGATCTGGGACCGAGTATCGTCATGATGCCGGAACTGTACCGGGAAATTTTCGAAGTGTGCGGCCGCAATCCGGACGATTACATTCCGATGGAGCGGCTGGACCCGATTTACCGGGCTTATTTTAGCGATATTCCCGACCAGCCGTTCGATATTTCCTCCGACCTCACCAAGCTGACCCAAACAATCGAAGCGATGAGCGAAGAAGATACGGCCGGTTTTTTTCGATATTTGCATGAGATTTACCAGAAATTCATTATTGCCAAGCGTTATATTTTGCCGAGACCTTTCCGCAAACGGAGCGACTTTTATAACCTGGCGATGCTGAAAAAAGCGTTGAAGCTCAAACCGTACGACACCGCGGACAAATTTGTCGGTCGGTATATCAAAAACAAGCGGTTGAGACAGATGATCAGTTTTCAAACGTTGTATATCGGCATCTCTCCGCTGACCAGCCCTTCTTTTTATACGATGATTCCGATGCTGCAATTTTTGTACGGAGTCTGGTTTATCAAAGGCGGCATGTATACGATGGCTTTGTCGATGGAAAGGCTGTTCAAAGAGCTCGGCGGAGTCGTTCATTACGGGCAGGACGTGCAGCAGATCTCGATTCAGAATCAACAAGCGGAAGGGATCGTCGTGGGCGGGCAAAAGATCGCTTCGGATTACGTCGTGTGCAACGCCGATTTCCCGTACGCGATCAAAAATCTGGTGCAGGACAAGCCTTCCAAAGGCAAACATACCGACAAAAAAGTGGACAGCATGAAATATTCGTGTTCCTGCTTCCTGCTCTATCTCGGCATGGACCGAAAGTACGAAGAAATCGAACATGTGCACAATTTTATGTTCAACGAGAACCTCGACCAGAATCTCAAAGATATTTTTGACGGCAAAAAACTGACGAATGCTTCTTTCTACGTGTACATCGCTTCGAAAATGGATGCGTCTCTGGCGCCCGAAGGCAAAGAGGGGTTGTATATTCTGATGCCGGTATCGAATGTGGCCGAATCCAAGTACGAATGGAACGAAGAGACGGTGTCTTATTATCGCGGGTACATCCTGAACGAGTTGAAGAAGATACGCGGCTTTGAAAATATCGAGAACGAGATCGTGGCCGAAACGCATACGACGCCGCTGGATTTCAGTTCCAGGTTCAATGCGCATCACGGCGCCGCGTTCGGGCTGCAGCCTATTCTCAAGCAGAGCAACCACTACCGCCCGCAGAGCAAAGCGAGCGATTGCGAGCATCTGTACTTTACTGGAAGCAGCACGCATCCCGGCGCCGGCGTTCCGATCGTGCTTCTGTCGGCTCGCATCGCCGCCCAGGAATTGATCCAGGACGATACGGGCAATATCTTTGATTATTCGGTGCAATGAAGAAGAGGATAACGAAGAACAAGGACTAAAGAAAGGTGGCGAAAATCATAACGGTTGTGGACCTTATCAAACTTGGGATCGGACTTGCGGCAGTCGTGGCCGGCTTCCTCGTATTCCGGTCGCTGCCGGTGCCGGCGTCTTCTTCCTCCGGTGCCGTGTCCGGCCTGCCGTTTCTGTCCATTATCGTGCCGGCCAGAAACGAAGCGGGCCGTATCGTGCCGCTGCTGAAGTCGCTGCAGGAGCAGCGGTTCACCGCATTCGAGATTCTCGTCGTGGACGACGACTCGTCCGACGGGACCGCCGCCATCGCGGCAAGCTACGGGGCCACCGTGCTGCGCAACAAGGGGTCGGGCAAATCGTCCGCCTGCTGGTACGGCGCCGAACAGGCCCAAGGAAGCTGGTTATTGTTTTTGGACGCCGATACCCGGTTCGAAAGCGCGGACGGATTAAGCCATCTGCTGCATTTTTATCGGGAAAAAGGGGCCAGAGGCATTACCGCGCTCCAGCCTTTTCATACGGTAGAGCGTTTGTACGAATACATCTCTATCGTGTTTAACATCATTGTCGTAGTCGGGATGAACCTGTTTACGGTGTGGGGATCGCGCTTCAAAACGGCCGGTTCGTTCGGCCCGTGCATTTTATGCAATCGCGACGATTACTTTGTGTCCGGCGGGCATAAAAAAATCGAAGGCGCCATCATGGACGATCTGGCGCTGGGCGAAGCATTTCTCGAACAGGATCTTCCTGTTCGCTGCCTCGGCGGCAAAGGCATTCTGTCTTTCCGCATGTACCCGGAAGGCGTCGGCAGCCTGATCGAAGGTTGGTGTAAAAGCTTTGCCGTCGGGTCCAAATCGACGCATCCGGCCGTCATGCTGCTGGTCATCTTCTGGATTGCCGGCAGCTTTATCTCTGCCGCGGCCCTGATCTCGGCTCTGGTCTCATGGAATCCGGCCGCGATCGCGCTCAGCGCAGGCTTGTATCTTCTGTATGCGATCCAGACCGCCGTGTTTGCCGGCAGGATCGGCAATTTCCACAAAGCGGTGTTTGCGGTTCATCCGATTTGGTTTGCGTTTTTTGCAGGCATCTATTTGTATTCCTTCATCCGCGTGAACGTTTTCCATTCCGTGAGTTGGAAAGGGCGCAAGATCAAGGTGTGAATGCCGTAGGGGCGGCCGGCGTGTACGGTATCGGCGGGCTGGCCGCAGCGTGCCGGACGCCGGACGATTTGTCCTGAACTTTGGTCGACGCTTTGAGAGAAAATCTAAGAGATGTGTGGTTAAGGCTCCTTTCGGAGTCTTTTTTCTTGTTTGAGGGGGATTGGATTAAAAAGTGGGCAAGATGACTGATCTTCTTCAGAACGTCATCCAACTCCAGCCAACAGCCAACTCCCGGAAATAGCTGGATTCACGCAGTTATTTTCGCGCGTTACGATAGTTTGAACGATCAGCTTACCGCCGAAACGGCTTTCAACAAGCCGTTCCGGCCTGCAGCGGGAAAAAATCCGGATTAGCTTATCCCGAATTTTTCGCATAAAAAAAACGCCCGCAGAGGCATGCAATTGTTGGCTGCCGGGGCGCTTGTTACGTCGTTTTCTTTTTCCAGATGCGTTTGACCGCCCAATGCGGCAGGGTAACGATTTCTTGATCGACATGGATATCGAACATCGACGAGTTTTTGGGATTTGGCGTGCAGACCCCTTCGTAAAACTCGCCGCTGATGGCGTGTAAACGGACAGGCAGCGAAATTTGGATGGCTTGGTTCAAATTGATCAAAATGATGTTCTCCTCCTGCAAATCGTAATGGCTAAGTATACATACCACCAAATTTGCAAAAGGAAACAAATTCCCAGTTCTGTTCGCCTTTTTTATTTGCAAATTCGAACTGTGGTAAAATAAACATCAAAACGATTCGACAGGAGCTGTATGCCGGACCATGAACAAAGGGAGCGAATATGCGATGGAGCACAAGCGGGAACGGGCGCAGGAAGAGACGGTACGGCTGGCCCGACTGATCGATGCCCATATGAAGCGGGACGGAACCGCCGCCGCGCGTATTCCGGGCGTCTATTTTAACCGGTACTCGCAGGAAGAACCGTCCGCTTACCTGCATACGATGTATTGGCCGACCGTAGGCATCGCGGCGCAGGGCAAAAAGATCATCCGGATCGGCGAAGAAACGGTCGAATATGAAGGAGCCCGGCTGCTCGTCGCGCCGGTCGCGCTCCCGGTGGCGATTCGGACCGTGCAGGCAAGTCCGTCCGAACCTTTTCTGGCCGTCGGGCTCTATCTCGATCCGCAGAAGATCGCGGCTCTGGTGCCGAGCGTGTACCCGGACGGCCTGCCGAATATCGAACAGCGCAGTCCGAGCTACGCGTTGGAAGCCGAACCCGCGCTGATCGCAGCCATGTCCCGCCTCGTCTCGTGCCTGGACGACGCCGTCGACGACGAGCTGCTGATCTCGCTGGCCGAGAACGAAATCTTTATCCGCCTGCTGCGCAGTCCGATCGGCGTCTACGTGGCGGAGACGGTGCTGGCCGGATCGAGCGTCCAGCGCGTCGCCAAAGCGATCGACTGGCTGCGGAACCATTATGCGGAGTCGTTCAAAATCGCGGAACTCGCGGACAGGGTCCATTTGAGCGAATCGTCGTTTCGCGAACATTTCAAATCGGTCACCGGCGTCAGCCCGCTGCAATACCAGAAAGCGCTTCGCCTTCAGGAAGCGCGGCGGCTGATGCTGTCCGGCGAAAGGGACGCGATGACCGCCTGCCGGTTGGTCGGCTACATCAGCGATTCGCAGTTCAGCCGCGATTACAGCCGCTTTTTCGGCAGTCCGCCCAGTCGCGACATCGCCAAATGGAGATCGTAAGCGCCGCGCGCAGACGCCCCGAATCGGGCAAGAAGCGGCGCGGAACGGTCAATCGTGGCCTCGTTTTTCCTACTATAGTAAGAACAAGCTCAAATCGTTCGTGCGATTTGTCAAAAAAGGTTGTTCATACTAGGAGGATATACGATGCGTGTGTTGGTTACGGGAGCAAGCGGATTTATCGGGTCGGCCGTCGTACGGGAACTGCTCGGCAGCGGACATGAAGTCGTAGGGCTCGTTCGTTCGCGGGAAGCGGCGCAGCGGCTTGAAGAGATCGGCGCGGCGGCGGTTCGGGGTTCGGTCGAACGGACGGACGTGCTGCGCCAAGCGGCGGACGGCATGGATGCGGTCATCCATACGGCGTTTTTCCATAAATTTACGCATGCGGGGCTGTCGACGCGGCTGCGGATCGCGCTCGGGGGCAGTCCGCGGCAGGCGCCCGCGCGCTTCATGGCGGCGGCGATCAACGCGGAGCGGCGCGCGATCGGGATCTTCGGCGCGGCGCTGTCTGCCAAGCAGGGGGCGCTCGTGATCGCGATGCCGACGATGACGCTTGCTCCGGGTCGGCTGGCGACCGAAGAAGACTTCGCGGACCCCGGTTCGGTCGGCGGCGGCCGAGCGGCTTCGGAACAAGCGCTGCTGGCGCAGGCGGAACGCGGCATCCGGGCTTCGATCGTGCGGCTGCCGCCGATCGTGTACGGCCGGGAAGACCGGAGCGGCCTGCTGCCTTCGCTAATTGCAATCGCCAAGCGGACCGAATCGGCGGCGTACATCGGGGACGGACAGAATCGTTGGCCGTCGGTTCATCGGCTGGATGCGGCGCGGCTGTTCCGCTTGGCCGCGGAGCAGGGAGCCGCAGGCGCGAGGTACCATGCGATCGCCGACGAAGGCATGGCTTTTGCGGACCTTGCCGAAGCGATCGGCCGGGAGGTCGGCAGGCCGGCGCAATCGATTGGCGCGAATCAGGCCGCGGCGCAGTTCGGTTGGCTGAGCCCTTTTGCGGCGGCCGACAATCCCGTATCGGCCGAGCTTACGAGCTCGCGGCTGGGCTGGGAGCCGATGCAGCGCAGCCTGACGGACGAGCTGAAGCAGGGATACGATTTCGGCGCGTGAAAGGCGCGAGAAAAAGGCTCGTAACGGGCTCGTCAAGGTCTCGTAAAAGGTTCGTAAAGCGCTCGTGAAAGGCTCGTAAAGAACTCGTAAAGCCGGCCGAGCGTCCTAACTTTAGCGGCCGGCCTCTTTTGGCCCGCTGAATCCGCTTAACCCGCTTGGCCCACTTAACCCGCTTGGCTCGCTTGGCCCGCTCAGCCCGTTCGGCCCGTTCGGGGATTAAGCCCGCCGGCTCAACCGGAAGCGCTCCGGCGTTGTGCGCTCCAGCTTGCGGAAGCAGTGGATAAAGTAGCTGCTTCGCGAAAAGCCGGACGCCGCCGCGATTTCCTGGACGGTGAGCGAAGACGATACCAGCAGATGCTTGGCGTGCAGCACCCGCGATTCGAGCAGGTAAGCACTCGGCGTGCGGCCCATGAGCTGGTGGAATTTGCGGCTGAAGTAAGGCACGCTGTAGCCGGTCAAGGCGGCGACCTCGCTCATGGACAGCGCAGCGTCCGTGCAGCGGCTGCGGATATGGTCGGCGGCCGCACGGATGCCCGGAATCGACGGATCGCTGGGCACCGCAAGCGGCGACGCCCGGTTGACGAGATGCAGCAGCAGCTCGTACAGCCGCGCCGACGCTTCCGCTTCCCGGTCGCGGTCGACAGACCGGCCGAGCCGGAGCAGCCCGTCCATGCAGAGCATGACCGCGGACAGGTCGGGCATGCGGAACAGCCACGGTTCGCCTAATCCGCGGCCGCCGAGCAGCCGGTCGGCGGACGGGCAGGCGAAATGGACCCAGCGGATATTCCACGGATCGGCCGTGCCCGACGCGTAGCGCTGCGCGAGGCCGGGGCCGTACAGAAAGCCGCAGCCCGCGCCCAGTTCGAACGTGCCGTTAGCGGCATGAACGGTGCCTGTGCCGCCGAGAATCAGATGCAGATTGTACAGGCTGTTCAGCTGGAGGTCGTCGCTTCGGGCGGGCCGATCTACCGCGTGCGAAGGATGCTCGCTGTAGCCGCCGACGAAGTCCGGGTAACAGAGCAGATGCGGAGAAGAAGGCGTCGGGAAAAAAAGATGTTCCTGCATGGTTGAGCTCCTTTGGAGTAGAAGAAATGAATGCTATGCCTGAACGGATTATACCATCGCAAAGGGATGATCATAACGCTGCAATCGCAAAAAAATGGTATCGGCGCAAGAACCCGTTATATCGCATGAGGCCGAATCCGCTTACAATACAGGCAGGACTCATTAACGAAAACGGAGGAATATCCCGATGGTCAAATCGATTCGCCTGAAGCAGCTGGAACTCGGCGTGTGCTATTACCCGGAACATTGGCAGGAAGAACTGTGGGAAGACGATTTCAGACGCATGCGCGAGCTGAAGATGTCGACGATCCGCGTCGGCGAATTCGCCTGGGCGCTGCTTGAGCCGCAAGAAGGCGTGTTCGAATTCGGCCTGTTCGACCGGGCGCTGGATGCCGCGCATCGCTACGCGCTCAAGGTCATTCTCGGCACGCCTACGGCAACGCCGCCCGCCTGGCTGACGCACAAGTATCCCGAAGTGCTGAACGCCGCGCAGGACGGGACGTTATACCGTCACGGCATGCGCCGCCATTATAACTACAACAGCCCCAAGTACCGGGAACTGTGCGCGATCATTACCCGGGAAATGGCCGTGCATTTCCAAGACCATCCGGCGGTCGTCGGCTGGCAGCTCGACAACGAATTCAACTGCGAGACGAACGTCTTCTACGCCGAAGCCGATCACGCCGCGTTCCGGGCCTGGGCGCGCCGCAAATATTCCACGCTGGACGCGCTGAACGAAGCGTGGGGAACGGTCGTCTGGAGCCAGACGTATACCGATTGGGAGCAGGTGCATCTGCCGCGCCCGACCGTGGCCGATTCGCCGAACCCGCATCTGGCACTGGACGAGAAACGGTTCATCTCGGACAGCGTGCTGGAATTCGCTCAGATTCAGGCCGATATTGTGCGGGAAGCCGCTCCCGGCCATTACGTCACGACCAACGGCATGTTCGGGCATCTGGACAGCCATGCGCTGACGGATTCGATGCTGGACTTTTTCTCGTACGATTCGTATCCGCAGTTCGCCAGCATTTCCGGGAGTACGGAAGAAAAGCCGCTGTCGGACCGCAAATGGAGTCTCAATCTGAGCGCCGTGCGCGACGTATCGCCGAACTTCTGCGTCATGGAGCAGCAGGCCGGACCCGGCGGCTGGGTGAACCGGATGAAGATGCCGTCTCCGCGTCCGGGGCAGATGCGGCTGTGGACGTATCAATCGGTGCTGCACGGCGCCGATCTGGTCTTGTATTTCCGCTGGCGCACGGCGACGGTCGGCACGGAAATCTACTGGCACGGCTTGAACGACTATGCCAATCGTCCGAACCGCCGGGTGTGGGAAGCGGGCGAAGTCGGCCGGGAGTTTGCGGCAATCGGCGGGAAGATCGCGGGCACGACGTACCGGGCCGACGTGGCGATTCTGCGCGATTACGACAACGAATGGGACGGCGAATTCGATATTTGGCACGGTCCGCTGACCGGGCGCAGCGCCCATGCCTGGTACAAGCAGCTTCAGTACCGGCATATTCCGGTCGATCTGGTCTACCTGCGGACGCAGGCCCAAGACCAACTGGCAGTGCTGCAAAAATACAAAGTGCTGATCTATCCGCATGCCGCGATTCTGACGCCGGAGACGGCCGGGCTGCTGAGCGCTTATGTCGAGAGCGGCGGAAAGCTGATCTTCGGCGCGCGCACGGGGTACAAGGACGAGCGGGGACAATGTCCGATGCAGCCGATGCCGGGACCGGTAGCGCAGCTGTGCGGCATTACGGTCGAAGATTTTACGGCGATCGCCGGCACGGCCGCAGCCCCGGCGCTGCGCTGGACGCAGGGCGGCAGCGGACCGGAGGCTTGGGCCGAAGGGTTCAACGACATTTTGGCGGTGGAAGATCCGGCGGTCGAGGTGATGGCGGAATACGCGGAAGAGTATTATGCGGGCCGTCCTGCGCTGACGAAGCGCCGTCACGGCGCCGGCGAAGCGTGGTATTACGGGGCGGCTTTCAGCGAACCGGTCGTGGACGGTATCCTCGACCTGCTGGACGTACAATCGCCGACCGCGGACTGGCTGAGCGTGCCGGAACAGGTCGAGATCGGCATCCGGGCGGACGATCATCGCTCTTATGTGTTCCTGCTCAATTACGGAGCGGCTCCGGCGGCGATCGTGCTAAGCGAACGCCGGACCGAGCTGCTGGGCGGAACGCAAATCGAAGGCCGGGTAGAGATTCCGGCTTACGGCGTCTTGATTTTGGAATAAAGGCATTCTGCTGCCTGCGCTTGGCGTCGTCTTACACAAACAAAAACCGAGAATTCCCGGCAGTTGACGGGCGTTCCCGGTTTTTTTATTTTGCGCCGACAGGACACGTCCCCTTTTGAAGAGAATGTGTTACAATAGTCCCTTTTAAAGGTATTGAGATAGAGAAGCAATCCGAAAGGTAGATGACCATGAGCGGAATAGAAGAAAATCCGGATACGTCGCATCCCTTGTTCGAAGAAGCACAGCAAATTTACCGTTCTTTGTACATCTACAGCACGGAGGCGGTGTTTCTGCTGTATGCCGACGGACGAATCGCGGACACCAATCCGAGCGGCGAACGGGTAAGCGGTTACGAGCGGGCGGAACTGCTGCGAACCCGATTCAGCAGTTACCTGCTGCCGACCGATCTGCGCCGGGCCAGACGAAGCTTTCGGAAAGTGCTGACGGAAGGCTGTCCCGAGCAGGTCGGATTTTCTTTTCGGTCAAAAACGGGCGGGCTCGTCACGGTCGATGCCAGGGTCGTGCCCGTGCTCAGGCAGGGCGAGGTGATCGGCCTGCTCGGCATATCGCGGGACATTACGCAGCAGGAGCAGGCTGTGCAAATTTTGGACGATCAGAACCGGGTGCTGGAGATGATCGCCAAATCGACTCCGCTGGAAGAGACGCTCGACAAACTGCTGCGGATGACGGAATACCAGACGGGGGCGAAATGTTCGATTTTGCGCTACGATCCGAGCCGCAACGCGCTGTTTCATCTGGCCGCGCCAAGCCTGCCTCGGGACTATTTGCGCACGATCGACGGCATCTCCGCGGACGAACGGGGCGGTTCGTGCGGGGCTTCCGTGCTGCGCAAAGAAATCGTGATCGTCGAAGATATCCAGCGCAGCGAAGTGTGGGAAAAATATAGGACGGTAGCGCTCAAATACAATTTGTGCGCCAGTTGGTCGCTCCCGATGCTGGACGGCGAAGGCGAAGCGCTCGGGACGTTCGCCATGTATTACGAGCAGGTGCGCCTGCCGACCGAAAAAGAACTGGAGCTGACCCGCAAAGTGTGTTATTTGGCGAAGCTTGCGATCGAGCAGAACCGCTCCGACGCCATGATCTACCGGATGGCTTACCATGATAGTCTGACCGGCCTGCCGAACCGGCGCTTTTTCCAGGAGAAGCTGAGCGAGACGATCCGGCAGGTGGAGGCGGACGGGCTCAAACTGGCCATCTTGTATCTGGATCTCGACCGCTTCAAAATGGTCAACGATTCGCTCGGCCACGGTTCGGGAGACGAGCTGCTCGTCGAAATCGCCCGGCGGCTCGGCGCTTCGCTCGGCCCGGACAAATTCGTGGCCCGGCACGGAGGCGACGAATTCGTCGTCCTGCTGATCGACGGGCAGGTGCCGGAGAGCGAGCTGATCGCCCAGCGCATTCTCGACATCTTCATTCGGCCGTTCGAGGTCGGCGGGTACGAACTGTTCGTCACGCCGAGTATCGGCATCAGCATCTACCCCGAGCACGGCGCGGACGCGGCGGCGCTGCTGCAAAACGCCGATGCCGCCATGTATGCGGCCAAAGAAGCCGGCAAAGACACGTATGCCGTCTACGACGCGCATAGCGAGACGCAGGACGGAGCGCGCATCCTGCTTGAGAACGACCTGCGCAAATCGCTCGAACGCCGCGAGCTGCAGCTGTTCTATCAGCCGCAGGTGTCGCTGTTTCCGACGCGGCGGATCGGGGCCGAAGCGCTGCTGCGCTGGCATCGCGGGCAATCCGAATGGATCTCGCCGGGCGATTTCATCCCGCTTGCCGAAGAAACGGGCCTGATTCTCCAGATCGGCGAATGGGTCATCCGGGAAGCGTGCAGGCAGGGCAAGCAGTGGATCGATGCCGGATACGAACCTTTCATTATGGCCGTCAATCTGTCTCCGCGTCAGTTCAGGCAGTCCGGGCTGGTCGACCTGATTCGCAGCATTTTGCGCGAGACCGGGTATCCGCCCGAATATTTGGAACTCGAAGTGACCGAAGGCATGACGCTGGACGTGGAATCGGCTTCGGGCAAAATGCGGCAGCTGCGCGATCTCGGCGTCCAGATTTCGATCGACGATTTCGGTACGGGCTACAGTTCGCTCAATTACCTGAAGCGCCTGCCGATCAGCCGGCTCAAAGTCGACCGCTCTTTCGTCCGCGATATCGAGACCGATCTGGGCGACCGCGATATCGTCAAAGCGATTATCGCGATGGCGCATAACCTCAAGATTACGGTAATCGCCGAAGGTGTCGAGAACGAAGACCAGCTCGCTTTTCTGGAAGCGAACGGCTGCGACGAGATTCAGGGTTACCTGTTCGGGCGCCCGGTTCCGCCGGACGAGTTCGAACGAGGGATGACGGTTCAGGAAACGGGCGGCCGCAAATCGTAGTCTGGACGCATCCGCCGCGCAAAGACGCGAAAAATCTCTTTTTAATTCAGACAAATTAAGGAAGAAACCCTCATGTTGGTGTATACTGGATCATGCTGCGGCAAGCAAGCATTGGACATAGCGGAGGGGTTCGGTTGGCCAGAAGAAAAAGCAAAGCCAAACAGCAGGAAGAATTTTTGCAGGGAGTGATGGGACTGTCGGCGGTCGTGCCGGGACTTGCGACGCTGCATTTCACGCAATCGTGGCAGATCGCGGCCGGCGTCGGCGCAGCCGGATTTATCGTGGCCGTCTTCATCCTGATCAACGTCAGACTCGCGCGTTCGGCGCGGCTCAAGCGTTCCGGCATCGGCGAGATCGACCGGATGGACGGGGTCCGCTTCGAGCAGTATTTGGGCCATCTGTTCCGGTCGCAGGGCTTCAGAGCCGAAGTGACGCAGGCCCGGGGCGATTACGGCGCCGATCTGGTGCTGACGCAGGGCAATCGGCGGATCGTCGTGCAGGCCAAACGGTATACCAAAAACGTCGGGCTCAAAGCGGTGCAGGAAGTGCAGAGCGCCAAAGCGCATTACCGGGCGAACGAAGCGTGGGTCGTGACCAACAGCCAGTACACGGAACAGGCGAAGAAGCTGGCCAGGTCCAACAACGTGCGGCTGATCGCGCGCGACGAACTGGTCGAGATGCTGCTGGCAATGAAGGCGGGAACTGCCGCGGCCGCCAAGCGAACGAGCGCTTAGGCTGTTGCTGGCACAGGCCGGAACCTGTATGCAAACCGAAAAACCAAACGGATCGGATCAAGGATCGAGCATCCTGCTTCGGTCCTGTTTGCCGTTTCGCCGCATTGGTCAATGCTTGTCCCGATGACGCCTTACGCGTGCCACGTTGCCGCAAGTGTCGCTGCTGCACCATTGACGCCTGCCGTTTTTCGTATCGTCGTAAAAGACCCACTTGCACACGCTGTTCCGGCAAATTTTGACGCGCTGAATCCGATTTTCCGCACAGAGGCTCGCAAACGACAAAGCCGCTTCGGCGAGAAAAGCGTCCCAGTTTTGTTCGGCGGGAACGTGCTCCAACTTGTACTCGCCGTTTTGCCGGATCAAACCCGGGTGTCTGGGGGCACAAGCCATGTACGCGTTCAACCGATTCAATTGAGCGTCCGTGACCGGTTCACCCGCGGTGGTCAAATCCAGCATGTCGCGCAGCAGCGCACGCAAATGTTTGAGCTGTTCGAGCTGCTTGGCGTCCGGCGCCGCATAAGCGTTCCAATCTTCCAAAAACGCCGAGAGCCAGCTTGCATAATCCAATCGGTCTTCGGATCGGGTGCCCAGATGGTCGTACCACATCGAATTGACGACTTCTACCGCCAATAGGCGTTCGCCCATCTTCATTCGCCTCCTTAAAGTTCGCCGTTGATTTTTATCAGTTTACCATGTAATGTGTAAAATTGAAATAAGACATTACATAGTGAGGTTATTTTTTTATGAATTTGTAATGGTTAAAAGTTATTTAAAACATTACGAAGGAGCGGCGTATGAAAAAGAAAACGATAGGGAAACAGACAGGATTGTCGGGCAATCGGGATTTTGCGGTATTCTGGTTCGGAGAGACGCTGGCCATGTTCGGAGGACGGATTACGCTGCTGGCGATTCCGTTTGTTGCCGCTTTGACGCTGGGCGCCACGCCGCTTCAAATGGGGATGCTCAACGCGGTACAGATTCTGCCTTATCTGCTCCTGACGCTGCCGGCAGGCGTATGGATCGACCGTATGCGCAAGCGACCGCTGATGTTGACGGCCAATCTGGTCCGCGCGCTGCTGCTGTCGTTCATTCCTGCCGCGTACGCACTCGATCTGCTCGGCATGGGCATGTTGTACGCGTGCGGATTTGGGATCGGGGCTTGCACGCTCGTATTCGACCTGGCATATCAGTCGTATCTGCCTGCGCTGGTCGGAAGGAAAGACCTGGTAGAAGGAAACAGCAAACTGGAAATCAGCCGTTCGGCGGCCGAGATCGCCGGTCCCGGGTTGGCCGGGGCCTTGATCGGTATTCTGGCCGCTCCGTTTGCTCTTCTCGTGCATTCCGCCATGCTGCTGATTTCGGCTGCGTCCATAGGCAGGATTCGCCGGATCGAACGAAAGCCAGATCCGCGTCCGCCGGAGCGAGGGATGCTGTTGTCCGAGATTCGGGAAGGTTTATCGCTCGTTTTTCGCAATCCTTATCTCAAAGCCATTGCGGGTGAAGCGACGACCTACAACTTTTTCAGTCAGGTGACCGGCGCCGTGCTGATCTTGTATATCACTCGCGAACTGGGAATCGGGGCCGGGCCGCTCGGATTGATCATGGGCGCAGCCGGAGCCGGTTCGATTCTCGGTTCGCTGCTGGCCGGACCTCTGGCGAAGCGGTTCCGATTGGGGCGGGCGACCTACGTCTCGATGCTGCTCGGCTGCGGCGCCCCAATGCTTGTGCTTTTGACGTACGGATCGGACATGCTTTCCGGGGTCATTTTGTTCGTATCTTTTTTCTTCGGCGGGCTTGGGGTAGTGATCTCCAACATCCATGTCGTCAGCTTGAGGCAAACGGTAACTCCCGATCGCCTGCTCGGACGCATGAATGCGAGTTATCGCTTCGTCGTTACGGGTGCCGCGCCGGTCGGATCGCTGCTGGGCGGCGTTCTCGGCAGTACGTTCGGGCTCCAAACCACGCTGGCTATCGGAGCGGCCGGAACTTTGCTGGCGCTGCTGTGGATCGTGTTCTCGCCGATTCCGAAATTGTCCGCCCTGCCGGAGCCGGCAGAAGGGGAAGGATGAGAGGAAGGATCGATACAGTCTCCGACGCTTATCCTCGTACGCGAGATTTGATCCGGTCGTCCGCGCCTTGAATTTCTTTGAATAATGAAGATTATCGGCCGATATACTTCACTATTTCCGTGTATGTGCATACCGATTCCGGGATACACTGGAACCGGCGAACATAATCGGCGCAGCCGATCCGGTAAACGCACAGAACAGGAGAGAATGGACATGACGATACAGTTGAGAAAAGCGGACGGCACAAACTTCAAAGCGCTGGAACAGATTTACGGATATTCGTTTCCCGAAGAAGAACAGATTACGTATCAGGCGCTGATTGACGTGAGCAACGATACGGATCATCTGTTCTATGCAATTTGTGACGACGAAGCCTTGGTCGGGTTGAATTATCTGATTGTAAAAGAAGACCGGCTCTACGTGCTATATTTGGCAATTGCCGACGGTCACCAAAGCAAAGGCTACGGCAAAGCGGTCATCCGTGAAATCCTGCGCCGGTATCCCGATTATCGGATTTACCTCAATATCGAAGAAGTCGATGCCAAATACGAGAATTATACGCAGCGGGTGAAACGCAAAGATTTTTATCTGTCCTTGGGATTTGAATCGCAGCCTTATCTGTTTACCAATGAAAAAGGGGTCGTGTTGGAGACGCTGGCCGTAAACGGCACGATCGCGTATGAGGAAATGGAAGAGCTGTTCGCTTACTTTGTGCGGTTGGGCTGACGGGAAAGCGTGGCTTCGCCCGAGCGAATGGTAGGTCCGAACGCTGTGTCCTAGTCCTAATGAGCCGAGCGATCCGAATTGCCAAAAAAGCTTCAAAAAAGCCTGACCGGAGCAGCTGAATCCGCCCCGGACAGGCTTTTTTGGCGTTGCGCGAAGAGGTTACGTGGACTGGCGCGCAATCAGTTTGAACGCCAGCTCATGCGTCTGCGGAGCAGGCTGGCCCAGCCGCTCCAACAGGATGGAAAAAGCGTTCTCCGCCTGCTTGTCCGACGGATAATGCACCGTCGACAAATCGAGCAGCCGCGCCAGATCGTTGTTGTCGAAGCCGAGGATGCCGACTTCGCCCGGAACGGAGACGCCGCGGCGCCGCAGTTCGGTCAGCAGCCCGGCCGCCACGTCGTCGTTCGAGCAGGCGATCGCGTCCGGCGGATCGGATTGATCGATCCACCAACGCGCCAGTTCCTCGCCGTCTTCGAGCGACATTTTGCCGTGAAAGTCCGCATGGCCGGATCCGCCGAGTTCGTGCGCCGCCGCAAAGTCCGCGTACGCCCGCATCCGCTGCGGCGTATTCAGCCCCCGCGACGAATACACGTTCAGGATGCGCCGGAACCCGCGCGCATACAGATGTTCCAGTCCGAGCCGGTACCCTTCGTACTGGTCCATGAAGACCGAGGGGATCCGGTCGCTCACGAGACGCTGCCAGGTGACGATCGGTCCGTATTTGGCATACGACTCGATAAAGTTCCATTCGTTGGAGCGGTGCAGGCAGACGAGCGCATCCAACTGCTTGCTGCGCAGCATCTCCAGCGCCACCTTTTCTTTGCCCGGGTCCTGATCCGTCAGAAAAATCATGATATTGAAGCCGTGCCGCTGCGCGATCAGGCTGAACGCTTGAATGAACGAAGTCGAAGACGCCGTATACATGCTGCTGACGACGCCGACGATACGGGTCATGCCTTTTTTGAGGGAAGTGGCATTCGAATTGGGCACATAGTCCAACCGGTCGATCAGATCCTGCACTTTGCGGCGTTTGTCCTCGTTTACGTAAGGATGATTATTGAGTACGCGGGATACGGTGGCGGTGGAGACGCCGGCAAGCCGCGCGATTTCCCGAATATTCGTCATGGGCTTCACCTCTCGTGTAAGCATAGCATAATTCGGCCCGGCCGCGGATTGTTCGCTTTTCCGGAGCCGGCTTGTTGAGAACGTTCCCAAAAGAAGCTTGACCTGTAATGCATGACAGGGATTAAGGTGAATGCAGGAAGCATTCAACCCGAATACGAGGAGGTTTTTTGGATGGAAAAAGGACTGAAAATCGTCACGATCGGCGGAGGATCGAGCTACACGCCGGAATTGATCGAAGGGTTTATCAAGCGTCACGGCGAACTGCCCGTACGCGAACTGTGGCTGGTCGATATCGAAGCCGGCCGGGAGAAGCTGGAGATCGTGGGCGCGATGGCGAAGCGGATGGTGCAAGCGGCCGGCATCGACTGCGAGATCCGTCTGACGCTGGATCGCCGGGAGGCGCTGCAGGGCGCGGACTTCGTCACGACCCAGTTCCGGGTCGGCCTGCTCGACGCGCGGATCAAGGACGAAGCGATTCCGCTCAAGCACGGCATGATCGGGCAGGAGACGAACGGAGCCGGCGGCATGCTTAAAGCGTTCCGGACCGTTCCGGTCGTGCTCGGCATCGTCGAAGACATGAAAGAGCTGTGCCCGAACGCCTGGCTGATCAACTTCACGAACCCGGCCGGCATGGTCACGGAAGCGGTGCTGCGTTACGGACAGTGGGAAAAGGTGATCGGATTGTGCAACGTTCCGGTCATGGCGGTCAAGACGGAATCGGCGCTGCTGCAAAAAGAAGAGTCGGAGCTGTTTTTCAAATTTGCGGGCATCAACCATCTGCATTGGCATCGGGTCTACGACAAGGACGGCAGCGAAGTGACGGCGGAGCTGATCGACAAGCTGTACGGGCCGGAGGCCGATCCGGGCCGAATTGTCGAGAATATTCGCGATATGCGCTTCCTGCCGGAGCAGATCGCCCAGCTCGGCATGCTGCCGTGTCCGTATCATCGCTACTATTACATGACGGATAACATGCTGGAAGAAGAACGCGAAGAAGCGCGGCAGGCGGGCACGCGCGGACAGGTCGTGAAGCAGCTGGAAGAGAGTCTGTTCGAGCTGTACCAGGATCCGAAGCTCGACTACAAACCGAAAGAGCTGGAGCAGCGCGGCGGCGCCTATTACAGCGATGCCGCCTGCGAGACCATCAACGCGATCCATAACAACAAAGGCACGCAGATGGTTGTCAATACGCGCAACCGCGGAGCCATAAGCGATCTGCCGTACGACAGCGCCGTCGAAGTGACCTGCCTCATTACGGCGCACGGCGCGGAGCCGGTCCATTTCGGCGCGTTTCCGCCCGCGCAGCGCGGTCTGCTGCAGGTGATGAAAGCGATGGAGGAACTGACCGTCGAAGCGGCGGTGACCGGCGATTACGCGACGGCGCTTCAGGCGTTCACGCTGAATCCGCTGGTCACGAGCGGCGACGTCGCCAGACTCGTGCTGGACGAACTGCTGGACGCGCATCAAGCGTATCTGCCGCAGTTTTTCGCCCCGAAGCTTGAGAAAGCCGGCGTCTGAGCGGCCCTCAATCAGACCAAGCAGACCAAGCAGGCCCGGCAGGACAAACAGGCTTTTCCCGCAGCGGGAAAAGCCTGTTCACTGTTTGGCGCGGCGCCTCCCTGCGGAGACGCCGCCGTCAGTCGTGCCGCACCAGATTAAGCAGCAGCGGCACGTCGCGGGCCGAGCCGACGGAGATGATGCGTTTGCCGGCTTCGTCGGCGAATCGCTGCAGCTTCTCGGCCAGGTCCGCCCGCGTGACGATCACGTCCGCGGCGCGGATCGCCCGCGTCACTTCTTCTTCCGACAGCGAAGAGATGTCCACGCTTTGCACGTCGGCCGACGTCAGGCGCCTGATTTCGTCCAGATAGAAAATGCAGGAGCTGTCCGTGCATTCGATAAACAGATAGCGCGGCTGCGGCTGCCGGCGTTCTCCGAACAGCTGCACGTAAGCGAAGCCCGACAACAGCACGTCGTCCGGCTTCAGCTTCTCCTGCCGGGCTTGTTCGATCATCTTTTCCGTAAAAGCAAAATGGGGATGGTCCGCCTTGAACCGTTCGATCTGCCGTTCGCCTGCCACCTGCGTGCCGCGGCCTTTTTGCATGAGCAGCAGGCCGTCTTCTTTTAACTGCGTGTAGACGCCCTGAATCGTGTTGCGGTTGATAGACAGCTGATCCGCCAACTGGTTCGTGGAAGGCAGCGCATCGCCGGGTTTGAGCAGCTCTTTGCCGATCAGCCATTTGATCTGTTCCTTGATCTGGACATGGATAGGCAGCGGAGACTGGGGATCGACTCTGAATAAAGGGCTCGACGTTTGCATGGGACACGACCTGCTTTCTGGGTTGCCTATTGATATAGATAAGTTAAGCTTAAAAAAGAATCCGGTAAAAATCAAGCTTTACCGCCTTCGCCTCTTATATTCGGCAGGCTGAACGTTCGTGCTCTCTTGACAACCTCAAGCAAAAGGAATATTCTATATACACAAATGATTATTTAACTAGTTAATTGAAAAGGAGTGAATGAACATGGATCAATCGAAAACGAGTATAAGCACGGTTTGGCACGGAGACCGAAGCGGTCAAGGTACGATCGAGTCCGGTTCCCTGAACGCGCCGATCGCGATTCCGCAGGCGTTCGGCGGAACAGGCGCAGGCACGGAACCGAAAGAACTGCTGCTGGCTTCCGCCTCGGCCTGCTTCACGATGACGCTGATCGGGCTGCTGGAATCGCGCAAGTTGCCTGCCGTCCGCTTGGCGATGAACTCGGAAGTGTCGATTTCGCCGGAAGGGATCATGAAGATGATCCATCGTCCGGAGCTTGTATTTGCCGACGGCACGCCGGACGAGTCGCTGCAGCTTGCCGAGCGGACGTTCGAAGCGGCCGACCGCCAGTGCAGCGTAGGCAATCTGCTCAAGAAAGCCGGCGTCGAGATCGAGATCGAAGGCCGCGTATCGGCCGGCGCCGGCGCTTTCTGAACCGGAATGCAAGATCGAGGAGGTGCAACACGCATGAAAGAAGGGCATGACCTGCATACGGCCCAGGCGATGGACGAGTTCGTCGGACAGCCGGGGCTGCGTTTCCTGTACGTGTCCGCGCCCGATTGCAGCACGTGCCGGGCGCTGCTGCCCAAGCTGCAAGAGCTGCTCGGCGATTATCCCGCGATTGAGTTCGCGCATGTGGACGCCGCCGAGGTCGAAGAAGTCGCGGAACGTTTCCTTATTCTGGCCGCGCCGATTCTGCTGCTGCTGATCGACGGCCGGGAATACCTGCGGGAAGACCGCTTCGTGCGGTTCGGTCCGCTGCGGGAGCGGTTGGACCGCATTCACGAATTGTATGCGGGATGAATCTTGTCCCATCCAATGCCACAACCGTAATTCCATGACTCTAATCCCATAATCCCAATCCCATAACCGTATAGGAGGAATTTATAATGGCTGTTACACATACGTCCGATCAGACTTTTATGCAGGATGTTCAAGACGGGTTGACACTGGTCGACTTTTGGGCGCCGTGGTGCGGCCCGTGCCGGACGATCGCTCCGATTCTGGACGAGCTGGACACCGAACTCGCGGGTTCCGCGCATATCATCAAGCTGAACGTGGACGAGAATCCGCAAATTTCGGGCGCGATCGGCGTGAAAAGTATTCCGGCGTTGGTCCTGTTCAAAAACGGCCAACCTGTCGAAGGCGTCGTCGGCGTACAGAGCAAAAGCGCGTTGAAGCAGATGATCGACAAACATCGCTGATTCTGCGCTTGCATACACCGGAACGCTTGTCTATCGCGCGAAGCGCATGAATATGAATTGCACGCCAAAAAGCCCAAACCTGAGTTTGGGCTTTTTGGCGTGCGTGTTGAACGAGTCAACCGTTCGTGATGTGGCGGTCAACCGTTTTTCCGGGTCGCCGCTTCAAGCTTGCGTACCCGACTTTCTTTTTTGCCGTACAAAAAGTAATAAAGCAGAATGGAAGCCCAGATGATTCCGCCGAGCAGCACGTACAAGCCGCGATAACCGGTCAGCGGGATCAGCAGTCCGATCAGCGCCGGCCCGAATCCGTTCCCGAGATCGAAAAACAAAAAGAACGTCGCGGTCGCAAGGCCGACCCTTCCGGGTTCGACCGACTGCACAGCTGCGGTCTGCGACACGGACGAGAGATTGCCGAACCCGAGTGCGATCAGCGCGGCCGCGGCCAGCAGGCCGACGCTTTCCCAGGCGGAGCCGAGCAGGATCATTCCGGCGCCGAACAAGACAAATGCCGGATACATGATGAGATTGGCGCCTTTTTTGTCGATCAATTTGCCGGTGAACGGCCGCGACACAAGCACGAACACGGTATAGACCATGAAGAAAAAGCCGGCCGTATCGACCAGATCCAACTCTATCGCATACAGGTTCAGGTACGAGACGATCGCCGAGAAGCAAAATGTCATGACGAATATGTGGATCGAAATCGGCAGCGCTCTCGGCTCGATGAAGTTGGACAGCTTGAAGCGCGAGCCCGGCTGCGGAAGGCTGGCGGGAAAAGCGGGCACGGCCAGCGGAAAGGCGATCAGCAGATTGACGAGGCCAAGCGCAAGGCAGAAGACGAAAATCGCGCCGAAGCTCGTGTGCTGGATCATGTACAAGCCGATAAACGGTCCGAGACCGGTCGCAAGCGCCGTACTGACCGCGAAATAGCTGATGCCTTCGCCTTTGCGCGATGCGGGCAGGCTGAGCACGACGATCGTGCTGACGACCGTCGAGATTACGCCGAGCGTCACGCCGTTCAGAAAGCGGCTCAGCACCAGGAATCCGATACCGAGCTGGACGAAATAGAGCAGCGTTGTGAGGGCGAACAGCAGCAGCGCGAGCAGCAGCTTGGTCTTGGAAGGTGCAAGGCGCCCGACCCACAATCGGCCCGTCAAAGAACCGATAATGAAAATGCCGGCGATCAGGCCGGTCTGGCCGCTGGACGCCTGAAATTCCCGCATCGCGTACAGCGCGATCGTCGCGTTGAGCAAAAAGAAAATCAGCGTGACGAAAAAGTTGACGGTCGACAGCACAACGAAGTTTTTCGTCCACAGCCTGGCCTGTTCCGGCCGGCCCTGCCGGTCCTGCGGAAAGTTCGTCATCTTAGAACACGAGCGATTCGCCGTCTTCCGGAATGAGCAGCTTGGCATCGAAGCCTTTGTGCTGCGCGAACCGCTTCAGGTCTGCCCGAGGCAGCAGCCAGTGGTTGACCGCTTCCATATGGACAGAGACCAGGGCGGCGTCCGGAGCGGCCCGGTGCACTTCGTAGATGTCGTCTTCGCCCATGATCAGTGCGCCTTGATCCCGAACGCTGTTCTTGCCGCCGTTCACGATAATGACTTCGGGTTCGTGCGCGTCGATCTCGTGCTTGACGCCTGCGTACCAGACGGTATCGCCGGCCAAATACAGCGTCTTCTCGTCGGCATGCTTGAACATGACGCCGCATACGTCGCCCATCTGCTGGAGGAGAACTTCGCCTCTGCCGTGTTCGCCCTGCGTTTTGATCAGGGAGATTCCGTTGAACCGCGTCTGCGCCGTCAGCACTTCCACGTCGAGGAATCCGTCCGCCCGGATAAGGTCCGCATCGCGCTCGTTTTGAACGAACATTTTGAGAGTTTTGGGAATGGCTTCTTTGGCGACTTCGTCGTAATGGTCCAGATGCAGATGCGTCAAGATGACGGCGTCGACGCCGTCGAGAATCTGTTCGATCGGCATCGGCAGCTCGACGGTCGGATTGCGCAGCTGTTCGCCGTAACCCAGAGCAAAAGGTTCGTAGCGGCCTTGTTCGGCGAGCATCGGATCGATCAGAAAGGTCTGGCCTGCATATTGAAGGATAACGGTAGCGTTTCGGATTTGTTGAATGTGCATGACTGTAAATTCTCCTATCGGGTCTGTTTTTTCGTACGCTTTTCAGTCTATACTAGACAGCGGGTTCGAATAAACGGCCTAAATAAAGCGTTCGGCCCGATTTACTTTGTTTTTGAAAGGAGATTGGTTGTGGATCAGACCGATAAACGGATTATCGAAGAATTGGGCCTCAACAGCCGGATCACGATGAAAGAATTGGGAGAACGGGTACATCTGACCGGCCCGGCCGCCGCCACGCGGGTCGAGAAGTTGGAAGACCAAGGGATTATCGAAGGCTACGGGGTGCAGGTCAACCATGCGAAGATGGGCTGTTACACGTATGCTTTTTTGAATATCTACATTAAGGAAACGTCGCATCAACCTTATCTGGCGTTTACCCGGGAGAAAAAAGGGTATGTGCTGAACAATTACAAGATTAGCGGAGACGGCTGCTACTTGCTGGAGAGCCGGTTTCCGAGCAACGAAGCGCTGAACGAATTTTTGGTCGAGCTGAACGAGCATGCCAATTACAAACTGTCGATCGTGCTGGACAAAGCGTAATAGCCGGGTATCTTGCAGGATACCTTCTATCCGAAAGGTGCGTACTTCTTTTGCGGATTCAGGTTCGTTAGACTACAGATAGGATCGTTTGCACAAATATCTGGTCGGGAACCCGCTTGGAATAATCAGCTTGGAGAGAGGAAGGTTGTTGGACATGCCCAAAAACCCGGTTTATTTCGTATATGGCGCTTCCGGCGCACAAGGAGGAGCGGTCGCCGCCCGTTTATTGGACCAAGGACAACACGTACGCAGCCTCACGCGCCATTCGGCCAGCGCGAAGAAGCTTGAAGAGCAGGGCATCGAAGCTTTCGTGGGAGATATGGCCGATATGCAAGCTTTGCATCAAGCGCATGCGGGCGTGGATCGGGTATTCCTGAACATTCCCGTCGAATTCGACACGGCCAGGTTCGATACTTACGTGAAGAATGCGATCGAAGCGGCCGTTCAAGCCAAAGTCGAGCTGCTCGTCGTAAATACGGGCGGCTACGTTCCGGCCGATCAGCCTACCGATACGCTGGCCGTAGAGATCAGACGGAACCTGCTCGATCAGGTGCGGCAAAGCGGGCTTCCGTGGATCGGGGTAGAGCCGATCAATTATTTGGAAAACCTTTTGATTCCGGGCGTATTTAACGAAGGCGTACTCGCTTATCCGGTTCCGTCCGATCGGCCGATCTCCTGGATCAGTCTGGACGACGCGGCGCAGTATCATGTCTATGCGTTGACGCATCCGGAATTGGCGGGAAGCGTATTAACGGCTCCGGGCGCGGAGAACGTGACCGGCGACGAGCTGGCGAATATTTTCGCAAGCGCGCTTGGCCAAGACGTACGGTTCGTGTCGCTTCCATTCGACCATTTCGAAGCCGCAATGGCGCCGATGCTCGGTGCGCAAACCGCGGCGGGCCTCAAAGGGATGTATCAATGGGTCAGCGCCCATACGAACCTTCTTCCACAATTTGCAGACGTGGACGACGAGGTAAAAGCACAGCTTGACTTGTCCGGCATAGCCGAATGGGTTCGCCGGACTTTCCGGTAAAACGAACGGGGAAGACCTGAACGGATAAGACGCTGCGAAAAATAGAAAAAAACAGAGACCCGAGCAGGCTCAGGTCTCTGTTTGCGCAGGCTGCGGGGACAGCTGCGGCATCGGGCGGCCGTGGTCTTTGACCGTTTTGATCGACAGGTTGACGTTGTAATTGCCGTAGTGCAGCAGTTGGTCCAGGCAGGCATTCAACCGCTCCTGCGATTCGATCTTCAACGTCAGGTGATAGCACCCTTCCCCGGAGATACGGTGGGCTTCCGTAATCTCGCTGCGTTCGTTGACGAAACGGACGAACGCGTCGTGGTCGGTCGTTTTCATATAGATGATGACGAACGCCGTATAAGGAAAACCCAATTTCACCTCGTCCAGAATCAGGGAATACGCTTTGATGACGCCGCTGTCTTCCAGCTTTTTGATCCGGGCGCCGACCGCTTGTCCCGTCATGTGAATACGTTCCCCGAGGTCTTTCCATTGAATGCGCGAATGCTCGGACAGCGCTTGAAGAATCTGAACGTCGATGGAATCCAGCTGCATCGTGCAACTCCTTTCGCGGTGAAACCGGTTGGCGTCAAAGCGTTTCGCCGGCGCCTGTACCGTTTCCCGATTGTTCTCTATGATTGGAAGGTAAGCAAATTACGGATGAGGTGAACCTAATGACAACCGCTTTGATCTTGATCGATATTCAGAACGACTATTTCCCAAACGGCAATATGGAACTGAGCCAGCCGGAGCAAGCTGCCGCCAAGGCCGCGCAAGTACTTGAATCATTCAGACAAGACCGCCAGGATCTGATTTTCCATGTGCAGCATATCGCGGCCGATCCGGCTATGGGCTTCTTCCTGCCGGATACGAACGGAGTGGAGATCCACGCCGCCGTCAAGCCGGAAGGCGACGAGAGCGTCACGACGAAGCATTTCCCGAACAGCTTCCTGCAGACCGATCTGGAAAGCAAACTGAAAGCCAAAGACGTGACCGATCTCGTGATCGTGGGCATGATGACGCATATGTGCATTGATGCTACCGTGCGCGCCGCGGTTGACATGGGCTACAAAGTGACGCTGATCGAAGACGCCTGCGCAACGAGAGAATTGGCTTACGGAGGCAAGACCGTAACGGCCGAACAGGTTCATTACTCTTTCATTGGCGCGCTCGACGGCATGTATGCCCGCGTGACGTCCGCCGAACAATTTCTGGGCTAACGAGCCGAAAATTCGAAGTTCCTCTTGACCAGTATACGCCAAAAAGGGCAGGCTTGTGCGCAGGTTCCGTCTTCGGATCTTCCAGACACGCCCCGCTCCGATAGGACTTGCATCCTGCATGCCAAAGATCCGCTCCCTTACTTGGAAGGAGCGGATCTTTTCGGTATGTCTGCCGATGCCGTACGTGCGTCCGGCGTTCGGACGTACGCACGGCATTCAGACGAACAGATTATGGTTGGCCTGCGCCGCCCGGCCGAGATAATGGCCGACGCCGCCGCTCTGTACGTGATCCATCAATTCTTCGCGCCGGATGCCCATCAGGTCCATCGACATCTGGCAGGCGACCATCTCCACGCCCTGATCGGCCGCGCTCCGGATCAGCGATTCCAGCGAATCGACGTTGTGGGTCTTCATCAGCCCGCGAATCATCTTGGGTCCTGCGCCCAGCATGTTCATGCGGGACAAGCCGAGCTTGCGGCTGCTGCGGGGCAGCATAAGATCGAACAGGCGGCCCATCGTCGTCTTCTTGACGGCTTGGCGTTCGGGCTTGCGAATGACGTTCAGTCCCCAGAACGTGAAGAACATCGTCACTTTGCGTCCGCTGGCCGCCGCGCCGTTCGCAATGATGAAGGACGCGATCGCTTTGTCCAGTTCTCCGCTGAATACGACCATCGTACTGGCCGGCTCGGCCGCGGCCGGCGTATGCGGCGCAGCGGGGTCCGGCGCGGCTGCGCGCTTGGCGAGCGTCGCTTCGATAACGCCGCCGGCTCCGCGTTCGAGCCGCAGCAGCGAAGACGCGGTCATATCGGCCCAGGCGCGGATGTCTTCGTAGAAGCCGGGATCGGACGCGCGCACGCGCAGCGTCTGCCCGTCCGCGAGCTGATCCATCGCCTGCTTGACCTGCATAAGCGGACCGGGGCAGCTCAAGCCGCGGGCATCCAGCTCGCGGTCGACCGCAAGCGGCCGCGTCTTCTGCGGAAGCATCCCGGCATCCGGGCTGCGGTCGAAGCCGGAGTCCGAATCGGAGTAGAGACCGGAGTTGCGATCGGGATCGGAATCGGGCTTGCGATCGGAACCGAAGCCCGAACCAGAATCGGAATTGGGCTCGGAATCGGGCTCGAACGGCAGCTCCCGCGGCCGGAACGCGGCCTGCCGGTACGTCTTGTAGCCGCCGCTGAGATTCCGCGCGTCGAAGCCGTGCTGGCGCAGGATTTGGGACGCGGTATACCCGCGCAAGCCGACCTGGCAGTAGACCCAGACTTCCAGGGTCGGGTCCAGTTCGCCGAGCCGGTCGCGCAGCTCGTCGACCGGGATAGAGATCGAGCCGGGAATATGCCCGCCGGCATGTTCCAGTTCGCTGCGCACGTCGAGCAGCACGGAACTTTCCGGCCGGCGGTCGGCCAGTTGGTCGTAGGAGAACGACCGGACCCGGCCGGCGAGAATATTGTCCGCCGCGTAGCCGGCCATGTTCACCGGATCTTTGGCGGAAGAGAACGGCGGCGCATAGCTCAGTTCCAGTTCGGTCAGATCCTGCACCTGACCGCCGAAATGGATCGCGACAGCGATATCGTCGATCCGTTTCTCGACGCCTGCGTAGCCGACGGCCTGCGCGCCGAGCACTTTGCCTTCCGGCGCGAACAGCAGCTTCAGCGTGATCGCGCTGGAGCCCGGATAATAGGAAGCGTGCGACGAAGGATGCACGATGACGCTGCGGTAAGGGACGCCGAGACGTTTGAGCGTCTTCTCGCTGCTGCCTACGGAAGCGCCCGTCAGGTCGAACACTTTGATGACGGCGGTGCCCATCGTGCCGCGGTACGTCGAGTTCAGGCCGCCGATCCGGTCCGCCGCGATCCGGCCCTGCTTGTTGGCCGGGCCGGCCAGCGGCACCGCGGTCCGGGTGCCGTGCACGTAATCGGCGACTTCGATCGCGTCGCCGACCGCGTACACGTGCGGAGCGCTCGTCTCCAGCGCCTCGTTGACGACGATATGTCCGCGCGGGCCGAGTTCAAGGCCGCTAGCCGCGAGAAAAGCCGTATCCGGCTTCACCCCGACCGCCAGAATGACGAGATCGGCGGTCAGTACGCGATTGTCGGGCAGCTCGACGCCGATGCCCGCGCCGACAGAGCGGAAGCCCTGCACGCGCTGCGAGAACAGCAGCCGAACGCCGCGCTGCTCCATCTCCTGCGCCAAGATCGCGGCGAGTTCGGGATCGAACGGCGCGAGCAGCTGCGGATTGCCTTCGACGAGCGTAACGTCCAGACCGGCTTCCTTGAGGTTCTCCGCCATTTCGACCCCGATGAATCCGCCTCCGATCACGATGGCGGATTTGCCGCCGCCCGGCGATACTTGTTCTTTGATCCGGTCGATATCCGGAATATTGCGCACCGTGTGGATCAGCGGATGGTCGGCACCCGGCACGTCCGGCACGACCGGGCGGGCGCCCGGCGACAGAATCAGCTCGTCGTAGCTTTCCTCGTACAGGCCGCGTTCCCCGCTTTGCACCTGCACGGTGCGGCGCTGCGGATCGATCGAGATCACTTCGCTTCTCGTGCGCACGTCGATGCGGAAGCGGTCGGCCATTCCTGTGGGCGTCTGCACGAGCAGCCGTTCGCGATCGGCGATGGCTCCGCCGATGTAATAAGGCAGGCCGCAGTTGGCGAACGAGATATAAGGGCCTTTTTCGAACAGGATAATGTCCGCGTGTTCGTCCAGACGCCGCAGCCGCGCGGCGGCCGAAGCGCCTCCCGCCACGCCGCCGACGATCAATACTTTTTTGCTCACGATTCGCACTCTTCCTCTCCGAATAACGCTTTTACGATTTCTTCGATCCGTCGATCCGCCAACACATAGTTCATTTCCAGTCCGCTGCGTTCGGTCGAGACGATGCCCGCGCCGCGCAGCTTTTGCAGATGCTGCGAGACGGTCGACTGCGGGATGCCGAGGCATTCCTGCATGTACGACACGTTGCATTTCTTTTTGCGCATCAGTCCGCGCACGATGCACAGCCGCACCGGATGGGACAGAGCTTTCAGTAGATTGGCCGGCTCGTCGAATTTTTGCAGGTCGTTCCCGTTGAAGTCGGGAAGAGTCATACGGCTCACTCCTTTTATATATCGTAATATTCAAATAATACGATATATAAGCGAAGGTGTCAACTTGAGGCTTCCGCGAACACCGGTTTTCCGGCAGGGCGCAGCGGATAAGCGATTTATTGATTCTTTTTTGCCCATTTGACAACGCTTCCCCCATCGTTCAAGGTTAATAGAGAGAAAGCACGATATGACGCCGAAGGAGGACAACAGCGATATGTGGGGCAAACGAACAGCATACGAAAAAGAAGGACGCCGCGTCTCGATTCAATTCGAAGGAGGCATCGGGCGGATCGAAGTCGTGAATGCGGGGGTCATCAACGTGTTTGCGCCGCTGCACACGCAGGAGCACGAATCACGCGCGGTCGAGCAGCCGAATCCGGCGTTCGTGGTATGCGATTATACGGTCAGCGAACGCGACGGACGGATCGAGATCGTCACGGAGCAGCTGACAGTGCGCGTCTACGATCATTTCAAAGTCGATTTTTACGATGCCGCGGGCACGCCGCTCTGCCTCGATTACCGGGGCGAACGCGAACCGTTCCCGCGCCGGGGCAACGTCAGCATCGCGGAAGGCGAAGGCCACGCCGCCATGCGCACGAGCGAACACCACAAGATCCAGGTCCTCAAAGCAATGGAAGGCGAAGAGAAATTTTACGGCCTCGGCGACAAGACGGGACCGCTCAACAAACGGGGCTACGAATACGAAATGTGGAATACGGACGATCCGTCGCCGCATGTCGAGAGCCATAAATCGCTGTACAAAAGCATTCCGTTTTTCATTACGCTGAAGGAGCGGGCCGCGTACGGGCTCTTTTTCGACAATCCGTTCAAAACGTTTTTCGATCTGGGCAAAGAAAATTCGGACTACTATTACTTCGGCGCCGACGGCGGCAATCTGGATTATTACTTCATCTACGGTCCCGATCCCAAAAACGTCGTGTCGCGCTACACCGCATTGACCGGCCGCACGCCGCTTCCGCAGCTGTGGACGCTCGGTGCGCATCAGTCGAGATGGTCGTACGCGCCGGAATCGAGAGTGCTGGAGATCGCGGAGAAATTCCGGGAACACGATCTGCCGCTCGACGTCATCCATCTGGATGTCGATTACATGGACGGCTACCGCGTGTTCACGTGGGACGACGAACGCTTCCCCGACCCGGCGGCGCTCACGAAACGGCTCGGCGAAATGGGGATCAAGGTCGTCACGATCATCGATCCGGGCGTCAAAAAAGACCGCGGGTACGGCATCTATGAAGAAGGGTTGGAAAAAGGGTTCTATGCGACCGACCGCGACGGCGTGCCTTACGTCAACGCGGTCTGGCCGGGCGACTCCGTCTACCCGGACTTCTCCGACGAGCCGGTGCGCCGATGGTGGGCGAATAACCAGAAGATCATGCTCGACGCCGGCATCGCGGGCATCTGGAACGACATGAACGAACCGGCGAGCTTCAACGGACCGCTGCCGGACGACGTGCGCTTCAAGAACGACGGACGAAGCGCCGATCACCTGGAGATCCATAACGTCTACGGCCATTTGATGTCCAAATCGACGTATGACGGCATACTCGAAGCTTCCGGCAAACGGCCGTTCGTCATTACGCGCGCCGCTTACGCGGGCACGCAAAAGTATTCGACCGTCTGGACCGGCGACAACCAGAGCTTCTGGGAACATCTGCGGCTGTCGATTCCGATGACGCTCAATCTGGGCTTGAGCGGATTCGCGTTCAACGGCTGCGACGTCGGCGGGTTCTCGCACGACTGCACGCCGGAGCTGCTTGCGCGCTGGGTGCAGGTCGGGGCGTTCAGCCCGCTGTTCCGCAACCACACGGCGATCGGCACGCGCGATCAGGAACCGTGGGCGTACGACGAAGACACGCTCGACGCGTACCGCAAAGCGATGAAGCTGCGCTATCGCCTGCTGCCGTATCTGTACGACCTGATGCGCGAAGCGGAACAGACCGGCCTGCCGCCGATGCGTCCGCTGCTGCTGGAATTCCCGGAAGACGAGCACGTGCACGAACTCGACGATCAGTTCCTGTTCGGCAGCCGGATGCTGGTCGCGCCCGTGATCGAGCAGGGCAAGCGGCATCGGGCCGTCTACCTGCCGGAAGGCTCGTGGATCGATTACCGCAGCGGCGAGACGCTCGAAGGCGGCCGCGTCATTCTGGCGGAAGCTCCGCTCGACGTCTGCCCGATCTACGTGCGCGCCGGTTCGTTCCTGCCCGCTTACCCGGATCAGAAGTATGTGGGCGAGCTGAAGATCAAGGAACTGCTGCTGGACGTCTATCCCGGCACAGGCGAATACGTGCATACGCAGGACGACGGCGAGAGCTTCGATTACCGCAGCGGCAGCTACAACGAGTACCGCTTCAGCCAGAGCGAACAAGACGGCGAGCTTGAGATCGCCTGGGAAGCCGGCCATGCCGGTTATGACAGGGAGACTTACGCCTCGTTCCGGCTGACGGTACACGGACGCTCCGCTTCGTCGGTAGAATTGAACGGGGAAGCGATTCCTTTTCTGGCGGAAATCCGCGGGACGACGTTCCATGTTCCGGCCGGAAGCGGCAAAGTCCGGTTGATCCGATAAGCCCGGATTGTGCATGGTGCTTCGCGGCGCAGCGGCCCGAATCGGTTCGGTCCGCCTGCCGCGAAACTTTTTTTGCCGAATGAATACGTTCTCTTCGCAAAAATCGCACCCACCCGTGCGGATTCGTATTTCGTTCCTGAGCCGTAAACCTATATAATAGAAGAAAGGGGCGCCAGAACAATCTGTTTTTCGTCCCCGGACTCAACTCATGGAGGAACGCAATGAAAACCATCAAAGAATTTATCGAAGGCGACGATATTATCGGGTTCTACCTGTTAAAGTCCGCCGATCTCAAACAGACCAATTCCACGCCGCCCAAAGACTATTTCGATCTCGTGCTGGCGGATGCCAGCGGCGAGATTCCGGCCAAGCTTTGGGACGTCAGCACCGCGGACAAAGAGACCTTTTTCCCGCCCATGCTCGTCAAAGTGCGCGGTATCGTCCAGAAATACAGAGAAAAGCCGCAGTTCAAAGTCAGCAAGCTTCGTCCGGCCGATCCGGAAGACGGCTACACGCTGACCGACTTTATCCGCTCCGCTCCCGTGCCGCCGAACGATCTGGTCTACACGATCAAGACGACCGCCGCGGGCATCTCGGACACGGATCTGCGCCGCCTCGTCGATTACTGCATCGACAAAGTCGGCGACAAGCTGATGCATTATCCGGCTGCCAAAGCGATGCACCACGCGTTCTACGCGGGTCTCGCCTACCACACCGTCCGCATGCTCGAACTGGCGGAATTCCTCTGCAAACAGCGTCCGTTCCTGAACCGGGACATGCTGCTCGCGGGCATCATCTTGCATGACATCGCCAAGACGGAAGAGATGACCGCCGAACTCGGCGTTGTGTCCGAGTACAGCTTCACCGGCAAACTGATGGGACATCTGGCGCTCGCTTCGACCTGGATCACGGAAGCGGCGATCAAGCTTGCGATGGACCCGGCGTCGGAGAAAGTCATCCTGATGCAGCATATGGTACTTGCGCACCATAACAAAGGCGAGTGGGGCAGCCCGGTGCAGCCGCAGACGGCCGAAGCGATCGCGCTGCATTATATCGATCAGCTCGATGCCAAGCTGCAGGCGGCCGAAGACGCGCTCGACATGATGCCGGACAACGAACAATGGACCGTACCCCTGCGCGTGCTGGAAGGCAAAGCGCTGTACCGCGGACCTAAGGGCGAAGCCTGATCGTTTTTTAACAACGTTGTTTTGTCGGCGTCTTGTTCGTAAAAAAACATCCTGTTTGATCTGGACGGCTTTTCGCGTTTCAACGAGGGTTGACGCGAAAAGCCGTTTTTTTGTACGCCGAACGATTGGAACGGGCAGAAGAGGGTTGACAAAAGAAAGTTAATGTAACTATAATAGTTACATTATATCGATTCGAGAGATTCGCCGGATGCGCACTGCGGTTCGGCGGCCGGACACGGATCGGTCCACACTCAACCCAATGGAGGTTTTATATTATGAAGATTGCAGTAATCGGCGCCACAGGCAAAGCGGGACAGTTGATCGTGAAGGAAGCCGTGCAGCGCGGCCATGACGTGACGGCCTTTGTGCGCGATACGTCCAAGTTCGATCTGGAAGGCGTGCAGGCCGTGCAAAAAGACGTGATGAACCTGACCGCCGAAGACGTCATCGGCTTCGACGCCGTCGTCAACGCGATCGGCATGCCTCCCGGCCGGGAATCGGGCCATATCGAAGCGGGCCGCACGCTGATCCAAGCGTTCCAGGGCGCGCCGGATTCCCGCCTGATCGTCGTCGGCGGAGCCGGCAGCCTGTTCGTGGACGAAGCGCAGACGACCCGCCTGGTCGATACGCCGGACTTCCCCGACCTGTTCAAGCCGACCGCGTCCAGCCAGGGCCAGAACCTGCAGGACCTTCAGGCTTCCGAAGGCATCCGCTGGACGTTCCTGAGCCCGGCCGCGTTCTTCGACGAAGCCGGAGCCAGAACCGGCCGCTACCAGACCGCGGGCGAAGTGCTCACCGTCAATGCCGCGGGCGACAGCTATATCAGCTACGCCGATTACGCGATCGCGATCGTCGACGAGATCGAGAACGCCAAGCATGTGAACCAACGCTTCAGCGTAGTCGGCGAGAAAGCATAAGACGCGCTTTTCGCAGGCTGACGGTTCGAAGTTCCCGCATGCCTGCGCTGCCGCAAGGCAGCCCAAAGACGCGACCCCGGTTGGGGCCGCGTCTTTTTGGTGTATCGTTTTGCTGTGGATCGGGCGCTGCTATCGCCGAATCCATAACAAAAAGCGATCCCCGAAAGGATCGCTTCATCATGACTTCAAATCTTACTGCTTACTTCGAATTTCACTTCGAATCTTACTTCGCGTCGACCATGTCTTCGATCGAAGTCGCGTCGACGTAAGCCGGTACGACCAGGCCGGTCTTGACGCCCGTCATGTTGGCGCCGAGGTCGTCCAGCTTGTCCTTGTACTGGCCCCAGTAGTCGGCGTGGGTAAGCGGCAGCCATGCGGCAAGGCTCGCGTCGGCATCGCCTTGAGCGACGCCGAGCCACATTGGGCCGGCTTCGACCTGCAGGCCTTTGACTGTCAGGCCGAGTTTCTCCTGCATGATTTCCTGCACGAGGCTGAAGCTTGCGATCTCGGAATCCCAAGCGACGTACGCGAGGGTAACGGTGTCGCCGCTTGCCGGCGTAATGCCGTCGGTCCATTCGGCGACGCGCTCCGGATGGGCGGCTACGAAGTCTTTGGCCGCTTGTTCGGCCGGCGTGCCGTCCTGGATCGCGATCATGAGCTCGCCCATTTCGTCTTCCGTCCATTTGAAGTTGCTCAGGAACTGGTAAGCTTCAGGGTGATCCTGTTCCAGTCCTTTGCGGGCGATCGTATGGATTTCTTCCGCGTCGCCGTACGATTTCTTCGGATCTTCCAGGTATTTCAGATCGTATTTGGAGAACATCCAGTGCGGCGTCCAGCCCGTAATGACGATCGGATCTTCTTTTTTGATCGCTTTGTCGAGCGTTGCGGTCATCGCCGCGCCGGAACCTTCGATCAGCGTCCAGTCGTTCAGACCGTAATCGGTAATCGCTTTTTGCGTCGCGTTCATGATGCCGGCGCCCGGATCGATGCCGATGATCTTGTGGTCGACCTGGTCGCCGAGCGAAGCGGATTCCGAACCGGAGCCGGCGGCGCCGGTAGAAGCGCCTCCGCCCGAAGAGCAGGCACCGAGGACGAGCATAGCGGCGAGACTTGTCATTCCGAACCATTTTTTCGTGCCGAAGTTAAACTTTTTCATTACGCATTTCTCCTTTTTCTAGCAGGTTTGAATATATTTTGCGAGAGACGGTCGAGTACGATTGCCAGCACGACGACGGCAAGTCCGGCTTCGAAGCCCTGGCCGATATGCAGCTGCGTGACGGCGCGGTACACTTCGACGCCGATGCCCTGCGCGCCGATCATCGAGGCGATAACGACCATCGACAGCGACAGCATGATCGTCTGGTTGATACCGGCCAGAATGGTCGGCATCGCAAGCGGCAGTTGAACCTTGAACAGCTTCTGCGCGCCGGTCGAACCGAAAGCGTCGGCCGCTTCCACGAGTTCGCCGGATACTTGTTGAATGCCCAGGTTGGTCAGGCGGATCGTCGGCGGAATCGCGAAGATAATCGAAGCGATCACGCCCGGCACGACGCCGAGGCTAAAGAACGTGACGGCCGGCAGCAGATAGACGAACGCCGGCATGGTCTGCATGAAATCGAGCAGAGGCGTGATGACGCTCGAAGCGCCTTTGCTTTTCGCGCACAGGATCCCGATCGGAATCCCGATGATGATCGAGATCAAGCCGGACGTCAGGACGAGCGCGAGCGTGCTCATCGTGGCATCCCAGTAACCGAGGTTCCAGATCAGCAGGAAGCCCAGTACGCTGAACAGCGACAGTTTCCATTTGCCGGCGAAGTAGGCGATAACGGCCAGCAGAACGATAAACAGGATCGGATGGGGCAGCATGAACAGGTCCGTGAACAGGCCGACGACTTTTTCGATCGTAAAAGCGATGCCGTCGAACAATCCTTCCAGGTTGATGCTCATCCAGTCCACGACCGAGTCGACCCATTTCGCGATCGGAAGCTTGGGCATCTCGGCGGTAATCAGATTAATCGGCACGGCTATAACCTCCTTCGTTTTCCACTTCTCCGGCCATGGCGCCAAGCAGGCTGCCGCGAACGACGACGCCCATCAGGCGGTTGTCCGCATCCACGACCGAAATCGGAATCGGAGACGTGCTGCTGAGTTCGAACATTTCGCCGATCAGGCGATCCGGCGGACAGACGGGACATCCCGGAATCAGGATATCTTCAATAGTCAGCTTGTCCTTGACGGCGCGAGAAGCGTCTTCGGCGGTAATGGCACCGAGCAGCCGCTTGCTGCGGTCGATCACGAACAGGTTGGAGACCGCGCGTTCGCGCATCAGTTCCAGCGCGACGCGGGGACCGCGGTCCGGCGTAATCGTCTCGGGCCGGCGCATGACGTGTGACGCGGTCAGCACTTTGGACAAGTCCACGTCTTCGACGAAACGCTGCACGTAGCGGTTGGCCGGCTGGATCAGAATCTCTTCCGGCGTGCCGATCTGCACGACTTCGCCGTCGCGCATCAGTGCGATGCGGTCTCCGATGCGAAGCGCCTCGTCCAGGTCATGGGTAATGAAGATAATCGTTTTTTTCATCTTCTCCTGCAGGTCGAGCAGTTCGTCCTGCATGTCGCGGCGAATCAACGGGTCGAGCGCGCTGAACGCTTCGTCCATCAGCAGCACTTCGGGATCGTTGGCGAGCGCGCGGGCGAGGCCGACGCGCTGCTGCATGCCGCCGCTGAGTTCGTCGGGCATTTTATCTTCCCAGCCTTTGAGGCCGACGAGTTCGAGCGATTGCTTCGCTTTCTCGTAGCGCTTCGACTTTTCGACTTTTTGGATTTCAAGTCCGTATTCGACGTTCTCGATCACGGTGCGGTGCGGGAACAGCGCGAACTTCTGGAAGACCATGCTGATCGTTTTGCGGCGCACGTCGCGCAGCTGTTCGGCATTCATCTTCATCAGGTCTTTATCGTGCACGAGAATTTGTCCCGCGGTCGGATCGATCAGCCGGTTGAACATGCGTACGAGCGTCGACTTGCCGCTGCCCGACAAGCCCATGATGACGAAAATTTCGCCAGGCTCGATATCCATGTTCACCTGGTTGACCCCGACGGTGATTTGTTTCTCTTTGGCCAGCTTTTCCTTGTTATAGCCTTGTCCCAGTAACTTGACACCCTGGGCAGCGTTAGGTCCGAACAATTTGCTTACGTTCCGAATGCTGAGTATCGGCATTTCGTTCACCCCTCTTTTCTATTTAAAGGCATCTTTTTCCGGCAGGCGCCGAATGGTGGATAGGCTGCATGGTTCGGGGACGGCGTCTTTAATGGTAAAAAACCGGGTCCCCGGAACCAACCGAGCTCCGTGATACCAACGTCCTAAATTGTAACAAAGCAATCTTTTCTTTTCAACCTTCATATCCGTACGTTAAGTTCGTACAGAAAAAACTGTACAAAGTAATAGTCGTAAATGCTCGAAATTGCTCACGTATGCTCTTTTTTAAGAAACTTTACAATTGATTGACGTTCTCCTAAAATAAAAAATGACAAATCTTGCGTATGCGAGACTGGACATTTATAAGGTCATATGCGCAGAAAGCATAGATGAAGCTTGCATCGCCGCATGCGGGCCTGTTATAAAAAGCGTATAGGGAAAGAGATTAAGGAGGCTTCAGGCATGGGCTTGGACCAGGACCAGTGGAACGAAGAAGAACACGACAGGGTGCAGCGCATCCGCAAACGCGTCATCGAAGTCGTGGGCAAAAACATGGAATTGTACGGCGTGACGCTGTCGACCGGACATCTGTACGGGCTGCTGTTTTTTGCGGACAAACCGATGACGCTCGACGACATGGGCCGCGAAATGCAAATGAGCAAGACGAGCATGAGTACCGGCGTGCGCACGCTGCTCGATTTGAACATGGTCAATAAGGTCTGGGAAAAAGGGTCCAGAAAAGATCTGTATGAAGTCGAGTACGACTGGTATCAGACATTTACGGACTATTTTGCTACCCAATGGCGCCGGGCCGTCGAAAATAATCTCCAGGTGCTGCGCCGCGCGATCAAAGAGATCGACCGGCTGCTCGAACAGCCCGACACGAGCGAGTTCACCTCAGGCGTTCTGAAAAAAGACCGGGAGAAAATCCGCCAGGCCGAAAGCTATTACCGCTGGCTGGACCGGGTGATCGACGCGATGGAAGAAGGGGACTTGTTCGAGTGGGTGCCGCGCGAAACGGAGTCTTGAGAACGCTGTAATGCCCAAATTTTAAAAAATTGCCCGCCCGGGGAAAATCGGCCGCTTTGCGGCGCTTCTAAAAAACCCGGAGCGGGTAATCTTTTCATTAAGGCGGATTTTGTCTCTGGCCTTCTTTGTACCTGCAATTCTTCGACGGTGTGGACTGGTCTGCCGGCATTGACAGCCCCGCTTCCCAAGCTTACGCTGGAATTAACAAATTTACGTTAGAGGTGGCTGTTTTGCCTATGCAGTATCGTCCTACCCAAGCCGTCGTGGATCTGGATGCGCTTCGCGCCAACTACGAGGCTTTTCGTTTGCACCTTGAAGCTTCGACTCTTCTGCTGGCCTGCGTCAAAGCGAATGCCTACGGGCATGGAGCGGTGGAGGTCAGCCGCGAGCTGGAGCGTCTCGGTGCCGATTATTTGAGCGTCGCTTTCCTGGATGAAGCGTTGGAGCTTCGAGAAGCGGGGATCGTCATGCCGATTCTCGTGCTCGGCTATACGCCCCCCGAAGGACTTGCGATCGCACGCGATCGGGAGATCACGGTGGCCCTGTTCAGCGACGAGGTGCTCGAAGCGGCGCGCCATCTGGGTCGTTCCCCGTCCGGCAGCCGGCTCAAGGTTCACGTCAAAGTGGACAGCGGCATGGGCCGTCTCGGACGGATGGCCGGTCCGGATGCGACCGACTTCGTCAAAAGAGCGCTTGAAGCGGACGGGATCGAGGTCGAAGGATTGTTTACGCATTTTGCCAGAGCGGATGAAGCCGACAAGGCCTATACCGTGATTCAGTACGAAGCGTTCCGCGGCACGACGGACGCGCTTGCGCAAGAAGGCATCGAAATTCCGTTGATACATACCGGCAACAGTGCCGCCGCGATCGACACGCCGGGCTTTTCACCGAAAATGGTTCGCATCGGAATTTCGTTGTACGGGTTCTATCCTTCCCGCGAAGTCAACCGCACCGCCGTTGCGCTCAAGCCGGTGCTGACACTCAAGACCAGAGCCGTCTTCGTCAAGACGCTTCCTCGGGCGATGGGGATCAGCTACGGCTCGCTGTACACGGCGGAAGCGGGCGAGCGGATCGCGACGCTGCCGATCGGCTATGCCGACGGTTACTCGCGGATGCTCGGCGGCAAAGCCGAAGTGCTGATCCGGGGCCGCAGGGTTCCGGTGGCCGGAACGATTTGTATGGACCAATGTATGGTGTCGCTCAAATCTTTCGCCGACGCGGAAGATATCCAAGAAGGCGAGGAGGTTGTCCTGCTCGGCAGCCAGTCCGGGGAAGTCATCTCCGCGGACGAAATTGCCGCCAAACTGGGAACGATCCATTACGAAGTGGTGTGCATGCTCGCCAATCGCGTACCGCGAATTTATACCCGAACGGGTGTTGTTATTGCGGAATTAAACCCCCTTTTGCATGAAAATCCAAACCGGTTTCGAGTGCTTTCCGAGTAAAGTGTGAAGAAATAGGGTGTACGGATGAAAGATTGTGAGCTATAATGGGTGGCAGCACAGGTGATATACGAATCGTATATACGCTATTTCAACAGTCCCCGATTCCAACGGAGTTTTTCGACAAGATCAAGGGACCGTTGACGGGTAAAAGCTCATGGGGGTGGACGAACGGTGGCGAACTTGCAAAGCACCAAGAGAGTGATGATCAGCCTGCCTGATCATCTTCTGCAGGAAGTGGATGGGATCGCAGCTCTGGAAAATTCCAATCGCAGTGAACTGATCAGGCTGGCAATGAGACAGTATTTGGTCGACCGGAAGAAGCGGTATATCCGCGAGTCGATGCAGCAGGGTTACATGGAAATGGCCCATATCAATTTGTCGATGGCTTGTGAAGCGTTTCATGCGGAGGAAGATGCGGACATCACTCTGGTTCGCTTAGTAAGCGGGGTGTAACTATTGCTTGTAAAACGCGGTGACGTATTTTTTGCGGATCTCTCGCCAGTAGTGGGATCCGAGCAGGGCGGGGTGCGTCCGGTTCTGGTGATCCAGAACGATATCGGCAACCGCTTTAGCCCTACGGTCATCGTCGCGGCGATTACCGCCCAGATTCAAAAAGCCAAGCTGCCGACGCACGTGGAGATCGATGCCAAGACGCACGGATTCGATCGCGATTCCGTCGTCCTGCTCGAACAGATTCGAACGATCGACAAGCAGCGCCTGACCGACCGGATTACGAGACTCGGCGAAGAAACGATGAAGCGGGTCGACGAGTCTTTGCAAATCAGCTTGAGCTTGGTTGATTTTTAATCCGGAACACAGCCAGTCGTTCGATCGGGATTCGGAGCGGCCGCATCCGTCCGCGGACGGGAAGCGCGGTCTGCACCAATCGGAAAAAGAGCACGTTCGTGCGAATTCTTTCGCGCGCGCGTGCTCTTTTTTTCGCCGTTTAGCAGTTGAGAGGAATCGGCCTGTTTCCGCCTTGGGCGGTCGCAGGCTTCTTTTGTGCGCGCAATTCGCCATGTTCGAAGAAGCAGGCAGAGACGGCAATGAAGCAGACAATAAAGCAGACAATAAAGCAGAATACCTAACACGAACATAACGATTCAGCCGTTTGAACCCCGGAATCCGAACGGACGCGGACAGGACTTCGCTGCGGTGTCGAAGTAGTGCGAAGGCGTCGACGTCAGGCGGGATGAGGTGTAAAATAGCGGGTGAGTGCTTATAAATAAACGACTGCGCCCCAAAAGGCCTTGTCGATCACGATTAAACATACAGCGAGGAGAACGTTCAGATGCGGTTTAAAAATGTGTTTTCGATTATAGGACCTTCCATGGTCGGTCCTTCTAGCTCACATACGGCTGGAGCGGTGCGCATCGGACTGATTGCGAGGCAGCTGCTCGGCGAGCAGCCGAAGACCGTCAAAATCGCTTTGTACGGTTCGTTCGCCGAGACGTATTGGGGACACGGAACAGATCTGGCGCTTGCGGGCGGACTGCTCGGCTACGCCACGGACGATGCCCGCGTAGCGGACGCGCTCGAGGAAGCGGAGCGTCTCGGTATCGAGATCTCCTTTTTCAAAGGCGTCGGCCTGGCTCCGCATCCGAATACGGCGAAGCTTGAGCTGACGGCGGCGGACGGCCGCACCGCGCAGGTGCTCGGCGCTTCGATCGGCGGAGGCACCGTCATGATCCATGAAATGAACGGCTTCGACGTGCGCTGCAGCGGCGAATACCCGACGATCGTCGTGCTGCACGACGACCGTCCGGGCGTGCTTGCTTCGCTGACCGCGCGGCTCGGCGGCAGCGATACGAATATCGGGTATATGGGCGTCGACCGCAAAGGGCGCAGCGCGGAAGCGATGACGGTGATGGAGCTGGACTCCGTGCCCGACGCGGAGCTGCTCGCGCAGCTGCGGCAGATCGAAGAAGTCAAAGAAGTGACAGTCATCAATTTGAGCGGCAGGGGGGCATAACGCAATGAGATTCCGTACATTAAAAGAACTGACGGCGATCAGCCAGGCGGAGAGCAAGACGCTCGCCGAGATCATGATCGAGGAGCAGGCCGCCGAAACGGGCGTTTCGCGCGAAGAGATCACGGCGCAGATGTCCGACTATTACGGCAAGATGAAAGAAGCGGTGCGGCTCGGATTGTCCGAACAAAATGTGTCGCGCAGCGGCCTTAGCGGCGGCGACGCGGTCAAAGTGCTGGACCTTGCGGAGAACGGCACGCCGTCTTCCGGCGATCCTTCGTCGCGGGCCATGGCCTATGCGCTGGCGGTCTCGGAAGTCAACGCTTCGATGGGCCGGATCATCGCGACGCCGACGGCAGGTTCGTGCGGAATCATTCCGGGCGTATTCGTCAGTTCGCAGGAACGTTTCGGCTGGAGCGACGAACATATGGTGAACGGATTGTTCGCGGCCGGAGCGATCGGCTACGTCATTGCCAACAATTCGTTTATCTCCGGCGCCGAAGGCGGCTGCCAGGCCGAAGTCGGCTCGGCGATCGGCATGGCGGCGGGCGCTTTGGTCGAACTGCGCGGCGGCAACGCCGAACAGGCGATGCATGCCGTCGGCCTCGCGCTCAAGAACACGCTGGGCCTGATCTGCGATCCCGTCGCCGGGCTCGTCGAGATCCCGTGCATCGTCCGTAACGGGCTGGGCGCCGTCAACGCGCTGGCCGCGGCCGATATGGGGCTGGCCGGCGTGCGCAGCGCTATTCCGTCCGACGAAGTCGTCAGCGTCATGCTGGAAGTCGGTGCGGCGATGCCGAGCGGACACCGCGAGACGGGGCAGGGCGGCCTCGCACAGACGCCGACCGGCCGCAAGCTGACCGAAGGGCTTATGCGCGGCCGCAAGCCGCTGCAGCCGGAGTTCGAAGAACCGGCGTCAGGCCAGGCAGAGACGGCCGCGGCGCAGACGGTCCATACTTCCGAATAAGCGGTCTATCTGCCGCGATACGGAGTGCAAAATGGCGAATTCGGTACGGAAAACAGCCTGAACAGATTCTTTTTGGCGAATTCGGTCTGGAAGAATGATCTTGAATTTTGAATGTTTTGTATTCGGTATGGAAGATTGCACAAAAGATTCGGATTCGAAGAATATCCCGATATGCGCAGGCAGCGATTCGGGCAGGCAAGGCGAAGCGCAGCGGCGGCTCGGCCGTACGCAGGCTTCGCCTTTTCGGGCGCGCGGGAAAAGGACGGGAAAATGGAAAACGATCACGAACAGAAATATATGTACGATTTTGCCTGCCACGAAGACGAAAGCTCGCTGTGCCGGATGGAACTGCGCATCCTGCTCGGCAGCGTCCCCCGGGAAAGATTCGTGCGTTCCGACCGGAACGTCGATCCTTCGCGCAGTCCTTTCGTCCGCGGGAAGCTGGAGATCTCGTTCAGCGCGGCCGATCTGGAACAACTTGCGCAGGCGGCTTCCGCGATCGCGCTGAACGGCGAGACGTTCAAGCTTCGTTATATCGAAGCGGAAGGCAAGGCCGATTATGCCCAGCGCCGCGCGATCGAACGCTTGGTCGGCGCCGGATTTGCCGGACAGGCGGACATGAAGCGTCCGCAGCGGCTGTACGGCGTCGCTTGGGCGGACGGCTTGTGGCATCTGGGCCGCTACGCGGAGAGCGAAGCAATCTGGCTGAAGCACAACGCCAAGCCGCGCCAGTATTCGACCGCGCTCGGCACGCGGACGGCGCGGGCGGTCGCGAATATCGCCGTGCCCGCGCCGGACGGCGTGCGCGCGGTCGACCCGTGCTGCGGCATCGGCACGGTACTCGTCGAAGCCGCTTCGATGGGCATCGCGATCGACGGCTTCGACCTGAATCCGCTGGCGGCGATCGGCGCGCGGGAGAATCTGGCGCATTTCGGGCTGCCGGGCCGCGTAGGCGTCGCGGACATGCGCACGCTTGAAGGGCGGTACGATGCGCTCGTGCTCGATTTGCCGTATAATCTGTGTTCGGTGCTGACGGCGGGCGAACGCATGGACATGCTGCGTTCGGCGCGGCGCCTGGCCGACCGGTGCGTGATCGTCGCGACGCAGGAGATCGGGGCGGAGATCGAAGCGGTCGGATTGTATGTCGCGGATCGCTGCACGGTCCGCAAAGGGAAGTTTGCCCGCCATATTTGGCTGGCGCTGTAGAACGGGCCGGAGGCGGTTCGTGCCGTCTTTTTCGCAGGCACGCAGCGATCGGATTTCGATTTCGGTTTGCGGACAACGAGGTCTGTCTGTCATAATGGGTACACCGTTTTTTCGCGGCGCGAGCAGCAGGCCCGCGAAAAGAACAAGGCCGCGCAGGCGGCCGGAGAACAAGCAGCGGAAGAAAGAGGGAGATACAGTGTCGGATCTGGAACTGAACAAGGAGACCGGTTCGTCCGAGATGACGGCCACCGAGCGCGAGGCGATGTTCCGCCGGACGGCGGAGGCGCTGGGCATAGCGGGCAAGCAGGTCAAAGCGGCGGTAGCGCTGCTGGACGAAGGCAACACCGTACCGTTTATTGCGCGGTACCGCAAAGAAATGACCGGAGAACTGGACGAGAACCAGTTGAGAGATATCGAAGAAGGCGTGCAGTATGCGCGCGGTCTTCACGTACGCAAATTCGAGGTGCTGCGCACGATCGAAGAGCAGGGCAAGCTGACGGCAGAATTGAAGACTTCCATTCTGGAAGCCGCCAAGCTGCAGCAGGTCGAAGACCTGTACCGTCCGTTTCGCCAGAAGCGCAAGACGCGCGCAAGCGTCGCGAAGGAAAAAGGGCTGGAGCCGTTGGCCGAGTGGCTGATGAGCCAGCCGGGCCGCGCGGACCTCGATCGCGAAGCGTCGCGCTATCTGTCCGAAGACGCGGGCGTGACTTCGCCCGAAGAAGCGCTGCAGGGCGCGCTCGACATCGTGTCCGAGCAGCTCGCCGACGACGCGAAGATTCGCGCCTGGGTCCGCACGTATACGCTGGACCATGCGCTGCTCGTCACCGAAGCCAAAGACGCTTCCGCGGAATCCGTCTACGAAATGTATTACAAATACAGCGAGTTGGCCAAAAAAATGCCGCCGCACCGCATTCTCGCTATTAACCGCGGCGAACGCGAGAACGTGCTCAAAGTGTCGCTGGAGACCGACTCCGCGCCGATCCTGCGTTATATCGGCAGACGCGTTATCCAAGGCTCGTCGCCGGTCCATCCGCTGCTCGAACGTTCGATCGAAGACGCCTACAAGCGTTTGATCGGGCCTTCGATCGAACGCGAAGTGCGCGGCGAACTGACGGAAAAAGGCGACGCGCAGGCTATTTCGATCTTCGCGGGCAATCTGCGGAGCCTGCTGCTTCAGCCGCCGGTACGCGGCAAGCGCGTGCTCGGCGTAGACCCCGCTTTCCGGACCGGCTGCAAGCTGGCCGCGGTCGACGAGACGGGCAAGCTGCTTGAAGTGGCCGTCACCTATCCGACGCCGCCGCGCAATCAGATTCGCGAAGCGTCCGAGAAGTTCCGCGAACTGGTCGACAAGTACGACCTGGAGCTGATCGTGATCGGCAACGGCACGGCTTCGCGCGAGACCGAGCAGTTCGTCGCCGACTGGATCGGCGACTACAAGGCGCGCAAGCTGTCGTACCTGATCGTCAACGAAGCCGGCGCAAGCGTCTATTCGGCGTCCAAAGTCGCCCAGGAAGAATTCCCGGACATGGACGCGGCGGAGCGCAGCGCCGCTTCGATTGCAAGGCGGGTGCAGGACCCGCTGGCGGAACTGGTCAAGATCGATCCCAAAGCGATCGGCGTCGGCCAATATCAGCACGACGTCTCGCAGAAGCAGCTCGAAGGACAGCTCAAAGCCGTCGTCGAATCGGCCGTTAACCACGTCGGCGTCGACGTGAACACCGCTTCGCCGTCGCTGCTGTCGTACGTCGCCGGCATCAACCAGACGACGGCCCGCAACATCGTCAAGTACCGCGACGAGAACGGTTCGTTCGGAAGCCGGAGCGAACTGAAGAAAGTGCCGCGCCTCGGCGCCAAAACGCTCGAACAATGCGCCGGCTTCCTGCGTATCGAAGGCAAAAACCCGCTGGATCGCACGCCGATCCACCCGGAATCGTACAAAGTCGTCGACCGGCTGCTGGCCGAACTCGGCTTCAAATCGTCCGATCTCGGCACGGCCGGCATGACGGCGGCGCTGGAAGCGGCGGATGCCCAAGCGCTGGCGGACAAGCTCGAAGTCGGTCTGCCTACGCTGCGCGACATTCTGGAGAGCCTTCAGCGTCCGGGCCGCGACCCGCGCGAAGAACTGCCGGCTCCGATCTTCCGGACCGACGTGCTGAAGATCGAAGACCTCAAGCCGGGCATGGAGCTTCAAGGCACCGTGCGCAACGTGATCGATTTCGGCGCTTTCGTCGATATCGGCATCAAAAGCGACGGTCTTGTCCATATTTCGCAGCTCAGCACGAAGTTCGTCAAGCATCCGATGGACGTCGTGGCCGTGGGCGACACGGTGACGGTCTGGGTGCTGAACGCGGATCTCAAAAAAGGCCGCGTCGGCTTGACGATGCGCGGACCGGTAGAGAACGCCTGAGTTCCAAGCCCTAAGCGCAAGCGGGCACACACGGAAATTTTCATGACAAAAGCGTCCCGGAGTTACATCCGGGACGCTTTTCGGCGCGTTCAAGCTTCGATTTTTCCAGCGATTTTTCTAACTGTTTGCCAAACGATAGGCCAAGCGATATTTACGGGGCTTTAGGGGCTCAAGCGCGTTCGTCGTCTTTTTCGGCTATGCCGAGCAGCTTTTGTTCCTTCTGCCCGAACTCGGCATTGCCGTGCACGGACAGTTCCAGCCGGTCGGCCCCGAACGAGGCCGTCAGATCCAGAATGATCGGTTCTTCCGAGAACCGAACGGTGATCCGCAGCGAACCGTCGCCGCGGCGGGCGAACCAGCCGTGGGCCGGACCGAGATCCGGCGGGAAGCTCGAAGAACGGCCGGCCGGAACCGGCGTTTCGGTCTTGCGCCATTCGCCCGCGCCGCAGAGCAGCGCGATCGCGGGGCGTTCGCCCGGGGCCGGGGCTTCGCCGGCTTCCCACAGCTCCAGCCGGAGCGAGTCTTCGCGCTCCGCCGTCAGGCGGACGGCCGCAAGCTTCAGGCCGCCGTCCAGTTCCCCGTCCAGCCGGTACGTCCGGCCGGACCAGGGCTCGTCCGCCGGCGCTTCGCCCGCCGGCTCCGGCGCGTAGGCGAGCTTCCGCAGCCGCTCCGCGGCTTCGTCGCCCGCCGCGCCCGGCGCCGAAGGCGCCTCCTGCATCGCCGGCAGCAGATGCGTCCAGACCGCTTCCAGCAGCTCCTGCGTCCGCGAGATCGCGGACGTCAATACGATAACGGCATCCTGCTCCGGCAGCACGAGGCAGAACTGTCCGAACGCTCCGTCGGCGCGATAAGCGCCGTGCCGGCATACCCAGAACTGGTAGCCGTAGCCGCGCGTCCAGTCGCCGCCCTGGTTGTCGCCGTTCTCGATACGTTTCGACGTCGCCAGTCGTATCCAGTCTTCGGCGATCAGGCGCTGTCCGTTCCATTGTCCTTTTTGCAGATAGAGCTGGCCGAACTTCGACAGGTCTTCGCTGGACAGCTTGAGGCCCCAGCCGCCGGTCGTAACGCCCTGCGGACTTTCCTGCCACGTTTTGTTTGCGATGCCGAGCGGCGCGAACAGACGCGGTTCCAGATAATCGACGACTTTTTCTCCCGTCAGCTTTTGCAGGATGACCGACAGCATGTACGTCGCGCCGCTGCTGTAAGCAAAAACGCTGCCGGGTGCGTGTTCGACGTCCGCCGCCAAAAAGGCGCGGGCCCAATCGGCTTCCGGCACCGGGCGAACGCGTTCCAGCGGATCTTTCGACTGACCCGTGCCCATGACGAGCAGGTCGTGCACGGTCATCTTGAGCAGGTTGGGATGCGGATCTTCGGGCAGCAGCTCCGGCAGCAGGTCGGCGACTTTGTCGTCGACGGCAAGCCGTCCTTCTTCGACCGCAAGGCCGATCGCGGTCGACGTGAAGCTTTTGCTGACCGAATACAGCGCGTGGCGGTCTTCCGGCGCGTGCGGCGCCCACCAGCCTTCGGCGGCGACGGAGCCGCGGCGAAGCAGCATGAAGCTGCGCAGGTCAAAGCGGTCTTCGGCGACGGCATCGAGGAAAGAGAGGATGCCGCGCGGATCGATGCCGACTTCTTCGGGCCGGCGTCTTGGCAGTTGCGTGGATTGCATGGATGGTTGCCTCCAGACATAAAATATTCTTTTTAGCGAATCGGCGGCCGACAGGCCGAACCTTACCTTGACAGTGTAGTCCACCCGCAAGGTAAAATTCAAGAAACGAACCAACGCGAAGAAAGGGGGAATGCCGCATGCAAAGCGGGCAGGCGATGACGGACGCCGAGCTGCAGAAATGGATCGAACGCCTATCGCTGGAACACTTCGGCGTGCCGTTCCGGCATCGGGCTTTTTTCAATGCAAGGCTGCGTTCGACCGGAGGGCGCTACGCGCTGCGTTCGCACGATATCGATATCAATCCGAGGCAGTTGGCGGCGCACGGCGCAGAAGCGGTGGAAGGGATCATCAAGCATGAATTGTGCCATTATCACCTGCACATCGCCGGACGCGGCTACCGCCACCGGGACGCCGATTTCAAGCGCCTGCTGGCCCGGGTAGGAGGGAGCCGGTACTGTCAGGCGCTGCCGGACCCAACCAGGCGCACACTGCCGTTCAAATACAGGTTGGTCTGCGCGGACTGCGGCATGGAATACAAGCGCAAACGCCGCATGGACGTCTCGCGCTACCGCTGCGGGCGCTGCGCAGGCAATCTGCGGCTCGAAGAATTGAACGCGGACGACGTGCGGAAGATCGATTGATCGGGTATAATGGAAAAAGCTCCCGGGATTCGGGCAGCCACATTTTCCAGAAACGGGGAGATCGATCCTATGGCCAAATCGGCAGCAAGAAAAATCCGCGACAAGCGGATCAGGGAAGGCAAGCTGGACACGACGACGATGAGAAGCCCGTTTGCGCTTGCGGATCTGAGAACGCGCAAAACGAAAACGAAGCGGGAGGCGATCGGCCGTCTCAAGCACAAAGACCCTTACCAGAACCCGAACTTCACCGGAGGTGACGAGGGTTCTTTTTTATTTTACGCGGCAGATGCAAAAAGAAACGAAAAAGGGGTTGACGAAAAAATCCTGGCATGCTAAATTATATCTTGTTGAAACGTTAGCCAATGTTCCCTGATAGCTCAGTTGGTAGAGCACTCGACTGTTAATCGAGTTGTCACAGGTTCGAGTCCTGTTCGGGGAGCCATTTTTATGGAGAGATACCCAAGTGGCTATAAGGGGACCCTCTGCTAAGGGGTTAGACTGCGTTAGCGGTGCGAGGGTTCGAATCCCTCTCTCTCCGCCATATTTTTTACTCACAAGCAACTCATACACTTGATCGAATGAGGGACCTGAGAAGGTGCCTCTTTTTGTTTTCAGGAACGCCTCTTTTTCGAAAAAAGCACCCCAAATAACTTTTTAAAAATATTTTCAAAAAAAGCTTGCAATCTATCTGCTGCATTTGCTATACTCTTACTTGTGCCCAGTTGAGAAACACTGAGCCGGCAGGACAATAAGGCCCGTTGGTCAAGGGGTTAAGACACCTCCCTTTCACGGAGGTAACAGGGGTTCGAATCCCCTACGGGTCACTTTGAGCCATTAGCTCAGTTGGTAGAGCACCTGACTTTTAATCAGGGTGTCGAAGGTTCGAGTCCTTCATGGCTCACCATTTCTTTTTACTCCTCTAACAGAAATGGTGATGAACGTTCGCAAGACGAACGGTTTGAATATGCGGTAGTGGTGGAATGGCAGACACGCTATCTTGAGGGGGTAGTGGGTGTATACCCGTGGAGGTTCGAGTCCTCTCTACCGCATACGACAAAAGCGCAGACTCCTTACGGAGTCTGCGCTTTTTTGTGTGCGTAGGGATTCGGCAGCATGCCGTCCCGATGAAGCCGGTCCGCCACGGAGGCGTATTGGGGATACAGCGCGCGGATGCAATCCGGGCAAATGTCGTGCGTCAGCACGGCGCCGTTGCATTCGCCGAACGCGGGAATCCGCCAGCCGTCCGGACGGCGGATTTGGCTGCAGTGGGCACAGATGACGATCCAGGGTGCAGTCGGACTGGGGACGGGCGGCGTTGGGGCATCGTCCGAAGCGGAAGGCGTCATCGGCCGAACCTCCCTGCGCTGCCGGTCTGCGAAGGGCGGAAAGAGTCGCTCTCGGGGCGTCGGGTCTGACAAGGTGTCGGAGAAGCGGACAAGTCCAGCAGTTCGGAGACCCGTTTACGGTATTTGGCCGCTTTGCGGCTGCCGTTGATCAGGTTCGACAGGCGGGAAGGCGGAATATCGTACAGCTCGCAAAAAGATTTCTGGTCCATTTCGAGCTCCGCCAGACGCCGTTTGATTTCCCAACCGAACGGGGTGATCGGTTTTTTTCTCTGCAACGTATCGCTCCTCCTGTTCATGTGCAAACGGATGAATTATAATCGATTAGAGACGGACAAGGGATCATTTACCATAAAACGTATTATATACGCAAAGACGTGAACGTTCAATGGTAATATACGCAAATGCGTAATTATGAGCGAAAAGCGGTCGTGAGGAGGGCGTCAGTTTGCAGTCGATCTACGAACGAATCGAGCAGTTGATCAAGAGCAGCGGCATGACCAAAAAGGCGTTCGGCGAACGCCTCAATATCAGTGCGGGCAATTTGGGCGATTGGCGCAGAGGCAAATCCACGCCGAGCACGCACAAACTGATCGAGATCGCCGCCTATTTTTCGGTAAGCCTGGATTGGCTGATGACGGGCAAAGAATGGCAGCCCGAAGAAGTCAAAGAAACGGGCGGCCGTTATTTTTTTGAAAGTTTGGGGCAATCGGATTGCCAGCTGGACGAACTGACCGAAGAAGAGAAAGCGTTCATGCGCGAATACATGGCTTTTGCCGCGTACCGGAGAAGCCGCGAGGCGGACAGCGGGGAATCGCGGGATCGGGAAGACTAGCGGGAGCCGGGGAGGACGGAGGGGGAAATCCGTTTCGGCCCCGGCACGAAAAAACGCTTTGAAGCATAAGCTTCAAAGCGTTTTTTGGATAGGCGTTCCGTAAACGTCGGCGGACATGAAAGCGGGCTCCGTCGTCGTCCGTGCGCGCGACCAGCGCTCCGATGCGTCGTCGATCATTCGCATCAGCAGTTTGCGCCGGGTCACGTCGTCCAGGCTCAACAAGCGGGCGCAATGGTCGACGTACAAGGTCGTATGGTGGTACAGATAAGCCGTCACCGCTTGTTCGGGTTCGATCTCCAGATTGAAATTGATCCAGGCATAGCAGAGCGGGAGGCAGCCGAACGCTTGGCCGGTCTGGAGCGCTTCCGCGAACGGCGCGAAATTTATCCACGGGTAGAGCGATTTCGACAGCTTCAGCACTTTGCGTCCGGAGCGGCGCATCTCGGTATCGATTTCGTTCGGACAGGTTTTGGTGCGCAGGCTCCGGTCGATGCGGAACGCCGTCTCGAAATCGCCGCGGGCGAAAGCGCCGTACAGATCTTCAATCGCGCGTCCTTCGATATGCGTCAATCGGGGATGGATATACGACCGCATCACTTCTTCAAAAGCTTCGACGCCGCTCAGGCGATTGCCGTTCATATCCTCTTTAATGCAGCCGACGGGCGACGGGGACGACGTTTCGAGCAGGGTCATGTAACTGAGAAGCTTGTGTCCGCTGTGCATGATGCTGCGCCTCCTTAAAGGGATAAGTGGATGAATTTCTGTGCGTTATATAAATGTTAGGTTTTAGGATATGAAAAGGTTTTTCGTTCGTTATGCTGTTTATTTTTACATGAATATCGGTATTTGGTCAAGAAAAATGAAGAAGTAAGATCGATTTTCCGGAAAATAGTTCAATTAAATGACTCATTAAGTTATATAATATAACATTTAGAAGTGCGCGAATTAAAATCTTTTATCGGTTTTCAGTTTTTTTGAAAAAGTGGTTGACTGTATGCTTGAAATTAGGTACGATATAGAAGTTGATTCTCTCTTTGACGTGCGGTAGTGGTGGAATGGCAGACACGCTATCTTGAGGGGGTAGTGGGTGTATACCCGTGGAGGTTCGAGTCCTCTCTACCGCATACCGAAGAAGCCTGCAGATCCCGTTTTCGGGGTTTGCAGGCTTTTTTATTTTTCCGTGATCCGCCGATGCACAGAAAAGCCCTGCGCGTTCGCGAGGGCTTGTGAACTCTGGCTTGGGGTGACCCGACTCAGCCGAGCAGTTTTTCGATGTCTTTCTCCAACTGGTCCGGTGCCGTTTGCGGAGCAAAACGTTTGACCGGGCGGCCTTCTTTGTCGATCAGGAATTTGGTGAAGTTCCATTTGACCGATTTGGAACCCATCAGACCCGGCGCTTCGTCGCTCAAATATTGGAACAGGGGATGCGCGTTTTCGCCTTTGACGTCCACTTTTTCGAAGATCGGGAATTTGACGCCGTAGTTCACTTGGCAAAACTCCGCGATTTCCTCGTTGGTGCCGGGGTCCTGTTCCTTGAACTGGTTGCTTGGGAAGCCGAGAATCTCCAGGCCGCGGTCGTGGTATTTGTCGTACAGATCCTGCAAGCCCTGGAATTGCGGCGTAAATCCACATTTGCTGGCGGTGTTGACGACGAGCACCACTTTTCCTGCGTAATCGGACAGCTTGACTTCGTCCCCCTTGGACGTGCGGGCTTCGTATTCATATACGGACATATTGAATTCCTCCTCTTAAAATGATTACTCTCTTTTTGATTGTAAACAACTTAATTGAGTTTTGCAATTCGCTTTCGTTTCATTCGTCTCTGTTTGCTTTATAAATTAGATAGTTTGACAGACAGTGCATGCTTTTAAAATTTCACACGAACAGAAGGAGTGACGATATTATGGAATCTTTATATACGGCAAAAGCAACGGCCCGCAGAGGCGGAAGAAGCGGAATCGTCGAATCGGAGGACGGAGCGCTGAATTTGCAGCTGTCCGTACCGAAAGGGCTCGGAGGCGGCGGAGGCACCGGCACCAACCCGGAAGAACTGTTCGCGGCCGGCTACAGCGCCTGCTTCGAGAGCGCTCTGGCCAACATCGCCCGCAAAGAAAAGCTCGATATTCCCGATACCGAAGTGACGTGCCATATCCATATCGGCAAAGACGAGACGGACGGCGGATTCAAGCTTGCGGGCAAGCTGGAAGTGCGCATTCCGGGACTCGATCCCGACAAAGCCAAAGATCTGGTAGAAAAAGCGCATGCGTTCTGCCCGTACTCCAAAGCGACCCGCGGCAACATGGACGTGGAACTGAGCGTCGTCTAAGTCCGAACGGAAACGGAAGCCGGAAAGTGTCCCGCGAGCGGGTCTTTCCGGCTTTTTTTCGTCAAAGTCGCGCCGGACGTGCGGTTGACACGAAGGGTGAAATTCATTAAGCTATATAAGCACGCGCCGTGGGTGAAGATTGCATCCTATGACGAGACTAAGAATAACGGGTGATACGAATATGGCTTACAGACCGACTGTGGTAAATGTAGATAAGGCCGGAAGCAACGACAAGGACGGATTGTACGAGTACGTCGTGCATCTGGAAGACGGCACAATGTGCCGCGTCTTCTATAATCGTTATCCGGAGTGGAAGCTGACTCATATCAGCCGCCTGCTCAAGACCCCATGCCCGATCTGCCGCAAGGACTATATCTGCAACTGCTTCGAGAAGTTCAAGGGCGAACTCGACGCGCAGCTGCGTGACGGAAGAATTGAACAACTGCTCGCGTAATCGGACAGCGGACGTACGGGATAACCCCCGTGCGTCCGCTGTTTTTGATAGGAACCGATCTTCGGCGCCGAACGCCGGATTGGATCAAAAGCGGTTCAACGCGGCGCAGACGGTTAAACAATTCATAAGACACCCTGAAGGAAAAGCATTCATTTTGGACTGGAGGCGATCATCTTGAGCAGTGTGACTACCTGGAACCCCGACAGTAAAACGGCCGAGAAATCGGCCGTACGGACAGATGAACCGCATATCGTACTGATCGACGGCGTTTGCCATTTTTGCCAGGGAGCGGTGCGATTTATCGTGGCCCGCGATCCGAAAGGCACTTTTGAATTCGCTTCGCTGCAATCGGACCTCGGCAAGGAACTGGCCGGCGGAACCGGCTTCGAAGACTCCGGCGAACCGAACACGCTCGTCCTGATCGAAAACGGACGCAGATACGTGCGCTCCGCCGCCGCTCTGCGCATCGCGCGCCGCCTGCGTTTTCCGTGGCCGCTGCTGTACGCGCTGATCGTCGTGCCGCGCCCGCTGCGCAACGCCGTCTACCGCTATATCGCCCGCAACCGCTACCGCTGGTTCGGCAAAGACGATACGTGCCCGATTCCGCCGCCCAGCGTACGCAAACGGTTTCTGGATACGGGAGCGGGGCAGGCGTAAATATGAAAGCGCAAAATAGGTCTTGCCTGCTTGATCGCGCTATGCTATTGTGAGGACAAATAACAGGAACACGGCGGAAGCACCGCTCCGGATTGGCCGATTCAGGCCCGTCTGCGAGCGGTGCTTTTTTTGTGTTTGCTGGACAAGGAGGAGATGAAATCGATGCGGAATGTGCGGATTACGTTGGCCGCCGCGGACGAACGGTATATCGAACCGTTTCTGCTGTATGCACGCACCGGGGAATTCGCCAAACGCGTCAGCGTGCGGGCTTTTTCGAAACTTGACGCTTTTCTGTCCGCAATGGCGTTGGACCGCCCGGACTTCGTGCTGGGCGAACCGGCGTTTCTGGCGCCGTGGCTGCAGGGGGACAGCAGCCGGGGCGTGCCGTGGGCGGTGTTGGGGTTGGGCAGCGGAGAAGCCGACAGCGCGGCGCTGGGAGGGCCGGTGCTGCACGCTTTCCAGCCGCTGAACCGGCTGCTGACGGCGGTGTTGGAGCTGGCCGGAACGGCGCAGGCGGCGGGAAGCGCCTCGCAAGCCGGAGCGCAGGTCATCGCCGTGCATTCGGCCGCGGGCGGAGTCGGCAAGACGGCGGTCGCGCTGAATCTGGCCAAGCAGCTCGGCGGCCGGGGACTACGCGTATTTTACCTCAATCTGGAGACGTGGGACAGCGCGGCGTCATTCCGGGGAGCCGGCAGCGAAAGCGGACTGCCCGGGCTATTGTACGAGCTGAGAACGGCCCGTGAGAACGGCGAGGCGTGCCGCTCTCCGCTGTCGCGCCATGCGCCTTTTCAGGAGAAGCTCAAGAGTCTGTCTTTTCCGCCGCTGGAGCGTCCGGACGAACTGCTGCAGATGAGCGAAGCCGATACGGCGGGACTGCTCGATTACCTGGCGACGTGCGGGGCGTGCGACGTGATCGTGGCCGATACGGATACGGAAGATCACGACCGATGCCGGGCGCTGCTGCGGCGGGCGGATCGGGTGCTGTGGCTGCTGGCCGACGATCTGCTGCATCTGCGCCGGACGGCGGGGTGGATGAAGTATCGGGAAGCCCGGCAGCCTGCGGAGTTCTACGATCTGATCGGCAGAAGCGTATTCGCGGTCAACCGCTGCGGCGGCCGGTTGGACAATGTCCTGCCGCGTCCGGACCTGCGTCCGCTGGCCTTCCTGTCGTATATTCCGTCTTGGAAAGCGTTATCCAGGGAAGACGTGCTGCTCGGCTCCCCGATCTTCCAGCGGGACATCTTGGCACTGTGCGGGCAGCTCGGGCTGGGCGGAAGCCGCCGTCCGCCGGCTTCCGCCCCGTATGCGGCCGCAGCGGCGACCGGAGGCGTGTCATAAAGCCGGAAGCCGCCGAAGAAGCGGCGCGGGAAGAGTTGTTTCGCGTCATGCGGGCCGAAGTCCGCTCTTCGCTCGATGTCACGCAGTCCGCGGACGACGGCGAGCTGATGCGGCGGATCGAACGCAAAGTGCTGTCCGATTCGCGTGCTGCCGCGATGACGTCCGGCGAGAAGCGGACGCTCGTGCGCCGGGTCTACGATTCGTTTCGCGGCCTGGACATTTTGCAGCCGCTGGTCGACGACAAAAGCGTGACGGAGATCATGATCAACGGACACACGGAAATTTTTATCGAACGCGCCGGGGAAGTCGTTCGCGTTCCGCAGCGTTTCGAATCGCAGGAGAAGCTGGAAGATCTCGTGCAGAGCATCGTGTCCGGCGTCAACCGGATCGTCAACGAGTCTTCCCCGATCGTCGACGCTAGGTTGAAGGACGGGTCGCGGGTCAACGTCGTGCTGCCGCCGATCGCGCTCAAAGGTCCGACGGTGACGATCCGCAAATTTCCGGAACGCCCGATGACGATGGACGATCTCGTTCGGCGCGGAGCGTTGGACGAAGACGCCGCGCTTCTGCTGAAGCATCTCGTGCGCAGCCGCTATAACCTTTTTATTAGCGGAGGAACGGGTTCGGGCAAGACGACTTTTCTCAATGCGCTGTCGCAGTACATCCCGCCCGACGAACGGGTCATTACGATCGAGGATTCTGCGGAGCTTCAGATCGTGACGGTGCCCAACCTCGTGTCGCTGGAGACCCGGAACGCCAACATGGAAGGCAAAGGCGAGATTTCGATCCGCGACCTGATCCGGTCTTCGCTGCGAATGCGGCCCAACCGGATCGTCGTCGGCGAAGTGCGCGGCGCGGAGGCGTTGGACATGCTGCAGGCGATGAACACCGGGCACTCGGGCAGCTTGTCGACGGGGCATAGCAACAGCGCGCAGGACATGCTCAGCCGGTTGGAAACGATGGTGCTGAGCGGCGCGGATCTGCCGGTCGCCGTGGTGCGCCAGCAGATCTCGTCGGCGATCGATCTGATCGTTCATTTGTCGCGGCTGCGGGACCGTTCGCGCCGGGTGGTGGAGATCAGTGAAGTGTCGGGGATGGAAGACGGGGCGGTCAGGCTGCGGAATCTATTCCGTTTCGAAGAAGAAGGCGAGCGCGACGGGCGGATCGTCGGATGCCTGCGCAGAAGCGCGGAGCCGATGCGGCGCACGGACAAGCTGCGGGACGCGGGCGCGGCCGATTGGCGCCGGCTGGCCGGACTGCCGGAGAGGGGGTGAAGAGAGATGCCGCGTACAGGGCGAAACGGCATAGGCAGAAGTCCCGCGGGCAGATCGGCGTCCATTAAAACAGATTCCGCAGACAGCGTAACCAAGCGGAAGCGGGAGAATTTGTCTCCGGCGGACAAATTGAAAGATTATACGGTTTATGCGTTGGCCGGCTACGAGCGCATCGTCAGCACGGCTGCGGCCGCCGGCCTGCTGTTTGCGGTCGGGATGCTGTTCTACCAGATATGGCTGCTGGCCCTGCTGTTGGCGCTGCCTGCGTTGAAAGCTCCCGCGCTGTGGCGCGTTCGGCAGATCGAACGCAGGCGTACGCTGCTCAAGCTGCATTTCAAGCAGGCGCTGTACTCGCTGTCTTCGTCGATGGCCGCGGGCCGCTCGGTCGAAAACGCGTTTCGCGAAGCCGCGAAAGATCTGGAGCTACTGTATCCGGGCGGCGGCAGCGACATGATTCGGGAGCTGGACGTGATCGCGACGCGGCTGGAATACGGCGAACCGATCGAATCGGCGCTGCTCGACTTCGGCCGGCGGGCCCGGATCGAAGACATCGACCATTTTATCGACGTTTTCGTGACATGCAAGCGGACGGGCGGCGACCTGATCGAAGTCATTCGGCGCACGTCGGCGGTAATCGGGGAGAAGATGGATATCCAGCAGGATATCTCGGTCATGATCGCGCAGAAAAAATTCGAGTCGAACATTTTGCTTGCGACGCCGTTCGTCTTTATTTTGTTCATCAACGCTTCCGCGCCGGAATTTATGGCTCCGCTGTACGGTTCGCTGCTAGGCGTCATCTTGGCAACCGTCGGCTTGGGCCTGATGTTCCTCAGCGCCTGGCTGATGCGGCGCATCATGAATATTCGGATCTGAGAGGAGGAAAGACATGCTCGTCATGGCTTGTTCGGGACTGCTGCTGCTCGCTGCCGCGTGCGCGCTGTTGTTCGCCTTGGCGAAGCGGCAGCCCGCGCACCGGAAAATTGCGGCGCTGCCGATGGAAGGCATCCGCATGCGGGGGCTGCTTGCGCCGATGCTGGTGCTCGTAGAGCGGATGCGGCTCGCCGCGCGCTTTCCGATTTTTTTCCATCGGCTTCAATCTTCCGTGCAGCGCGGCGAAGGACTGCGGAGCAGCACGGAGAGAACGATGCTGTTTCTGGCGCATATGCTGCTGCACGCCGTGCTGATGCTGACGTTCGGATGCGTCATGGCGATCGCCAATCACGGCTCCGCCGCCTGGCTCGCGATCGGACTCGGCCTTGCGGCCGTGCTGCCGATCGCACTGATCAAAGACCTGGCGTCGAAGGTCAAGCGCCGGGAAGAAGCCGTTTTGCTGGAACTGCCGGAAATGTTGAACAAAATCGTGCTGTTGGTCGGCGCGGGCGAGACGGTGCAGCAGGCGATCGTCCGCTGCTCGCAGCAAAAAGAAGGCGTCGACCACCCGCTGTACAAAGAACTGGACCGCATGGTTGCCGAGTGGCGCAGCGGAGATCCTTTTCATCAGGCGTTCGAGCAGTTCGGCAAACGCTGCGGCGTGCAGGACGCTACCGTATTCGTCACGACCGTGCTGCTCAATCACAAGCGCGGCGGCGGAGAATTTGCGTTGGCGCTGAGAGACTTGTCGAGAACGCTGTGGGAAAAGCGCAAAGCGCTCGGCCGTATTCAAGGAGAACGAGCCTCGTCGAAAATGGTTTTTCCGATGGCTTTGATCTTGTTCGTCGTCATGCTCATGGTCGGAGGACCGGCCATGATGTTGATTCAAATGTAAGACCATTCAACGATTAAGAGGAGGCCTACTTATGCTGCAAGCTATCGGGAACAAAGCCAAACGGATATGGAGAGAAGAAGACGGACTGGGCACGCTGGAAGTCATTTTGATTATCGGAATTACGCTGATCATCGCCCTGATTTTCAAAAAACAGATCACGACTCTGGTTACCAACCTGCTCGCAAGCGTCACTTCCAAAAGCCAAGAATTTTTCAAGTGAACGCCGTGAAGCGGTCAGGTCTGAAACGTTTGGTTCTGAAAATTTTGGTCTTGAAAAGGCCGGGTTCGAAACGTTCGGGATCGTTCATGCGCGACGAGGTAGCGAGCTTTACGGTCGAGTCCGCCGTCGTCATGCCGATCGTGATACTCTGCGTCATCGTCATCTTGATGCTCTGCCTCTATCTGTATCAAAGCGCCGTGCTCGTTCACGCGTCGGCGATCACGTCGGAGCGGGCGGCATACAGTTGGAACAACCGGCATAAGGACCCGCGGACCGGAAGTTTCGGCGCGGACCGGACCGAAGAGCTGTATTGGCGTCTGACCGAAGACCGTCTGCTGGCTTCGCTGTTCGGCGGACTCGGCGGCGGATCGGGCGAAGAAAGTATCCGGGTGCCGGGAGGCGCGGGTCCGTCGCTTGGAGCCGTCAAAATGGCCAAAGCCGCGGAACGCCTTCCGAAAGGGATGGACGGGACGATGACCAGCCGGCGCGGCCTGCTGCATCGGATCGTCACGGTTCTGTATACGCCGCTCCGGTTGGCTCCGATCCGGGCGATCGCCGGCGACCGTATGGGCGGCTCGCAGTATTCGACGGTCGTCGAACCGGTGGAATTCATTCGCAATATCGAACTGGTCCGCTATTACGCGGGCAAATTTCGTGCGGATCAAGCGGTGCCGAATGACGAGAAGGGCGGCGCTGCCGTCGCCATGACCCCGGCAAACGCCGGAGCGCAGTTGGGCAAAAAAGCAGCCAAGTAAAAGAAAGGGAAGCCGGGATATGCGTGTGTGGACGTATCCCGGCACGGGGGTGAAGCTGTGGCTTTTCGATCGGGCAAATTTCGCAGGGGGCGGCGGCTGATTCGTACGCTTCGTCTGTGGCACAACGAACACGGTTCGATCACGATTTTTCTCAGTCTGATTCTGGCGGTCATGCTGGCTTTCGTCGCGATTTTTATCGACTATTCGCGCATGTCGGCGTTAAAAGCGAAAAGCGAGCGGCTGCTGCATGCGGCGACGCGTTCGGTCATGTCGGCTTACGTGCCGGAATTGCAGCGGACTTACGGACTGTTCGCCTACGGCGATACCGATCCGGCGATGATTCTGTCGGGCGTGCTCGATCGGAGCCTGGCGTACAAAGCCAGAACGGACGTGCTGCCGATCCTGGATGCCAAGCGCTTCTCTTCTTCGGTGGAACTCAGTCGGGAACTCGGCGGTTACGACGTGTTCGCGGCCCAAATCAACGAAGAGATGAAATACAAGGCGCCTGTCAATTTTGCGCTCGAAGTGGTCGGACGATTCAAGCCGATGTCCCAAGCGATGAAAGAAGCGTCGGGGACGGTGGAGATACTGGCGCAAATCCAACAGCTGTACGACCGGCGGGAAGCCGAACTCGACCGCATGCTGAACGTTCAACGAACAGCCGGACACCAAACGGACGGATTGGTCGAACAAATCGGTACGAACGGCGTACGCGAGCTGGCGGATGCTTCACTTGGCGGCGGGGTGTTTTCGGCGGCGGATATGGCTGCGCAGTATGGCGATTACAAAAGGCAACAAGAAAGCGCAGCGTTCGAAACGCCCCCGGCCGAGAGCAACGGCAGCAACGGCAGCGACGGCAGCGGTGGCAGCGGCGAACCGGACGCCGGATGGTTCGAACGGCTGCAGCGGCAGTCGAAGATTGCCGCCTACGAATCCGGTTCGCGGCGCGTCGCGGATCGGATGCAGGCTGCCGTAACGCGCGCTCTGGCGTCGCACGTCAACGATATGCGAGAAGCGTCGGAACATTTGCTTCAAGCCCAGCGGATCAACGCCGAGCTGGAGGCGGTTATCGCCGCTGCGGGCAGGCGGGGAGCAGACGGCGCTTACGATGCCGTAACGCGGTCGGATATGCCGGGAGCGGCAGGCGGGCCTGCGGGCGGCGGCGCTTCGGTCCGGCAGAAGCTGCGCGAACTGCCGCTGCCGGACCGGTTTTTCGTCGGCATGCGGCAGCGGATCGAAGGTCAGGAACGTGATTTCTCAAGCCTGCGGACAGACGTCGAGGCGCTGCGGGAGACGCTGCATGTGATTTTAGATGATGCGGGAACGAACGGCTATGTCTTAAAGAGTCTGGTCCGTGCGGCGGGCAGGGCAGCGGGCGCTTATCACGATCGCTACGGAGGCCGGGGAAGCGTGATCCGCGAGATCGAAGCGGAATTCAAGTCGCATCGAGCCGACGACGAACTCCGCAAACGGGAAGAACGCACGGCTAACGGCAAGCTTAGGGAAGCGAACGAAAAGATCGCGTTTTTGTCGCGAGCCGTAGGCCATCAAAGCGATTTTCGGCGGTTGGAACGATTTTACCGGGAAAACCTGAAGTTGAACCGCGGCATCGCCGCAGCGGTTAGCGCAGCCCGTCCGGAAAAAGACTCGGCGGCAGCCGGCAAATACGCGATGGAACGGATGGACGGCTTCTTCGGCGGCATAGCCGGTATGCTGGATGCGACCGGAGACCGGCTGCTGCAAAACGAATACGCGTCGGACCATTTTTCCCATTTCGATTATGCAAAAGTGTTGGCTTTGGCGCGGCCGGGCACCCCGTTCGACGGAGCGGCAGCGGGAGATCTGCTCAGCGTCGAAAATCAGGAGCTGGAGTATATCCTGTACGGCTTCGGCCATCCCGGTGGCAACCTCGCGGCGGCGTACGGAGAAATTTTCGCTATGCGATTGGCGATTCGGACGATGGAGGCACTCGCCGATCCGGCGGTGCTCGCGTTCGGCAATCCGCTCGTCGTTTTTGCCAAGGCGCTCGTGCACGGAATTACGCAGGCGCTGGTCGATATGACGATGCTGGCCGAGCAGGGTTACGTGGAGTTGGCCAAGACGCTCAAGATCAAGCTGACGTACAAAGACCATTTGAGGCTGTTTCTGTTCGCTCATCCGGGGAGCGAAAGCCGCCTCTCCCGTATGCTGGCGATCATCCGCCTCGATACGGGAATCAATCCCGACGACCACTATACGTATTTGTCCGCGGATGCCGGAATCACGATGCCGGTCTGGTTTCTGCCGGGCGTCATGCGAACGCTGCGGATCGGCGGAGGCGCCTGGGAAGGCGGTGCGTACACGGTCGATCTGCAGGCAGACTACTCGTATTGAAGAATGAACGATGAAGGATGGAGGCGGCTTATGCAGCGGGTTGCAGGCAAGAACCGGCGCTTCGCCGGCGAACGGGGCAGCATCGTGGTGGAAGCTTCGCTCGTCCTGCCCCTGTTTCTGCTTGTTTTCGTTTTTTTGGTCTATATCGTGCAGATGACGGCGTATTCGACCGTTCTGCAGACGACGGCTTCCGAAGCCGCCAAGCAGGTCGCAACCCACCTCTACCCGGTCCAGACGGCGGCGGACAATCTGCGCCGGTTAGAGCCGGTATCCAAAGCGCTGCAGGGGTTTTCCAAAATTTCGTTTGCCGAATTGGCTGCGACATACGGATCCGCGCTGCCCGATCCGATCGGCAAATGGGTCGCGGAAGCGGCCGCAACCGGCGACCTTCCGCTGCAGGCGCTCAAAGACGAAGTGGCTTCGAGCGTGCTTGATCCGGTGATCAAGCCGCTGCTCGGTCCGCTGATCGCGAACGGGCCGCTGGAAGACGACCGGCTGCACGTTATCGGGATCAGCGTTCCGACGACAGGAGCTGGCAATCGGCCTTATTTCGGCGTCGAACTGACTTACGAACTTCCGCTTCAAGTGCCTTTTACGGGAAAGCCCGTGTCGGTCCGCGTCAAAGCGGAAGAACGGGTCTGGATCGGAGATACCGGCGAACAGGCGGGGGCCGGCACAGGTGCCGCAGCAGGTACGGGCACGCAATCCGGCAGGCCGGCGGTCATCACGTCCGTGCCGAATCCGGCTTACCCGGGCCGAAAGGCGACCGTGACGGCCCGCGTGCAGCCGCGGCAGCGAGCGACGATCAAAGTCGTGTACAAAAGCGGCAGCAGCAAAGCGCGCTATCTGGGGCAGCAGACGGCCGACGCCGCCGGCAATCTGTCCTGGACCTGGCTGGTCGGTGGCAATACGACTTCCGGCGATTGGACGCTGATCGTGGAAGCCGAAGGGGCAGCGGCGGCCGAAGCCTCGTTCGAAGTCCGCTAATCGAATCCCAATCTAAAATCCCAATCTAATGAAGCAAACGGAAAAGAGGAACTCCATGATCGACGACATGGCTGCCTATATGGGCTGCGGATGCTTTTTGGCTGCGGCTTTCATAACGGACGTTCGCACCCGCAAAATCCCCAATTGGCTGAACCTGCTGTTTGTGTTAAGCGGACTGTTATATCGCAGCATCTCGCACGGAGCGGACGGGCTGCTGTTTGCGCTGCAAGGCTGCGCCGCCGGATTTGCGACTTTGCTGCTGTTGTACCTGCTCGGAGCCGTTGGCGCGGGCGACGTCAAATTGTTCGCGGGAATCGGAGCCTGGACAGGCCTCGCGTTCGCCGCCCAGACGCTGCTTTATTCTATTTTGTTCGCCGGAGTCATCGGATTGGGCATGTTGTGCTGGCGGCGGGAAGGACTGGTGCGGATCAAGCGGATCTTCGGCAGTTTGGCCGGACTGTTCGTGTTCCGCAGCCTGAGTCCGCTGACGGCGGATCGCGTCAACCATCTGACGTTTCCGTTTATGTGGGCGGTGCTGCCCGGCGCGCTGGTTGGATACTTTTATTTGCATTAAGGGGGTTGGACATGGCCGAATTCGTAACCGATTTTATTCAGAGCGATACGACGTACATGGTGCTCAAAAACAAGTTGAATCCGGAAGCGGGTACGCTGAACCGGATACAGGTGAAGATGCTGGCCGCTTCCAGCGTGCCGCATGTGCTCGATCTGCATGTGCGCGAAGTGGATACGGACACGGAACTTCATTACGACATAGGCGGGAAAAGAATGCTGTCGGCCTGCCTGCGAACGGAAAAGATCACTCTCGTCGAATATTATGCGCTGCTGCTGCAAATCGTTACGGCGCTCGAATACGGGATGACCTATATGCTGAACCCGCACCGTTTTTTGCTCAAGGAAGACTATATGTTCGTAGACGGTCCGCTGGCCGAAGGGATCGTATATCTGACGTATGTTCCGCTGGACGAGTCTGCCGGAGCCGCACCGATTCGGGAACGCATCGGCAGTCTGGCCGCACGTTGGATGACCGCGGTGGACGATCTTCGGGGAAACGGCATCCAGCACGTATTGCAGATGTGCGAACAGCCTTCTTTCTCGCTGCAAACGCTCAAAAGTTTGCTGATCGGCCTGCTGACCGAAAGCGGCAAATCGCCTGCCGGCGATTTGGAAGCGTACGGACCGAGCATGCACCCAGCTTCTTTCCGGGCCGGCGGCAGCGAAGCGGCTGGTGGAGGCGGCAATGCCGGCAGATCCGCGAGCCAGGCCGCTTGGCCGCAGCACGGCGAAGGCAGGGCCGGAGTTCTGGCTGCACCCGACCTCGCCGCGTCTTACGCCGAGCCGGCTGCCGCGTTTTCGGGAGAATCGTTCCGCTCCTTGCCGTCGGATTCGGCGCTTCAAGGTCCGGAAACCGAACGCAAACGCTCGGAAAACGGCAGCAGCGGCCGGTTGATCGCGCCTCTGATCGCCGGTCTGCTGCTTGCGGCGCTCTGGAAGCTTCTGTACCTGGACCATCCGGGCCGAGTCAGTTTGCTGGTCTGCGTCGTGGCTGCGCCGCCGCTGCTGCTGTTCGCTTATGCGGGCTGGGCAGGCAAAGTAAAATTCGGCGGCCGGAGGGCGGAGCGCCGCCAGGAGGAAGAAGAAGCGGAAGCTTTGGCTTCGGCGTGGCAGGAACCGGGAAGAAACCCGGGACCGCGACCGTTTTACGGGCAGCGAGAACAAGCAGTCGACGGCAGTTCGGGAGCCGGAGAGCGCATCATGCAGAATCGGGATACACAGAATCGGGACATGCGGACGGAATCCGCCGAAGGAAGAAACATTCCCGATTTTCTGCATCCGGGTTATGCCGGGAGTTCTTCGTCAGGCGATGTCCCGGAAGCGGCGGGGGCTCCGTCTTATGCGGATTGCGGCACCGGCGTACTCGGCACACCCGCTGCGCAGCCGACCGTCATACTGGACAGCGGTCGCACTCCGGCGGGCAGGGGCGGAGCGTCGGCATCGGCCGACCCGGGGCCCCGCTACCGGTTGGAACGTATCGAAAACGGGATACTTCCGCAAAGCATCCCGCTGCCCGCAGGCCCTTTTACGATCGGACGCGCGGCGGACGTCTCGCAGCATGTAGAGACCGCGGCCGGCATCTCCCGTGCGCACGTGGAACTGGAACTGTACGAAGGCATGTACACGATCAAAGACATCGGTTCGCGCAACGGTACGACGTTGAACGAAGAGACACTGATTCCGTACAAAGCCTACGAGCTGCGCGAAGGCGACACGTTTCGGCTCGCCGGGATTTCGTATACGTTGAAGAGCGGATGATCGAGGCGAAATTTGGTATCATACATACAGCCATTCGAATGATTCGAGTCGTCCGGATACTCTGTCCCGTGAAACAGAAGCACCGAATACGGGGAGGTGCTAAAATGAACGAATTGGAGTTGGGCCAGGCGACAAGTACGCTGCAAGGTTTGAGTCAGGACGCCGAAGCGCGGCGGGTGTACGAAGTACGCCAGAAGGTTCTGCACGACGAAGCTTCCATGCTTGATTGGGCTACGCAGGCAGGTCTTCGGCAAGGCGCAAGGATAGTCGCCCAAAATATGCTGCGATTTGATCTCGATTTGGATACGATCGTTCAGGTGACGGGATTGTCGGAGTCGAAGATTTTGGCTTTGGAAAAATGAGCTTTGGTAAAATTAAAAAACAAAAAGAGTCCGTTCAGGGTATTCACTGATCAGGACCTTTTTTGTTTTTATAACAAAATATGTAATGATTTTCTAAAGGTTGCTTGGTTTTAGTTTTAAGTGGAATTAGCCTCAAAGAAAGCTACACACGGTTGTGAAAAGCCGGATATATGATCTTGCTTGCTGAACTAAGTATATTTTTATTTTGCTTAAAAAATTCTTGAAAGGCGAACGATTTAGATGAGTTAGAAGTTTAGAGAGTATTTTGGATTTTGAAATTATTGGTTTACTATTACTTTTTTTCTTATTTGTACTAATGGAATAGGGTAGATAAATAGGAATTGACAGTTTGGCACTAACCATATATTGTGAGTAATGGTTTCTTTATTTATTTTTAGATTATAAACAAAAAAAGTTTATCAATTTCTCAAAGACGGAGGGAATATGGGGATCATTAAATACTTTTCTCTATTGAAAAATGCATCAGAGCTATCTAAAGACCTCATCTTAAAATTTTTTCGAACATGGATAAGTTTGTTTTCTTTATGTTGGCTAATAATTGATTTTATTGATTTTTATAAAAAAAATCATGTAGTTCCATGGACTCCTCCACCTTGGTGGGTTTGCCTTATTATAGCAACAGGAGTGGCCCTTATAAATATTAGACCTAGGTTTACTAGAAAGATCAAAGTCGGTGATAAGGATATTAAAGTAGTTCTTAAAGTGAAAAACATGTTTAGTATGAGAAAGCATATTCCTATAATAGCTGTTAATGATTGTTTTGCGCATGAACATATATCTAAAAAAACTATTCAACTACAATATAGAAATAAAATCTTTGAAAACTCTTCTCAGTTTACTCGGCTATTAGAACAGGAACTTCTAAACAAAAGTTTTGTTGAAAAGACAGTGAGAAATCAAAGAGTTAAAAGTTATCCCATAGGAACTGTACTAGAACTAAAAACGCCAACGAAAAAAATTGAGAAAGCATACTTGCTTGTTACAAGTCAATTAAATGATCAAGGAATTGCTATGCCTAATGAAGACCATCTTAAACAAGCACTGAAATTCTTATGGGAATACATTGCTTCGCATGGACATCGTGAAGCTTTATGCATACCTATTATTGGAAGTGGTAGAAATAGAATCAGTTTGAATAGAGTACAACTTATTCACATAATTGCAGATAGTTTTTTAGAAGAAATAAAGAAAGGTAATAAGTTCACTAGCGAGCTAGTCATATCAATTTACCCTAATTCATTTGTTGAATATAAATATTCTCTAAATGAAATTGAAAGCTACCTTCAACATGTTTGTACTTATAATTCTTGAATCCATTATTTTGAATTAGCACATATAAAGAATAAGTTAGGTGGTTTTTATGAGTAATATTGACTTACCAGAAGATTTTGAACTTATAGCTCCTAGAGAAGAATTTGTTTCTAACTATATTGTGTTAGCTCAATCATGGAAAAAAACACAAAACTATATAAGAAGACATAATTGGTATGCAGATGTATTGGAATTAGACTGTTCCACAATAAATTTAGAAAGAACTTTAAAAGAGTGGTCTTTAAAATGTAAGAAAGAAAGCTACAAACCCTCTCTTTTAAAGGTAGTACCAGCTCCCAAAAATGCCTTTTGGAAATTCAATGATGTAAATGAAATAGAAATAAACAAAGAATATTCTTTAGAGGAGATATCTCATTTAATTCCTTGGGAACCTTTTAAGGAAGATAATAAAAAAGATCGAATTGAGTTAAGGCCTTTAGCACATTTGAATATTTGCGATCAAACTTTAGCTACGTCAGCTATGCTATGCTTAGCTGACTCAGTTGAATCTGCTCAAGGTTCAACTGAAGAAAATAATGCAATAGAGGCCCAAAAAAATAGAGTGTTTAGTTATGGGAATAGATTGCAATGTGAATGGATAACTTCTCATAATGGCAAGAAAAGAGCGAAGTTCGGATGGGCGAATTCCCAAGTATATAGAAAGTACTATGAAGACTATAGAACTTTTCTTTCTCGACCTAAAAATATCTGTCAATATATTGTTCCAAAATTAAATTCTCATCAAAATTTGTTTATCGTTTCTCTAGATTTAAAAGGATTTTTTGATCATATTGACCGAACTTTTTTAATTAATGAATTAAAAAGTATTCATGAGTCTTATATGGAGGAGTTTAATTTAAGTTCTAAGTACGAGAGTGAAGATGAGTTTTGGAGAATCTTGAAAAGTATAATGAGTTGGAAATGGGAAAGATTTGATGATACAGAAAATGTTTTTGGAAGTAAATCCTTACCACAAGGTCTTCCTCAGGGATTAGTAGCAAGTGGTTTTTTTTCAAATGCTTATTTGCTGGGATTTGATAACTTGTTAGGAGATAGTATTGGTTATCAAATAGACGGGAGTTCCAACAGAGAAAGTGGAAAGGAATTCAAATTAGTCATAAAAGATTATTGTCGTTATGTAGACGATTTGAGATTAGTGGTAGAAGGCTATGATATAAAAGATACAGATCAAAATGAATTAGGTGAAATAGTTACTAAATTTGTTGCGCAAAAATTAAGTGATCATTTAAAAAAAGCCAGAATAAAACTAATGATAAACGAAAAAAAAACAAAAGTAGTTTCTTATCGACAAATGTCTACAGAGAATAATGTATCTTCGTTGATGGGCTTATTTCAAGGGGTATTAAGTGGTACTCCTGATGCTGACTCTTTACAACAAGTGATGGGAGGGCTTGATGGTTTACTTCAAATTTCAGAAGAGTTAATTAGAGTTAAAGAAAGAAAGTCAAATTGGCTCTTGCTATCTAAAATATCTATACCTAATGTCGATGTGCGAGATGATACACTCAAGCGGTTTGCAGCTATAAGAATAGCTGGTGCCTTGCGTACACGGCGAGGAATGACTGACCTTGGAGAATTTTTAGGACAAGATTCAAAAGGTGTAACTTTAGGAGAACTTTTAGATCATGAATTTGAAACTACAGCACGAAAACTTATTGCATGTTGGGCAGAGAATCCTTCTCTAACACTTCTTCTTAAAGCTGCTCTAGATTTGTATCCAGACCCTTCTATTCTGGATCCTATCTTAGAAGCCCTTGAATTTTGGATATTTACAGGAGAAAAAGTATCAATTGATTTTACAAAGAAATTTCAAAGAGAAATTAGAGTTATTCAGTACATTATTGCTGACTTATTTAGAGCGGCAGCAGTTGACATTGGTTTTCGGCCAGATATCGATTATCCAACTAATGCAAATAGAGATTATTTTAGACAAGAAATAGCACTATGCGCTAAAAGAGTGATTCAAGAAGAAGATAAATTCCCTTGGTATGTGAAGCAACAAGCTCTACTTTTTTTGGCGTCGCTTAATGAAGTTGTGAGTATAGGAGATACGAAAAATTTAGAAAGTTATAACTTTTTACACAACATGTTATCTTACAAACCTATAAAAGATAATTTTGCGAAAAAATATTTTCCGATTTCTCTAGTAGTACAGCAACTCCATCCCAATGAAAAAAAATACGCAAATTGGTTCTCACAATTAATGAATACAGTAACAATACAAGAACAAATTGAGTTGATAGATTTACTTGTTTTGAATCGTCCAGATTTATTGCCTGAAATTCGTAAAGTTAGAGCAGCTAAGGGAACAGAATGGCTCAATTATATTAGTAAAAAAGTTGATTTTTCTGCAGAAAACAATTTTAAACTATTTAATAAAGAATGGATATCGTTGATAAGAGTAGTGCAAAACACACAAAACCCTTTTGTGCAAGAAAATGCATTATTGATGTTTTTATATATCATTTTGAAGCATCCAGAGATTGAAAGTATTCTACACAAAGGATTGTCAATTAAATTTTTAGATATATATTGTTTCGATTGGAGAGAAATTCAAAACTTGAGCCATGATGAAGATTTTTTAAAAATTAGAATTATGGAACATTCTCATAAAACAGTCGATAATAATTTGTACTTAGTGCCTGAATGGGTGCCAGAAAATAAATCTTGGCTTTATGCTTTGGGTAGCATTTTAAGGGCATGCTTAACTGGTGAACTTGATTTTACGGCTTCCTCTTTTCTTTCGAGAAATGATGTAGGTCGCTATAATGGATTAAGGTCTACATGGTTTACTAGAAGATTCGGTTTAGCAAATTCATCAAGTGGATTAAGCAGAAATCAAACTCCTATTTCTCCTTGGCTAAGTGAGTTGTTGTTTTGCATGTTACAATGGCCCGGAGTAAACTCCCATGGAAAATTATTAAAGAAATTTGAAGATGTTAAAAATGCTAATGATCTTTTAAAAATAGTTTATGAACGCATGACTCATCAAAGAAGTATATTCGGAAAAATCACTAAAACTCCTGTATATGTAATGCCTACGGTAAGTCATCAAGAAGCAGAAGATCAGATGTTTAGAGTAGCAATAGTGCAAACTCTGTTTCCAAAAACTAAAGATTTCATTACTAAAGATCCTCTACATTGGACACCATCTTTAAGGGCACAACATCGATCTCATCTGGCATCGATTTGTAATCTTGTAAGGTTAAAGCTAAAAGCTTGGTGTAAGGCTCAAAAAAGAAGGAACTTAGATGTAGTAGATTTAATAATTTTTCCAGAACTATCTGTACACCCTGATGACTTATGGTTATTGAGACGATTATCTGATTCGACAAAAGCTAGTATATTTGCAGGGATGACTTTTATAAAACACGATACAAAAAAAGTTCCTATCAACCAAGCCATATGGATACTAAGATCACAAAAAAGTACTGGTCGAGAATTTGTGGAAGTTAGACAAGGGAAATGGCATATGACAAAAGAGGAACTAGCGATGGGTATTGAAGGACATAGGCCCTATCAGGTTCTTGTAGAATTTAAGAAACCTGGTAGAAGTACGATACGGGTTGCAGGGGCTATATGTTACGATGCTACTGACTTATCGCTGGTCGCAGATTTAAGAGATATATCGGATGTATTTGTAGTGGCTGCTTTAAATAAAGATATTAATACATTTAATAATATGGTAGGTGCGCTTCATTATCATATGTATCAGCCAGTAATACTTGCCAATACCGGAGAATTCGGAGGCTCAACTGCTCAAGCCCCTTTCACTAAACATGATCGTTTAATTGCTCATGTTCATGGTCAAAATCAAATTGCTGTTAGTTTATTTGAGATTGATCCTACAGTATTCAAATTAAAAGAGCAGCTTTCCTTACCGGTAGAAGTTAAAACGTCTCCAGCAGGATTTCCCGGACGTGTATAAATCTTGATAATGTCAAAAATCAGTCGTATACAGATACAGACAAATAAGATTTATTTGATAAATAGTTGATTTTTCGATATCTTTATCCAAACGTAACATGGCCAATCATAGATACTGAATTTCTGATGCCTACTAATACAATATCGAAGTGCATTTTCTTGAATTGACCAAGCTGGGGTCTTCTGTTCCGACACAGGGCAGTTTGGCAAGCTGGCTGTTCTTTTTGCAAAACAGCAGTACTGAATACTGGGAGGTGCTAAAAATGAACGAACCGGAGTTGGGGCCGGCGATGAACACTCTACGAGTTTTGATTCAGGACGTCGAAGCGCGGCGTGTGTACGAAGAAAGCCAGAAGGTTCTGCATGACGAATTTCCATGCTTGATGGAGTTACGCAGGCAGGTATCAGGATAGTCGCTAGAAACATGCTGCAATTGGATCTCGATTTGGCACGATCGTTCAGACGACGGGATTGTCGGAGTTGGAAATTCTGACTTTGGAAAAATGAAGCAACTTGAACCTTTTGAAAACATGAATAGTCAGTTCGAAAAATCACGCTGTGCGTTTTTAGGTTTATTGGACAATAAAAACAGCAAGGTCTTCTGTAACAAAAGAAGGCCCTGCTCTTTTTTATACATTAACAAAGAGTCATATAAATATGCATGCGACTGTCTTTTACTTTCGGTAAAAACTTAATGTATTGAATCCCGAGGAAATCCAACTTCGCCTGCTATTGCTCCCGTTCCGGATCTTCATAGACCTCCCCATAGTGATCGAGAATATAAGGCAGAACATATTTTTATGATAATATAAAATTAACCATAATATATAATAAAATAAACAATTCGGAAAGGAGACTCAACATGAAAAAGTTTGTATGTGTTTTAGCTCTTGTCATCGGCCTTGCAACAATGAGTTCAAGCGCTTTTGCTGCCGACCTTTCGTTAAGAACCCGGGCCGATCAAGTCATTTCAATGGGTGAAAAAACCGTCGTGCTGCACGTAGGAGGCGGGAAGGCACCCAAGGATATCGCGATCGAAGGGACCGAATACAAAAGCAAGTTTGTTCCTCTGAGAGAAGTGTTCGGCTACACCTCCAGCACGATCAAATGGGATGGCAAAAGCAAAATCGCTACCGTAGCGAATAACGGTAAAAAGCTGCTTCTCAACTTTTCCGCCAACCCTGTAATACCGAAAGCCGGAGAAGTGGTAGCTCCCAGAACCTGGATTAAAATGCAGAACGGACAGACGATGATCGATCTCTACGTGCTGACTTACATTCTTCATCGGTATGGAAATGTGAATATTGACGGAGAGATTTACAAGGACATAGAAAGAGAAGAGTGGAATAAAAAGTTGGATTTTCTGGGTATTCAATATTCGGAATGGGTGCCGGAACTGAAAGCGGGGAAGATGCACATTTACGTGACTCTTCCTTAACAGAGAGCGTTGATTTTGAAGTGACGTTCCTTGGAAAAGAGTCCGTTTAGGTTGATTCCTGATGCGGACTTTTTTTGTGCTTGTCGCAAAATATTCTCTGATCAATCTGAGGCTTTTTTCTTTAAATTCAACTTAAATTAATCTTGAAGTAAAATACATGCTTTTTCTGGAAAACCAATAACCAAACTTACTCACAGGTTTAAATATATTTTTATTTTGGTTAAATAAGGTATTGATTATTATTTAATAATATAATAAAGTCTTGTTGCTACACAAATTGAATTTGGAGGGATGAAATGAACAAAAGAACTAAATTGTCTATTGCTGTAAGTGCTTTGGGGTTGTCTTTGGCGATTGTTGCATCAGGCTCGGCTGCCTCTTTGGACACGCCGCCATCGGGAGGGTGGAGTGAGTCCGAAGGTTATTTCTCCAATTCATCCGATGACGGCTTCTTTCAAATCGCGGCAGTCACCAGCTCGCCTAAATCCCATAGGGGCGAACGCAGAGTCAGACATGATTCTGATGGATCGACAGGTTATGCGGCTTATGGGGAAACGATTTGGAAAGACAAATCCCATTATACGACAGCTCAAATTCGAGATAACAGAGGAACGGTAAGAACAGACAGTGGGAGAAACTGGGGAACCGGTTATACGGAGGCACACTCCGGCATCGAGGACAGATGGTACTACCCTGGTGCTTGGGAAAATATCGAAGCGCGAACATTCTGGGGGAGTTAAATTCCAAGTCTAGCGATCACCAAAAAGCTGCTCTACTTCGTGACGAGTAGAGCAGCTTTATCGTTATCTGACTCCAACTACAGGGGAGGAAACCAAGTGCTTCGCTTAAGAAGAACAGACGGGCTGCTGATATTCATGCTGGGCTGCTTGTATCTGTTGAGCTGCTTTTTGATGTCTTATGTTGAACGGCAGCAGCAGTATCGGTTTTTGACCAACGAGATGTATACGAATCATTATGCGGCTTTTGCTAATTCTGCTCCGAATGACGATCTGGTCCGTTTGTCCGAATCCGGTTACCGGTTGTTTTTGCGCAGCGATCGCATCCATAAATTTCTGCTCGCCAATCCGGAAGGTTGGCTGCCGCCGATGCGATCGGGCAAATTTATCGACGAAGAAGCGCCGGTCCCTCAAGCCGTCGTCGGCAGGTCGATACTGGACTCCACCTATTTGAAGGAGGGCATACGTTACCTGGATTATACCGGAACCTCTTACGAGGTTATCGGGGTGATGGGAGCCTCGTTCGTGACGCCTGTAGACCAATCGGTCATTTTGCATCATCCCCGTATTTCTACCGTTACACGCCCGGGTCAGAAGATCATTCTGGACAGCCGCGAGAAGAAAAACATGGACCGCTTGACCTCGGCTTTTGTTGCTGCGAATCCTGCCGTGAAGCGGATTCCCGCACTCGAACAAGGCCTTTCCCGCACGAATCGCACGTCCGGCTTTTTTTCCATACTCATAGCGGGCTTTGTCGGTCTGATTGTGATTTCGCATGTGAGCTTTCAGCGGTATTGGTACGAACGACATTGGCCGGTCTTGTCCGTGCTGCGGATTTTGGGAGTTAAAGATCGGCAGTTGTTCGGGCAGCTGTTGGTCAAAAATAGTTTGTGTTCGATTATCGCCGCTGCGTCGATCGGCTTGGTCGTTCGGTATATCCATGTGGAGATTGCGGCTGGCGCATTCATCGCAGTAGCGATCGCTTCAACGGTGTTGAACGGTTTGCTGCAAATGATTTTTGGGTACCTCGACCGCCTGCACGCCAACCGAAGAGAGGGATGACATGGTACTCGCCGAACTGGCTTATTTTTATAAAAAACATAAAGCGTTGACGGTCCTGTTCTACATCCAACTATTTTTGTTTTTTTTGATTTTCGGTACCTTTCTGGCTTTTGTTCAGCAGCTGCGTTACGAGCATGAAGGCATGCAGGCGGATTATGCAGGCAAAGCGATGTACCAACTAATGGATGACTATAGGGAAGGGCAGAGCTATGCGGCATTCAATGCTCGGCCGGGTTCTTTGGACATCTTGAAAAATTACTACGGCGAACTCGACACGGCCCGGGAGTTTCAATATCTCACGATGTTCAATCACGAAGTCATGCTGGAAGACAACGGGCTTCCGTTAAATTTTGTCAAGGGATACGAGAACGGAAACGGGAAGCGGCAGGAGAACCTAGCGGGCAGACCGTATACATGGGTCAAATCTTTGCAGCTTAACGAACAAGCGCTGCGTTATTTCGATCTCAAAACGTATGCGGGCCGAATATGGAGCCAGTCCCAGTCCGAACTAAGCCCCGAAGTTCTGCCGGTTATGCTGGGGTATGACTACAGGGAGCTGTACGAAGTGGGACAGCAGACGAGTATCAACTATTACGGCACAATTCAAAAGGTAGAAGTGATCGGCATTTTGGCTGAAAACACCCGGGTCTATTATGCGGATCGGCCGGAGTTTTATCTGGATGATTCCATCGTGATTCCGTACGTGGCGTACGGACCTCCCGAGAATGAAGGGGAAGCCAAATTTCAGACGATCAATTATTTTGCCCGAGTCAACGGGTATGTGGTGCTTGAAGACGATCCGCAGTTGAAAAAAGAGATGCTGCAGCGGATCGACGCCCTCGCGTCGAGTACCGGCTTTGGACGATATTCGTTTATCGGGCTGAATCCGCATTTCCAAAATTACCGGGGCCTGATGGTCGTCATTCAGGAAAACGAGGCTCTCGTGAAAAGCCTTTTTGCCGCTTTTGTCATATTGAACGTCGTCGTGATCAACCTGTTTTTGTTCATGCAGCAAAAAAGGCGCTTCCCTATGCTGGCCGTGCACTACCTGAACGGAGCTACAAGATTTCAGCTCGTGAAGCTGCAAGCGCTGCCGATCCTGTCTATTTTCGGCGTCACCTGCTGCGTGAACTTCATAATCATGGAATATTATTTGAAGATCGGGGATCTGCCCATGCAATTCGTGCTGTTCGGGGTAGCTGCCTTGATGGGGATCTTCGCCTGCGCGCTGCCGATCGGCAAGTTTTTGTCCCGGCCGATGTCGGAGTATATCAAAACCGAGGAGTAAGGAGACGTTCACATGCTGCTTGAAGTGTCGGGGATTTCCAAACTATTCAAAAACGGGCGGACGACAAGCACTATTTTGGAAAATTTGAGTTTGAGCGTAGACGAAGGAGATTCCGTAGCGATCAAAGGAAAAAGCGGCTGCGGAAAATCGACCCTGCTGAACGTCATTGCCGGACTTACGGGAATCGAAGCGGGCGAGGTCTATTTTCGGCAGGACAAGATTTCTGACCGGAACGCATCCAGGCTGGCCGATTACAGGCGGAACCATCTTTCTTTTGTTACGCAAAACTTCAATCTGCTGCATGACCGCGGCGTGTTCGACAATATCGCACTGCCGCTGCATTATTTGAAAACGACCAAACCGGATATCAAAAAGCGCGTCGAGGCAGTCGCGGCCCAATTGGAGATCGGCGCGCTGCTCAAAAGGCGAATCAAAGAGCTGTCCGGCGGAGAACGGCAGCGGGTCGCAATCGCGCGGGCGATCATCAAAAATCCGCCTTTGCTGCTGGCGGATGAGCCGACGGGATCGCTGGACGAAGAAACGGAAACGTCGATCCTGACTAGTTTGCAAGACTTGAACCGACAAGGGATGACGATGATTCTGGTCACCCACGACGACTCGGTAGCCCGGATCTGCCGGCGCAAGTACGAACTCAAAAGCAAAAAACTGCATCTTCTATAGAACAGGAAAGAGTCCGTTCAGGTTGATCCCTGATCCGGACTCTTTTTTACCTGCTGATTCCAGCTGTGCCTACTTCCGCTCCAAATCCCGAATCGCTTCTTCCACGTAGGGATGCCCGAACTTGAACCCGTTCTCTTCCGCGGCCCGCGGAAGGACGTGCTGGCCGCCGGTCACCATAAGCGACATTTCGCCGAGCACGGCGCGCATGAGCGGGGCCGGGACCGGGAACCAGTGCGGACGGCCGATGACGCCGCCGATCACGCGGCCGAGTTCGTCCTGCCGCACGGCGTTCGGCGCGGACGCGTTGATCGGGCCGGATACGCCGGGCTGCGTCAGGGCGAATTCGAACAGTCCCGTCAGATCGTCGATATGAATCCACGACATCCACTGCCGTCCGCTGCCGAGCTTGCCGCCGCCCATCAGCTTGTACGGTAGCTTGAGCACCGGATACACGCCCGCTTCGCGGCCGAGCACCAGGCCGATACGCATTTTGACGAGCCTCGTCTGCGGCATCGCTTCGATCGGATCGGCGGCGGCTTCCCACTTCACCGACAGCTGCGAAGGAAAGTCCTGCCCGCCGGGCGGCGAGCTTTCCGTGAACTCGTCCGTTTCGGACGTGCCGTAGATGCCGATCGCGGACGCCTGAACGAAGACGGACGGCGGCGTGGTCAGGCTGCGCATGCTTTCGATCAGTTTGCGCGTCGATTCCAGGCGGGAGCGTTCCATCTCCGCTTTGGCTTCGTCCGTCCAGCGCTGGCTGAGCGAAGAACCCGCCAGATTGACGATGCCGTCGAAGCCGGCCAACGCCTGCGGATCGCGCTCGAGTCGATCCCAGGTCAGGACGGCGGGGCCGGAAGCCCCGTCTGCCGCCTTGCGCGAGATCACGACCACTTCATGTCCCGACCGCGTGAGTCTTTCCGTCAGTTTTTTGCCGATAAATCCCGTTCCTCCGCTGATAGCAATCTTCATGCCGTACCTCCTCGTGCGGAACCTGCCGATTCGTCCGCGAATGATCCTACCCTTACTATTACTGTTCTTCTCCTTCTATTAAACGGCGTCGGGGGCTGTATGACAAATCGGAAGGCGCCGGCCATCTCCCGCATCCGATGACAGTTCTGACTTATCCGTGCTTATGCGTGGATTTCTTGCCCGCTTCACGTTAAAATAAGACAAGGTTTGGACGGCAGGCCGGATACGCGAACGACGGGATGGGCCGTTGCGGGCGACAAGATCCGGCAGCCGCAGACAAAGAGGAGGATGAACCATGCTTAAGATCGGCTCCCACGTGTCTTTTTCGGACAAGGGACTGGTGAGCGCGGCGAACGAAGCGAACGGCTACGGATCGACCTCGTTCATGATATATACGGGTGCTCCGCAGAACACGCGGCGCAAACCGATGGACACGATGAACATTGAAGAAGGACTCAAGCTGATGGAGCAAAACGGGGTGCCGGAAATTGTCGTGCACGCGCCGTACATCGTTAACCTCGCTTCGTACAAAGACCATACGTACGAGCTGGGTGTCAGCTTTTTGCAGGAAGAAATCCGCCGGACCCACGCGATCGGCACGAAGCAGATCGTGCTGCATCCGGGCGCGTTCACGGACAAGGACCTGGAATACGGTATCGAGCGTATCGCGGCGGGATTGACCGAAGTGCTGAGCGGCGTGGAAGAGACCGACGTGAATATTGCGCTGGAGACGATGGCGGGCAAAGGAACGGAAGTCGGCCGCAAGTTCGAAGAGATCGCGCGCATCATCGACAAAGTGCCGAACAACGGACGTCTCAGCGTCTGCATGGACACCTGCCATATTCACGATGCCGGGTACGACGTCGCGAACGATTTTGACGGAGTGCTGAAGCAGTTCGACGACATCGTGGGACTGGACCGCCTTGGCGTTATGCATATCAACGACAGCAAAAATCCGGTCAGCGCGGGCAAAGACCGTCATACGCCGATCGGCGCGGGCTGGATCGGATTCGAAGCGCTCAACGGGGTCGTCAACCATCCGTCGCTGAGCCATCTGCCGTTCATTCTGGAGACGCCGTGGATCGGCAAAGACGTCAAAACGCAGCGTCCGATGTACGAAGTCGAAATCGCGCTTCTGCGCGGCACCGTAAGCGAGCGCTTCGGCACGGGCTTCGGCGAAGACGTCGAGAAGCTGCATGCCTTTTTCGCGGCGCAGGGTCTTGATCCGCGCGCGTTCACGCTCGATACGTGGGCGGTGCTCAAAAACGACGCCAAAGCCAAAAAGGCCGATCCGCGCGAACCGCTTGAGCGGCTGTACGATCTCGCGGTGCAGGAGTCGGTGCTGCCGAACGTCTCCGAAGAAGACCTCAACAAACGTCTGATCGCCGTGCTGGCAGGCAGGGAAGCACTGGCGCGGTTCTAATTTTTCTGGCAAAAAAGCAGGGGAAGCACGCGGCGCGGCGTCCATATTCGAGACGCAACCGCTTCTTCCCGCTGCCTTCACCATGTCGAGAAGGCCGGCGCGCGAACAGTCGCGGCCGGACCCAAGGAGGATTACGGAATCATGGAGCAACATGTCAAAACTGCGGGTTCCGCAGGCCAACAGCAGCCGCAGGACCGGGCGCGCATGCTTATTTCTTGTCCGGACGGCCCGGGCATCGTCTCGGCGGTCTCGCGTTTCCTGTTCGACCACGGAGCGAATATCGTCCAGTCCGACCAGTATACGATGGACCCCGAAGGCGGAATGTTCTTCATGCGGATCGAATTCGATCTCGAAGGACTGAGCGGCAAGCTGCCGAAGCTGGAAGCCGATTTCATGGAAATTGCCAATCGGTTCGAGATGGATTGGAAAATCTACCGGGCGGCGAAAAAGAAAAAGTTGGCGCTGTTCGTCTCGAAAGAAGACCACTGTCTGGTCGAACTGCTCTGGCAGTGGCAGGCGGGCGACCTGGACGCGGAAATCGCGGTCGTCGTCAGCAATCATCCGGATATGCGGGAGTACGTCGAATCGTTCGGTATCGAATACCGCCATATTCCGGTCACCAAAGATAACAAGCCGGAAGCGGAACGCCAGCAGCTGCTCGCCGTCGGCGACGAGATCGACCTGATCGTGCTGGCGCGCTACATGCAGATCGTCTCGCCTTATTTTATCGAAAATTACCGCAACCGTATTATCAATATCCACCATTCCTTCCTGCCGGCCTTCGTCGGCGGCAAGCCGTATGCTCAGGCGTACGACCGCGGCGTGAAGATCATCGGCGCGACCGCGCATTACGTGACGGAAGAACTGGACGGAGGTCCGATCATCGAGCAGGACGTGCAGCGGGTCAGCCACCGCGACGACGTGCCGGAACTGAAACGGATCGGCCGCACGATCGAACGGGTCGTGCTGGCGCGCGCCGTCAAATGGCATGCGGAAGACCGCATTCTGGTGCATCACAACAAGACCGTGGTGTTCAACTGATCGCCAAGCCGCCGGAGAGACCGGAAGTTTGATTCTTTTCGTAACAAAGACCCGCTCCGAACCGTCTTAGTAGAGAAACGTTCGGGCGCGGCGTCGTTATAGGATGCAGCCGTTACGGCGCATGACCGGCCTGTTGAATGCTCAACAGGCCGGTGTCATTTTCAGGGATGTAAATTTTAGTTATTTGAGGGATTCGATTCGCCAAACGAAAGGAGCCTGTTATGTTGGAACGGAAAAAAAGTACGGTGCTGCGCGGCCTGACTCTGCTGCTGCCGCTGCTGCTGATTGCCGCGCTGTTGCCGGCCTGGCCGGCGGGAGCGGCCACCGCGAGCGGCGGGCTTCAGGTCGCGACGGAGTTCGGTTACGGAGGCAAGATCAACGACGGACGCTGGAATCCGCTGCGGGTGACGCTGACCAGCGCCGAGGATCTGACCGGCGATCTGGTCGTTCAGGTCACGCCGCAGAACGGAATGGGAGAAAGTACATATGTGCGCCGCGTCGAGCTGCCGGCAGGCACGGCCAAAGAAGTGGTGTTTGCGATCCCCGGCGGTTCGTATTCGCGCAATACGAGTCTGCTGCGATTCTATCCGGGCTCGGTCGAGACCGGAGAATCGCTGCCGTTCCGGGAAGGCCGCGCGTATCTGTCGGGTTCGAGCCAGTACGGCGGCATCGTCGGCGTGCTGGCGTCTGATCCCGACACGATGAATTTTCTCAGTCTGCAGCAGGCCGGCGGACAGGCGATCAGCCTCGTGCCGCTCGAAGCGGACGATATCGGCGACAATCCGATACTGCTCGACGGACTCGACGTGCTCGTGCTGAACGATTTCGCCGCGGATACGCTGAGCGCGGAGCAGTCGGACGCTATTCGCAGCTGGGTAGAGCGCGGCGGATCGCTGGTGTTCGGCGGAGGCGCGGGCTATGCCAAAACGTCGGCCGGATTTGAAGATCTCTCGCCGGTCGAAGCGTCGGGCGGGACGTCTTCCTTGTCCGCGGCGCCGCTTGTGCCCGGCGGAGACGGCAAGCCGCTCGCAAGCGGCACCATGCTTACGGTCGCGAACGCTGCGGCGAAGCCGGACGCGCAGGTGCGCTACGGCGAAGAAGAACGGCCTTTGATCGCGTCGATGCCGGTGCAGGCCGGAGAAGTCTGGTACGCGGGTTACGACCTGGCGCTTGCGCCGCTGTCTTCGTGGGCGGGCAGTTCGCCGCTGTGGGGCAAGCTGCTGCGGGCAGACCTGAATACGCAGACGTCATCCGGCGTAAGCGCTGCCGTCCCTGCATTCGGCTCGGACTATTACAACCTCTCAGGCACGCTGGATTATTTCCCTTCGCTGAGCATGCCGAAGCTGAGCGGACTTGTCTGGATGCTGTTGATTTACCTCGTCGTCGTCGCGCCGCTGCTGTATCTGGTGCTGCGCAAATTCGACAAGCGCGAGTGGGCATGGGTATTCATTCCGCTCGTGGCCGTCGTCTCAAGCGTCGCGATCTATTTGGCGGGTTCTTCCGACAAAACGAACGAAATCGCCCACACGCTGAGCTTCGTCACGCTTGACGGGGAAGGCGAAGGCGTGCGGCGCAGCGCGACCGCGCTGTTCGTGCCGAGCAAAGGCGATTACACGGTCAATTTCCCGGCAGGCACGCAGCTCGGCCTGATGGGCGGAGGCGACAACTGGATGGGCGGCAATACCGGCGAGGTAAGCGGCAAACTGGGCAATTTCGTGCGCGAGGAACCGGACGGTTCGCAGCTTCGGCTGGGCGACATGTCGTACTGGTCCGTCGCCAAGTTCACGGTCGAGGAACCGGCCAGCGCGGAGACCGGCAAATTGAACGCGAAGCTTGCGATCGACGACAAAGGAGCGATCAGCGGCAGCGTAGTTAACGAGACGCCCCGGCGCATGGACGATATGGGGCTCGTCGCCGGAGGCCAGCTGTACAAGATCGGCACGCTTGAGCCCGGCGCGGAAGCTTCGCTCGGCCAGGCGACCAAGCTGTCTTCCGGTTATTACGACCTGGGCAGCTATCTGTTCGCGTATCCGGCGAGCGGCAGCGACGAGTTCGTCCGCCAGCGTTCCCTGGCCCAGAACATTCCGGTCAACAGCGCGGTGAACCGGGGCGGAATGGAAGAAGCTTTCCTGGTCGCATTCTCGGAAGATTCGGAAAACAAACTTGACGTGGGCAGCAAAAAAGTCACCAACGACCGGCTGAGCATGTATACGCAGCCGGTGTCGATCAACGTCGTGCAAAACGGTGCCTTCAATCTGCCGTACGGCTACGTGGGCGGCTCGGTCGTCCACACGAACACGACGCAGGTGTCCGACGACGGCATGGGCCGCGTCAGCGCTTCACCGGGTTCGATGACGCTCGGCTACACGCTGCCGGATCTGCCGGGCGCCGCTTACAAAGCGCTCGATATCCGGCTGCCGGACGGCCGTCCGCAGACGTTCTCGGTCGAACTGCGCAACGAAGCCGAGAACCGGTGGCAGGCGATCGAATGGAAGGCCGGAGCGGTCTCGGCTTCGTTCAAAAACGCCGGCGATTACGTGAGCGGCGACAACCAGATCCAGATTCGGATTCGGGTCAACGAGTGGACGACGATGGCGCTGCCGGAGATCAAACTGACAGGAGCGGTGCAGCCATGATCGAGATCAAGGAACTGAGCAAGCGTTACGGCAATTTTCAGGCGCTGGACAACATCAGCATGACGATCGACGCGGGCACGGTGTTCGGCTTCGTCGGCCCCAACGGGGCAGGCAAATCGACGACGATGTCGATTCTCGCCACGCTGCTGCTGCCGGATTCCGGTATCGCCAAAGTAAGCGGGTACGACGTGACGCGGCATCCCAAGGAAGTGCGGCGGCGCATCGGCTATATGCCCGATTTCTTCGGCGTCTACGACCGGTTCAAGACGGACGAATATTTGCATTTTTACGGAGCGAGCTACGGCATTGGGCGTACCGAACGGGAGAAACTGATTCCGCAGCTGCTGGAACTCGTCAACCTGTCCGACAAAAAAGACGCTTACGTGGACGGTTTATCTCGCGGCATGAAGCAGCGGCTCTGCCTCGCGCGCAGCCTCGTGCACGATCCCGAAGTGCTGATTCTGGACGAGCCGGCTTCCGGACTCGACCCGCGGGCGCGGATCGAAATGCGGGAAATTCTCAAGGAACTCAAGCGCATGGGCAAAACGATCATCATCTCCTCGCATATTTTGCCGGAGCTTGCGGAGATGGTCGATCAGATCGGCGTTATCGAGCACGGGCGGATGGTGGCGCAGGGCAAAGTGTCCGATATCCAGAGCCGGATGCAGGTCAACCGGGTGCTGCATATCCGTACGCTTGGCCGGCAGGACGAACTGGCGGAGCGGCTGCGGGATGAGTCCCACGTCAGCCGGGTGCTGAGCGAAGCGAACGGCATTCAGGTCCATTTCAGCGGGCAGGATGCCGAGCAGATGCAGCTGCTGCGCCGCATCCTGGACTGGGAATACGAAGTGGTCTCTTTTAACGAAGCGCAGACCAATCTGGAAGACGTATTCCTCGAAATCACGAAAGGAGGCGCGGCGACATGAGCCCGAAAAACAAAACGGACCGGGGCGGAAGCCTGTGGATCAATCCGGTGCTGGACAAGGAGTTTCGCCTGCGGATGCGGACGCCGCGGTCTTTCGTGGCGCTGCTGGCCTATGTGCTGATCCTGGGCGGGCTCGCGATCGGATTCATCTACGTGACGATGGGCTTTCAAGGTTCGCAGGCGGGCATGCGCTTCGATCCGTCGACGAGCCGGATGCTGTTCTACGTGCTCAGCATCGCGCAGCTGGTGCTGGTTGCATTCATGACGCCGGCCCTGACGGCGGGCGTCATCAGCGGCGAGCGCGAGAAGCAGACGCTGAACATCCTGCTGACGACGCAGCAGAGTTCGTCTGCGATCGTGCTGAGCAAGCTGGCGTCTTCGCTGGCCTTCATGGTGCTGATCGTGCTGGCGACGCTGCCAATCTACAGCATCGTGTTCCTGTACGGCGGCATCTCGCCTTCGCAGCTGACGCTCGTCTTCCTGTTCTACCTGTTCACGATGCTGCTGCTCGGTTCGCTCGGCATTCTGTGTTCCACGCTGTTCAAGCGGACCATCATGGCCGTCATCATGACGTACGGCATGACGCTGTTCATTTTTGTCGTGACGGGAGTCGCGTACCTGCTGATGCTCGCCATCGTGCAGCAGACGTATTACGGCGGCACGGTGCAGCCGCAATATTCGTGGATCGGCTTCATTTTGGGGCTTAATCCGGTCGGCGCATTGATCAGCATTTTCGAGCCGGGCCTCTCCAAACAAGCATTTCTCGTCAATGGCGCGAACTTGCAAAGTCAAGCTCCGATCTCGCTCTGGCTCCAGTTCCTGCTCGTATACGCGTTCGTTATCGCAGGCGCGCTGTGGATCGCTATTCGGCGCATCCGTCCGGTGAGCCGAAGAAAGCGTTCGGTCGATACTACGCCGCTCGGCAGAGAACCGGGCGAGAGCGCGAAAGTGGCCGAGATGCAGCCGAATCCGGGCCGACCGGGCAAATCGTAAATATCCGGCTCTGCGCCGGCATATATGAACATTAAGGAGGGATCGGCATGGAACCTATTTTGTCCGCCGTTCGGAGCGTGAGGCTGCGGCTTCAGGCTGTTCGCGTCTACGCGTTTGCGCTGCGGGGGTTGGCCGCGGGATTCGCGGCCGCCGCCCTGCTGCTGGCCGCGGCACGCTTTGTGCCGGTGGCGCACGCGCCGCTCTGGGCACTGGCGCTGCTGCCGGCCGGGGCGCTGCTTGGAGCGGCCACCGCTTATCGGCGGCCCGTCGGCACGGCCGAAGCGGCGCGCGCGATGGACCGTGCCGATCCGGCGGAAGAACGCCGCGACCTGATGAAGACGGCGCTTGAGTTCGCCGGGCGGGATTCGGCCGCGGCGAACTGGCAGCGCGCGCAGGCGCGGGCTTATGCGCTGGAATTTGCGGCCGAGCGCGGCAAGCGGCTGCCTTTTCCGCGCAAGTTCGGCCGGCCGGGCGTTGTTTCGGCCGCGCTGCTGGCCCTCTGTCTCCTTCTGCTGCTGCTTCCGAATCCGATGGATACGCAGCTGCGGCAGCGGGAGCAGGAGCAGGCGCTGATCGAATCGCAGCGCGGCAAAGCCGAAGCGCTGGCGAAAGAACTCGCCCAGGCGCCGATCGAGCCGCAGGCGCGGGCGCCGCTCGCTGAAGCGGCGGCGAACCTGGCCGAGCGTCTCGGCGACTCGGGCCGCGCCGAAGAAGCGCTGGAACAAATGGAACGCACGATGAAGGAATTGGGCAGCCGGGCGGAAGCGGCGGCCGGCGAGCAGCGTGAACTTGAAGACTGGAGCCGCAAGCTTGCGGCCCAGCAGGCGCTGCAGGAAGCCGCCAAGCCGCAGGCCGGCGACGCTTCGGAGCGGGCGGAAGCGCTGAAGGACGCGATGAACAAGCTGTCCGCGCAGCAAAAAGAAGCGTTGGCCGAAGCGATGCAAAGCCTCGCGGAGCAGGCGCCCCAAGCCGGCAAGGAAACGGGCGCGCTGCAGGAAGCGCTCAGCAAAGCCGCCGAGCAGTTGGCGGCTTCGGGCGATTTGTCCGACGAGCAGCTGCGCGAGCTCGCCGAGAAGCTGGCCGCGGCGGCGAGCGAGTCCGGCGGACTCGGCGAACAAAGCGATCTGGCCGCCGCAGCGGCGGCCCAGCTGGCGCGCAGCGGCATGCAGATGGCCGGGGAACTGGCCGCTTCGGGACTGTCGTTGTCCGAAGCATGGGGCAGTGGCGGAGCGGCCGAAGCGCTGGCCGACGCGGGCGAAGCCGGCAGCCCGGGCTCCGGCGAGAGCGGAGAAGGGGAAGGTTCGCCGGGCGAGAGCGGCGAAAGCGGCGAAGGCACGGGCGATCCCGGCAGCGGGCAAGGTTCCGGTTCGCCGGGCGGCGCTTCGGGCCAGGGAGCCGGGCAGGGTTCCGGCCAGGGCTCGGGTCAAGGTTCGGGCCAAGGCGCCGGCAGCGGTTCGGGCGCAGGCTCGGGTTCCGGTTCCGGCGGCTCCGGTTCGGGCCAGGGAGGCAGCGGCGCCGGGCAAGGCAGCGGCGGCCGGGAGTTGGTCACGACGCCCCGCAATTTGCAGGGCGAAGGAAACGTCCAGTCCGACGGCGGACCGTCAAGCGGCGGCGACAAGCAGACCGGCGGCGTCTCGCCGACGATCGACGGCGTCAGCCGGCCTTACGAAGAAGTGTACGGTCAATATTCCGAGCGGGCCAAAGAATCGCTCGGCCGCAGTCAGCTGCCGCAAAGCGTGCAGGGACTCGTCGAAAGTTATTTTACCGAAATCCGTCCGCAGTCCTGACCGTCCGTTCGCATCGAATAAAGCCGAAGCGATCTTGCGGGAAGGCAAGCGGCGGCAAGGCTAGACGAAACGGCGTGCCGACAGGCCGCCAAAGGGGGAAGGTTCATGCTGCAGGAGACCGATCGGATCGAAGCCTGGAGACAAACGATGGAAGACGTGCGCGAAGAGATCGCGCAGGTCATCGTCGGACAAAGCGAGACCGTGGAACAAATGCTGTGGTGCGTATTCGCGGGCGGGCATGCCCTGCTCGAAGGCATTCCCGGGCTGGGCAAAACGATGCTGGTCCGCTCGGCGGCGGACGCGCTGGATCTGCCGTTCTCGCGCATCCAGTTCACGCCCGACCTGATGCCGAGCGATATTACCGGCACCGATATGATCCATTTCGGCAATGCCGGCGGCGTCTCGAGCGAGTTCCGCGCGGGACCGCTGTTCGGCAGCATCGTGCTGGCCGACGAGATCAACCGCGCCACGCCCAAGACGCAGAGCGCGCTGCTTGAAGCGATGCAGGAGAAGACGGTGACGATCGGCGGAACGACCCACCGCCTGCCGGAACCGTTCTTCGTCCTCGCGACGCAAAATCCGCTGGAAAACGAAGGCACATACCCGCTGCCCGAAGCGCAGCTCGACCGCTTCCTGCTCAAGCTGGACGTCGATTATCCGTCGCCTGACGAATTGAAAGAGATCATCCGGCGCACGACCGCTTCGTCCCAGCGTCAGGCGGTGAAGAGAGCGGATGCCGCGGCGCTGATGGAGATTCAGCGCGGAGCGAGAGAAGTACTGGTGTCCGAAGACGTGCTCGATTATGCGGTGCGCCTGCTCATGATGACGCATCCCGATCAGGGGGATTCGCCCGAATCGGTCAAACGGTATGTCCGGTTCGGTTCCGGGCCGCGCGGCCTGCAGGCGATGATCGCCGTGTCCAAAGTCCGGGCGATCGTCAAAGGGCGCATGCACGTCTCGACCGGAGACCTTGTGGCCGCCGCGAAGCCGGCCATGCGCCATCGCCTGCTGCTCAATTTCGAAGGCCAGGCCGAAGGGGTGTCGCCGGATACGCTGGTCGACGATATTCTGGCCCGGCTGGAGCCGTCGAGATGAAGCCCGAACAGCTGCTCGGCGCGGAATGGACGGCGAGGCTGGACCGGTTGACGCTGTCCACCGCAAGGCGGGTGCGCGGCACGAGGCAGGGTCGGCGCAGGTCAAGAGAGCTCGGCGCTTCGCTGGAATTCGCGGATTACCGCGAATATTCGCCGGGCGACGACGTGCGGCGCTTCGACTGGAGCGTATACGGCCGCACGGGCCGCAAGGTGGTCCGGCAGTATCTCGACGAGCAGGAACTTCAGGTGACTCTGTATCTCGACTGCTCGCAGTCGATGGCGTTCGCCGACGAAGGCGCACCGACCCCATCGCCGCACGCTTCGCGGCTGGCCGACGAACCGGCATCGACCCCTTCGCGGCACGCTTCGCGTTTGGCCGACGAACCTCCACCAACCAAACTGCTGCATGCTTCGCGGCTTGCGGCGAGCATCGGTTATATGGCGCTTGCGGGCTATGATCGCCTCGGCGTCTACCGGGTCGGAGCCCGGGTCGGCGAAGGGCTGCCGCTGCTGCGGGGGCGTCCTGCCGTGCACCGGATGCTGAATTTTCTGGCCGCTTCGGAGCCGGAAGGGCGGGGCGATCTGGCCGAGGCGTTCGGCGAACGCTCCCGGCTGCCCAGGCTGCCCGGTATGGCGTGGGTGTTCTCGGACTGCTGGACCGAGCGCGGCGAAGAAGAATTGGAAGAAGCGCTGGCCCGCCTGCAGGCCGCCCGTCAGGAAGTGGTACTGGTGCAGGTGGTGACGCGCGGCGAGATCGAACCCCGTCTGAGCGGGGATCTCAAGTTGATCGACGCCGAGCTCGGAACGGCAAAAGAAGCCGCGCTGACCGGCCGGCTGCTGGAAGCGTATGAACGGGAATTCGCCGCTTACCGCGGACGACTGGCCGAGTTTTGCGCGCGGCGGGGCATTGCGTACGTGCTTGCGCCTACCGACGTGCCGGTGCGCGAGATTGTGCTCGGAACGCTGCGGGAGCAGGGATGGGTACGCTGAAGCCGGCTCGCCGGAGAACGAGAGGAGGTGCGGAGCATGGGAATCGGTTCATGGGCGGGGCTCTGGTTTGCGCTGGGTATTCCGGTCATTGTCATTCTGTATTTGTTCAAGCGGAAGTTTATCGATACGCCGGTCGCGAGCCATTTGTTATGGAGACGGGCGCTGGAAAATACCGAGGCGAACCGTCCCTGGCAAAAACTGCGCAGCCGCCTGTTAATGTGGCTTCAGCTGTTGGCGGCCGCCCTGCTGGCGTTTGCGCTGATGCGTCCGTTTGTGTGGGCGGAAGCGGGCGGCGGCGGATACACGGTCGTCGTGGCTGACGTCTCGGCCAGCATGAGCGCGCGCTTCGCCGCCGGCGAAGGCGGAAACGGCGGCCCGGACGATCCGGATGCCGGAACCCGGCTGGACGAGATGAAGCGCGGCATTTTGGCGGATACGAACTCTTCCGGCGGCGGCCTGACGCTGATCCGCATGGGAGGCAGCCCGCAGGTGATCGAATCGGGGACGTCTGATCGGGGCGCCTGGGAAAAAGCGGTACGTTCGCTGTCGGCGGACTACGGCCGAACGGCTTACCGGGAAGCGATCTCGCTTGCGTCGGCGGTCGCCGAAGGGCAGGAAGACGCCCGGATCGTCGTCTATACCGACGCCCAGTGGAACGAGCGCGCGGACGACCTGCCGGTCGATGTTCCGATCGAAGTACGGCGAATCGGCAGTACCGAATACCGCAACGCGTCGGTCGAGCAGTTTGGTACAGACGCGAGCGGCCGGTTCGTCGGCGTGATCGCGAACACCGGCACGGTGCCGCTCGACCTTCGGGCGGAATGGTCCGGCGACGGCCGTCCGCTTGGCAGCCGGGAACTGAAGCTTGAGCCCGGCAAACGGCAGACGGTGACGTTCGACGCGACGGAAGCGGCGGACGCCTACCGGCTCAGCCTCGCGAATGCGCCCGACGATTACGCGGCCGACGACGACGCGTTCGCTTTTGCGGAAACGGGCGGTTCGGTGAACGTGCTGCTGCTGTCCGGCGGCAATCTGTTTCTGGAAAAAGCGCTGCGGCTGTCCGGCGCGGAAGTGACCCGGCTCGATCTGTCGGGACGGANTGGGGGGAAATGCTGTCCGAAGCGGCGCTCTGGACGATCGGCGGACCGGAAAATGCACAGCAGCCGGGCAGCCGGCGCGCGGAAGTGTCCAACCACCCGGTCACCCGGTATTTGACGCTGGGCGAGCCTTATTTCGGGGCGCTTGCGACCGGCAAGCCGGCCGGGCTGACGACGATCTTCACGATCGGCGAACAGCCGGCCGCGGCGGCGGGCACGACAAACGGCCGCAGGACGCTCTGGTTCGGCTTCGATCTGCAAAAAGGCGATCTGCCGCTGAACAGCGAATTCCCGGTGCTCGTCAGCAACGCGGTCTCCTGGCTGTCGGGCGGACGCGGAGGCGGCTTGGGCCGCGTCGTATCCGGAGCGGCGGTGGACATGCCGATCGCGGCGGACGCCGAGCAGGCCGTATGGCGTCCGCTGCAAGGCCCCGCGTTCGGAAGCGGGGGGACGCCAACGATCGAAGCGCAAACGGATATCGCGCCGAACGTGCCCGGCTTGTACGCGTTCGAGCAAACCGGCAGCGGATCGGACGATTCGCCGACGTATCTGCTCGACGTGCGGCCGGACGCTTCGGAGTCGGCGGCGCCGGCCGCGGACGTTCCGGTATTCGGCCGGACGGCGGATACCGGCGAAGCCGGGTCCGGGTCCGGACCGGCGGCGAGCGGAGACACGCGCGGCCGGCTGCCGCTTACGGCCTGGCTGGCCGCGCTGATCGCCGCAATCATGCTGACGGAATGGGGGGTGTACCGACGTGGGCGTTCAATTTGACCATCCGTGGCTGCTTCTACTGCTGATTCCGCTGGCGGCTTTTGCCGTATTTGCCTGGCGCGGTCCGGCGCGTATCCCGATGTTCCGGCACCGGCTGGCCGCTTCGCTGCGGACGATTGCGCTGCTGCTGCTCGTGCTGCTGCTGGCCGGCGTGCAGCTCTATACGGTGCAGCGCCAGCATGAAGTCGTGTACGCGGTCGACCGTTCGTCGAGCGCGTCCGCCGGCGACGCCGACCGGGACTGGATCGATGGTTCGCTTGCGGCCAAAGCAGCCGACGATGCGTATGCGATGCTCTCGTTCGGTCGCGACGCGTCGGCCGAGCGGACGATGAGCGCCGATGCGCCGCTCGGCGGGCTGGAAGCCGCGATCGACGCGGACTACACGAATGTGCAGCGCGCGCTGCAGCTGGCGTCCGGCATGCTTGGGGCCGGCGATCCGCGCATCGTGCTGATCAGCGACGGCGACGAAAATATCGGCAGCATGCTCGAAAGCGGACGCCTGCTCAAAAACCGCGGCATCGCCGTCGACGTGCTGGACAAGCGGACCGAGACCGAGCGCGACGCCGCGATCGATTCGCTGTCCCTGCCGGGCAAGCTGTATCTCGGCGAAGCGTTTACGGTCGAAGCGCGGCTGCGCAGCACGTTCTCGGGAACAGGCGAGATCCGGCTGTACGAAGACAACGTGGAGATCGGCGCGCAGACTGTGCGGGTGGAACGCGGCGACAACGCCGTGCTGCTGCAGGGCCTGGCCAAAAAGCCGGGCCTGCATCGCTATCGGGCCGAACTGGGCTTGCCGGGCGACGAACAGTCCGCGAACAATGCGGCGTTCGCTTTTACCCGGGTCGCGGGCAGTCCGTCGGTGCTCGTCGTCGAAGGCAAACCGGACACATCGTCCAATATCGAAAAAGCGCTGAACGCGGGGCTGATCGATACGACCGTTATCCCGGCGTCGCTGCTGCCGTCGGAGATTGCCGATTACGCGCAGTACGACAGCATTTTGTTCAACAATGTATCGGGCGACGCGCTCGGACAGTCCAAAATGGACGCAATCGAAACGGCGGTCCGCAGTTACGGGATTGGCTTCATGATGAGCGGCGGCGATCAAAGCTTCGGCCTGGGCGGCTACTTCGATACGCCGATCGAGCGGGCGCTGCCCGTCTCGATGGAACTCGAAGGCAAGCGCGAAGTGCCGGAGCTTGGCCTGATTCTCGTCATCGACCGTTCGGGCAGCATGAGCGGAAGCAAGATCGAGCTGGCCAAAGAAGCGGCCATGCGCACCGTCGAACTGATGCGGGCCAAAGACACGGTCGGCGTCGTCGCGTTCGACGATTCGCCGTGGTGGGTCGTCGAACCGCGCAAGCTGACGGACAAAGAAGAAGTGCTTCAGCTGATCCAGTCGATTCCGAGCGGCGGCGGGACGAACATTTTCCCGGCGATGGCTTCCGCGACGGAGACGATCAAAGGGATCGACGCGCAGCGCAAACATATTATTCTGCTCACGGACGGACAGTCCGCGGGCGGAGGCAGCTACGAAGAACTACTGGCCGGCCTCGGCGAGGAACAAGTGACCGTATCGAGCGTCGCGGTCGGCTCGGACGCGGATCGCGGACTGCTTCAGCGCGTCGCGGATCTGGGCAAAGGCCGATTCTACGACGTGCAGGACGAGACGACGCTGCCGGCGATCTTCAGCCGCGAAGCGGTGCTGCTCGCCCGGACGTACGTCGTCGACAAGCCTTTTACGCCCCGGGTCGCGGACGCGGGCGATTGGGCTCCGCTGTTCGCGGAAGGGCTGCCGACGATCAACGGCTACGTGGCGACGAGCGCCAAGCCGTCCGCGCAGACGGCGCTGGTCAGTCCCGAACCCGATCCGCTGCTCGTCCGCTGGCAGTACGGCTCCGGCCGAAGCGTAGCCTGGACGAGCGATCTGACCGGCGAATGGTCGGGGCCCTGGATCGGCTGGGACGGCTTTGCGAACGTGCTTACGCAGACGGTCAAATGGACGTTTCCGCAGTTTGCGGCGTCGCCTTACCGGATCGAGACGGCGATGGCCGAAGGCGGCACGCAGCTCAGCGTGACGGCCGAATCGCAGGGCGACGTCGTACTTCCCGACGAGCTGGTCGCTTCGATCGGCGGGGATGGAAGCGCAGCGACCGATCCGGTGACGCTCGTGCAGACCGCTCCGGGCCGGTACACGGGCATGCTGCCTCTCGGCGAACCCGGCGCTTATCTGCTCAACTTGTCGCCTGCGGGCGCAGGAAGCGGGGCGGATTCGGAAAACGCGGCGGGATCAAACGGGGAAGAAACGGCGGGCAGCGGCGAGACGGCCGCGCTTCCGGCTTCGACCGGAACCGGACTCGTTATTCCGTATTCGCCGGAATACCGCATTTCGTCCGCCGAGGCGCAAGGCTCTGCCCGTCTGGCCGAGCTGGCGCAGCTGACCGGAGGGCGCGTGCTCTCCTGGGACGATCCCGCGGCCGTGTATGCGCAGCCGGCCGCCCCGCACAAGCAGATGCGGGACTGGACGTCGCTTCTGCTGGCCGCCGTGCTGGCCTTGTGGATCGCGGATATCGCGATTCGCCGCCTGGCCGTTCCATGGGAACGGATCGCCGCGATGCTGGCGGCTCCGTTCGCGGCGGCCGGCCGGCGCGGCACCGGCGCCGCCTCCGGCGAAGCCGCTCCCGCGGAGGACGGCGCGCTCGCGCGCCTGTCCGCCGCCAAGCGGCGGAGCACGGCTGTCCGC